>JBJXFD010000369.1:0-24338 GCA_046153985.1 Saprospiraceae bacterium
GGACACTTGGCACGTGTCCGACACGTAGACACATCGAATGAAAAAAATAGGTTATTTATTCCTGAATAACCACCTTTACAGAAGCATGCTCCACCTCTGTTTCCACCGTTACAATACAAGCCTTACCTGCCACCGCTCTTTTCAATTCGCGGGTGACCCTATTCTCTCCCGCTACCAGGTTTTTTAAAGCCTCCCGGTCAATTATTTTCCCATTCATATCGGAGATGCTCAACCAGACTGGTGTGACTTCAGGCAGTTGGAATTTAACGCTGAACATGCCGCTGTTTGGATTTGGGAACACCTTCAGCTGCAAGGTTCCAGTACTCTGAGGGTTCAACTCGTGGGTAGAAGTTGGTGTATTTACAACAACAAAAACCTTAAAGATCTGGCTGTTAGCGATACTTTCCGCCCCCGTATTGATCCAAAAGATATTGGATGCGGTGCTGGCGATGCCGCCGTAAATATAGCCAACGTGGAGGGTGTCCCCGGACAGTTCATCTAATTTAAGCACGCCGTTTTCATAAACTGGGAGTCCTTCCAGAGGGATAAACTCAGCCCCCGCGCCCAGCAAAGCAGGCATTTCAACGGGCAATTTATATTCTGCCATCACGCCGTCAGCACTGCGGGTAACCCGGGCTATCGTCCTGACAAACGGTACGTTGTTGTCCTGTACCAGCGTGCCCAGACTGTCGTAAAATTGTGCAATTCCGCCAAAAAAAACGGTGTGCATTTCGTTGGCACTGAGCGAATAAAGCGGTAAAAATGCACAATGGTAATGGTTGTAATACTGGGAAAAATTATTATTTACAACATAGCCGCTGCTGTCTATATTCACACAATTGAGAAATGGCAAATCAACCGTTTTTTGAAAAACACCCGAAAAGGCCGTAATGCCTTCTTGTCCATTGGGCAAAATTTGAGGAGCAACATTGTAGTCCCGGCGATGCAACTGTTCCGTGTCCGTCAGCGCCGGCAAATGGGTCACCGAAAGCGTGACCCCATCGTCGTTGATCTTGAATTTTCGGATTTGGTCGGTGTATTCCTGCACAAACCCGGGGCCATGATTCGGGCCCATCGGATTGTATCGCCCTTCAAATCTTTGACCACCTACTAAGTAATATGTGTCGTAAATTTTAGATAAATGTCCGCCTGTTACGGCAAATTGAGCATCAGCTATCTGGCGAAAATTTGTAATAAAAGACGTCCCATTGACGATGGCATTGATCACGGCAGGCACTTCTACAGCGGTGAGTTTGTCGTAAGTGACGTGGTCCCCAGCTGTACTGCTATACCCATAGCCCCCGGTTAAGTAAAGGTAATTCCCTTCCTGAAAGAATTGCATGTTGGTAGCACTCAACTGTTCCTGCATCGGTTGCGGAAGGGAAGTAAGCGGCGCCGACCATTTTTGCAGGGTAACCGGGTCAATAACAAAGAGTTGGTTATTGTGTCCAGCCAGGTCAAAAGTAGCAAACGGTTGCCTGCGGTGTAACCCGTCGAGCCGGCCTCCAATGATCAGCCATTTGCCGTTGTGTTGGCCAAAAGCATAGGATTGAAGCCCTCCCAGACCGGGCACGGACATGGGTTCAAGCATAATATTGAAAGGGCTGGCTTGAGCGGACGCTGACCATGCCAGCACCGAAAGCGATAATAAAATGAAGAGCGACTTCATATTGTTTTTTTTTATTTTACTTCCTCAAATTCAACGTTTTCAACTTTGTTTCCAGCAGCTTTAGAAATTGGCACTGCGCACCCCCCAACTCCACAGCATCCGGTATTGGTAACGGCCTGGAACAGAAAAAATGCCGCAAGGAACCCGGCAAAAGGGTCGGAGGTTTGAATGGCCTGCACGGCAATAAAAGAACCCAATCCGAGGCGTAGCCAACGCATGAAATTCCAGCCGGTAAAAAGCATTTGATTGATCATAAAGAATGGATGGTCAATTTATTAAACAGAAAAAACATACTTGCATCGGTTGCGCGATGCTCCGCTGCAAAGGTACCGGCATTCTGGCGAGCGCTTCGTGATGTTGATCACATAAAAATGGTTGTTGTTCTTAGCTAAACCGTTGAAGCAGGTTTTGAAAGCTAATGCGCCTGGTAAGAAAAATTTTGGTGGGATTCCGTACCTTTGTTTAGCAAAATGAACAATCATAAAGTTGTTTTACCGGATCAAGTATCTGAATCTGAACGAAAAGAAGATGAGTAAAATAAGAATAAAAAACTTCGGACCCATCAAAGAAGGCTTTCAGGAGAACGATGGCTGGATGGAGGTAAAGAAGGTGACTGTATTTATTGGGAATCAGGGGAGTGGGAAAAGTACGGTGGCCAAAGTTATTTCTACATTGAGTTGGCTAGAAAAAGCATTAAACAGAGGGGATTCTATTTGGATTCACAATCGCCTTGATTTCCAAAATTATTTTGAATATCAAGGCTTGAAAGGGTATTTCAAAAAAGACACCATTATTGAGTATCATGGCAATTCCTGTTCTATATTGTACTCTCTGGATGAGCTGGAAAATAATCCAGATAAAAAAACACTTAATTATACGCCAAGCATCTACATAGTGCCTAAAATCATGTATGTACCTGCTGAAAGAAATTTTCTGACCGTCATTAAGAATGCAACGGGAGTTAGAGGCTTACCCCCGCCGCTTTTTGAATTTGCAGAAGAATTAAAAAGAGGTCAATTTGAATCCAAGGGTAAAGAAATTCCTTTGCCCATAAACGATGTCTATTATAAATATGACGAAGAATCCGATTCATCTTTTATTATTGGAAAAGATTTTAATATTAACCTATTGGTAGCTTCAAGTGGTTTTCAATCCCTTGTTCCGTTATTCCTTGTTTCATTGAGCTTAGGTCTAATTGTAAAAAATGGTTCGGAAATTACCCCGGATAACATAAGCGTTGATCAAAGTATAAGAATGAATGCCCAAATAAGTAAAATAATGTCAAACAATGCATTTAATGATGAAGAAAAAATACAGAAAGCTAATGAGATAAGAGCTAAATTTCAAAACAAGGCATTCATAAATATAGTAGAAGAACCGGAACAGAATTTATTCCCGAGCTCCCAGCGACAGATTTTGAATAGTCTGTTAGAATTCAACAACATGAGTGAAGGAAACAAGCTAATTATGACCACACACAGCCCATACATCATCAATTACCTCAACATTGCTATTCAGGGCGCCTACTTGATGGATAAAATTAAAGATTCGACAAATCGCGAGGCGCTTACAGAAAAGCTCAATAAAATAGTTCCTGCTGATGCAGTAGTTTCTGTTAAAGATACCGTCATTTATCAGTTGGATGAAACCCTGGGAACCATTACCCGACTTCCTGCTCCGGAAGGTATCCCATCTGATAAAAATTACCTCAATCAATCCATTGCAGAAGGGAACAGACTCTTTGATGCATTGCTTGAAATAGAAGAAGAGTTATGAGCTTAAATTTCCTTGTAACCAACTGCCAGGAGGACGCCCGTAAGGATTTAGTATTCGGTTTGTGCGACAATCAGGATGGTAAAAAAGCATATAGCAACACCGATGCTCCGGCTAATTGGATTGCAACCGTAAAAAATGATCATGCCATTGAACTTGTTTTTACACCTATTGACAAATGCATCATCCATGATCATGAATACGCTGGAAGAGGACGGTGTGATGGAATGCTCACCTCATCAGAACACCTCTTCTTTGTTGAGCTGAAAAACGAACCAAAAGGATGGATTACCGGAGCAATTGAACAGCTTGAATCAACAATCGAGTTTTTCAAAGAAAATCATGACATCAATGCATTCAGGCATAAAAAAGCCTTTGCCTGCAACAAAAAACACCGTCACTTTCAGGAAATAGACAACGAATTGAACCTGGCATTTTTTAGGAAGCACAAGGTACGGATAGACATACAGGCTGAAATAATCGTTGTTTAACAATAACACTCAATCGTCATCCTCTCCACCCTCTCCACCCTCTCCTCCTTCTCCCTCGCTCGCACTTTTATGGCACGAAACGCAATCGTTGATTTTGTAAATCCCTTCTTCGTTGTGCTCAGCAAGGATATTGGCAGGGGTATGCTCATGACAACCACAGCAAGTATAGGCGCTATAATTATTATTTACGTGGCAGGTACTGCATTTAGCATTGTGATCCCCATCAAGCAAAAAATAGGCGGAATGGTCAAATGAAGACGGAACCCATTGTTCGGTGCTGTGGCATTTGATGCAGTTGTCTTTTAAGGATTTATGGAAATCATCGGCAGGCGTTTGATGGCAAGAAGTGCAATTGTTTTTAGCCGACAACCCGAGCATATCGTGATTAAAATCTGTGGTATTCTTCCAGTCGCTGGTATTGTGGCAACTGTTGCACGCAGCTGATATTTGCGTATGCAGGTTGTCAGCCGGCTTTTGGTGGCAATTCACACAATTGTTCAACGTATTTTTAGGCAATATTTCATGCTCAAAAGTACTTAAAGTTATATTGGCATTCATGCCCGCGTGATCAGTATGACAAGCCGTACACGCTGTGGTTGAAAGGTTTTGATGAAATAATATTTTTTCTTTTCCAATAATAATATTCGATAAACTATCTTTTCCTATTTCAGTTAGCTCATGGCACGAAATACATTTATTATTATCAATGCCGCCAAATGGCTGATGGCACGAAAAACAGTTGTGATTCAAGGATTGATGCCCTTTAGCGAGGATGCCCGGGTTGAGCATCGTGTCGGGAAATTGCACGATCAAAACAACCATTACTGCCAGAAATGCAAAACCAATTAACTTCATCATTTTCCAAATAGGGTTATGGTGATGATATGCAACATGGACAATATGCCAAACATCAATGCAATCGGGAGATGAATGGACCTCCACTTTTTCATGAGCGACACGGTAACTGCATCAAAAAATAATTCTTTAGCGGCTTCTTCTTTACTCATGCCTGAATCAAGCAATGCTTTTTCCTTTAAACTCAAAGATTCCCCTGATTTTTTCAAAAGGAATTTGCCGATTAAACCACTTGCTACATTAATCAATAACATAAAAGTTGCAAGCCAGGGCAATACTGCATTAAAATGAATACCGGCATGTACCAGCACCATTACTGACCCAATCCAGGCCAGGTATTCGTGCAGCATCAGGTATTTTTTGGGAGAACCTGTGGTAATCACCCTGCGTTTTCGCAGCGAATAAAGAAAAGAAATGAGGATCAAAAATGTCCCGATATACCCAAGGTAAAGCCCAACTGAGGTTAATTGAAAATAGTGAAGGATATAATCAATAACGATTGTAACCAATATCATCAGGGCATACCAGGCGGTGAAGGGCAACACATATTTGATCAGGAGCGGCTGTTTCATCTATATCCAGGTTTATCGGATTTCTATGAATTCGTGTATTGAGAACACAGCACATAAAAACGATAGAATCCCTCTCAAATATGAAGCTCTTTTGTTTTTCGTTAGTTGATATCAATCACAGAGGTTGCTGATTTCCATCAACAAAAAATCAGCTCCAATTGCTTATAGAAAGGGCGCAGAGGAAGGCTTCAAAGCGTATTGCTCACGTTAGTGTTTTTAATCAGGTTCTAAAACAATACCTCGGCCCAATCCGATAAAACCCTTCCCGCTCATAAAACCGGATTGTTTTTGAAAATTCATCGCCGGGCGTGGTGAGTTCGATGCGCTTCCAGCCTAAGTTTTCCGCCAGGGCTTTGACCTCGTCCACCAGCATTTTGCCGACGCCTTCCGAGCGGTATTCGGGGACCACGTAGAGTTCGTTGATCACGCCGTATTTGCCGCCCGCAGAAATGGAGAGGCACTCCACAATGGTCACAATACCCACAATGTCGTCATCTTTGTCCAAGGCCAGCAAAGTGGAATGGCTGTCGTCTTCTTCCATTTCGGCAAAAATCGCAAAAATTTCTTCGGCCTCCGGGCTGCCTTCGACTTCTTCAAAAAGCGCGGCAAGCAGCATTGAAATAACAGCTGAATCGGATGCATCGGCAATGCGAAATGTGATCATGAGTGGTGGCAGGTTTTGGATTCCCGGTAAAAGTAAGGGATTTTTTTTCGTAAATCTATACCTACCTGGCTATGCGGGCTATTCTTGCCGAATCGGAGTTCGTTAGTACTCCCGAAGCCGCCGAATCGGAGTTCGGCGGTACGGCTGATGAAGTCGCTCGAAGCCGCCGAATCGGAGTTCGGCGGTACGGCTGATGAAGTCGCTCGAAGCCGCCGAATCAGAGTTCGGCGGTACAACTCACTCCAAAATCTTAAACGTCGTCCGCCTGTTTGCCTGGTGCTCTTCCTCGGTGCAGCGGGCACAGAGGCAATTGATCTCCAACTGGCTTTCGCCGTAGCCGCGCGCACTGAGGCGGCTGGCGTCAATGCCTTTGGTGATCAGGTAATCCACAGCCGATTGGGCCCGTCGTTGCGACAATTGCTCGTTGTAGCCGTCAGCGCCGCGGCAGTCGGTGTGGGACGACAACTGGATGCGGATCAGCGGATTCAGGCGCAGGGTTTCCGTGAGGGCGTCCAAAGTGGGTTTGGCGTCGTTGCGGATGTCCCATTTGTCATAATCGTAGTAGATGTTTTCGAGGCGGATTTCCTGGTCTAAATAAATCCGGTCGAGCACAATTTCCACTTCAAAGCGTTGCACGGGGTTGTCCGGGTCTTTGCCGATGCCTTTGGTGGAAAACGCAGCCTTGTTGTTCAGGTAGTTTTCGGCGGAAGCCAAAAAATTGTAGTCCGTATTTTCGTTCAGTTCCAGCGTAAACAGGCCATCTTCACCCACCGTCACGTTTTTTTTCTCCTTGCCGAAGCGGATTTCCACTTTCGAGCCCGGTAGCGGCTTGCGGCCCAATACACGGCTGTTGGGGTTACCCGATTGTTCAAAGATTTTTTCCACGACGAAGCCGTCGAGGATCATTTTGTAAGCCAGTGCCTTCAGTTTGGTCGAATCCACGGGCGGGGCAGGCGGAGGAATGCGCTTCTCAAAGCGGTAAATGTCGTCGCTGCCGGCGCCACCCTGGCGGTTGGAGCTGAAATAGCCCTTCAGGAGCACGTCCTTGCCAAGGTTTGCGTTGCGGTCAACGACAAACCCGAAATCGTCGCCCCCCGAATTAACGGGCAGTTTCAGATTATAAGCTGGCGCCCACGAGCCATTGTTCATTTTGTAGGTTCTGAAAATATCCAATCCGCCCATGCCAATATGGTGGTCGGAAGAAAAATAGAGGGTATCGCCATCCACGGAAGGAAATTTCTCATTGCCCGGCGTGTTGATGCTTCTGCTCATCAGTTCCCCTTTCGCCCAGCCATCGGCGGTGCGGGTAGACACCCAGATGTCGTAGCCACCCCAACCTTCGGGGTGGTTGCAGGAGAAAAAAAGCTTTTTGCCATCAGCAGAAATGGCCGGCTGGCCGTAGTTGAGGTTTTCGCCGTCCAGCAAATCTAGCGGGCGCGCAGGCAGCCAGGCGCCATTTTTGATTTCGCTGAGCAAAATTTTGCAATACGCATCTTCCTTTTTACCACCATAGCAGCGCGTAAAATACACTTCGCTCTGGTTGTCGTTAAATACGGCAGTTCCTTCGTTGTCGGTTGTGTTGAGGGTTTCACTGAACCCGCTCACCACACTGCCCGAGGCGTCGGCGATGTAGAGGTCTGAAAAGGCGTTTCCCGTCCAGTTGTAGGTGTCCTCGCCGGTGCTGTTTTTCCGATCGGAGGTAAATACCAGCTGGTTGTCTTTAAACAAGGCAGGCGCGTAATCAGCCACCGATGAGTTGAAAGGCAACGGTTCCACCACGTATTCTTTGGTTTTGGTTTGTTTCCAGCCCAGCGCGTTTTCACAGGCGACGATTTCGCGGCGGTATTCGTAAGGGCTGCCAATCTCAATGCCAAGGTCTTTGAAGGCGCCCATCGCTTCTTCGTATTGCTCAGCCTGCTTCAGGGCGAAGGCGTATTCGCGCAAAGCGTCCACGCCGGCCTGGTTGTCGTAGGCGGTGCGGAACCATTGGATGGACACGTCGCTTTTGCCCAATTCTTTGTAGGAAAGCCCCATCAAATAGGCTATTTTCCCTTTTTCGAGGCGGGTTTTGGCTTTGTTGTATTCTTTTTGAAGCAGGCCGGTAGCCACGGAATATTGCTTGCGGTCGAAGGCGGTGCGGCCGTCGCGGATTTTTTGTGTGTAATTGCAGGCAACCAAGAGGGCCAACAGCAGCAGAACGAGAAGGCGTGTAGTTTGTACGGGCATCTGGTAAGGATTTTGAACCTTGAAGATATTGAAAATAACGCTTGGTGCGGGGGCTTTGTTGCTGAGGGATTTGGAGTTATCGTTGTCGGTCAACAGGCAGACATAAGGAAAAAACAAAGCCGCCTTCCCAAAAATTTCAGGAAGGCGGCTTCACCATTATTTTCAAACCACTAAAAGGTTACTTTGACGAGGCCGTTGCTCTAGTAGTCGTTTTTTTAGGTGTATGCACAATTTCAGCGTTTTTGTCGCGGGTGAAGTCGTACATAAGCGCCGTTGCGATGTAAACCGAAGAATACGTACCGGCGAGGATACCTGCCAGCAGTGCAAAAGCAAAGCCTTTGATGCTTGCGCCCCCGAAGAAGAACAGCACGATCACCGTGAACAAAGTCGTTGCAGAGGTGAGCGACGTACGGCTCAGCGTGACGTTCAGCGAGCGGTTGATGATTTCTTTCCGACTACCCTGTGCGTGCAAACCCAAATATTCGCGAATCCTGTCGAATACGATCACGGTATCGTTGACCGAATAACCGATGACCGTAAGAATGGCCGCAATAAACGCCTGGTCAATTTCAAGCGAGAAGCCGGCTATTCCGTGGAACAGCGAAAACAAGCTCAATACAATCAGCGTATCGTGGAACAAAGCAGCCACGGCGCCCAAACTGTATTGCCATTTGCTGAATCGGATAAAAATATAGAGGAAGATCAGCAACAGGGCAGAACCTAAGGCCCAGAATGCGCTGCGCGTGATGTCGTCGGCGATGGTCGGTCCTACTTTACTCGAACTTTCGATGTGCGTACCGGCGCCATCTGGATCTTTGAATTGTAAAGAGTCCACCGTACCGCCAGACAGTGTGTTTACGCCCTTGTAAAGCTGCCTCATGACCATGTCTGCCGGTTCAACGCCATTGATAGGCTCCGTCGCGTTGATCAGGTAATCCGTGACAACGTTATAGGTGTTTTCTGTGTCAATAGCCTTTACCAGCGGCGCTTTGCCGTCAAATACCGGCGCTAATGCCTGGCGCACCTGTTCGGCTTCTACCCTTTGGCTGTTGTCGAAAGTAATGTTGTAGGAATAACCGCCTTTGAAATCAACGCCCAATTCAAATCCCCGGGTAAAGAAGGAAACCAAACCGATGAGGGTGATGCCCGCCGAGAACATGTACGCGTATTTGCGATAGCCCAGCCAGTCGAAATTGACCTTGCTGAGGGCATTTTTAGTGGGAGCTGTTGAAAAACTGATGGACCTGCCTTTGCCCAACCAGTAGTCGAACATCAGGCGGGCGATCAACACTGCGGTAAACATTGTGCAAAGCACACCAATGATCAGCACCACCGCAAAACCTTTGATGGGACCAAGGCCGAAGTAAGCCAGAACCATAGCGGATAAGATGGTGGTCACGTTGGAGTCAATGATGGCCGAATAGGAATGCCTGAAACCTTCGGAAACCGCAGTCGCCAGGGCTTTGCCTTCCCGGAGTTCTTCTCGTACCCGCTCGTAAATGATTACGTTGGCATCCACCGCCATACCCATGATGAGTACAATACCGGCAATACCCGGCAGGGTGAGTACAGCTCCATAGGATGCCAAGGCACCAAAGATGAAAAAGACGTTCAGGAACAAAGCGATCACGGCAATGATACCGCCGCCGCCATAATAAAAGATCATAAAGGCCAGTACGATCAGGAAGCCGATGATCATGGCGATCATACTCTTGCTGATGTTTTCAGCGCCAAGTGACGGGCCTACCACTGATTGCTGAATAATTTTCGTCTCCGCCGGCAAGCTGCCAATTTCGAGGATGCTGGCTAAGTCGGTGGCTTCCTCAATGGTGAAGTCGCCGGTAATTTGCGAATCCCCGGAAGGAATCGGGTTTTGAACACCCGGCGCCGACACGATTTCGTTATCGAGCAGGATGGCAATTTCCCGATTGTTGTCGGCAGCTGCCTTTTCTGTCATTTTCCTCCAAATGGTAACGCCTTCGCCTGCCATTCTAAGGGAAACACTCATTTCGTTATTGCGCTGGTCGAGCGAGGTACCAGCCTGGCTGATGTAATCGCCAGTAAGCGGCGCTTTGCCGTTCGGTTCCATTCTGAGGGCATACAACTCGTATTCCTCCGTTATTTCTTTCGTTTCAAAGTCTTTGACCGGCTTGCGCCCCCAACGGAAGAACGCATCGCGGGGGAACAGGTTCTTGATGTCTTCGCGGTTCAGGAAGGTGTCTATGCGGGCGCGCTCGCTTTCCAGCGCCGTTCCCATAACCGCCTGACCGTAAGCGCGCGGACCTGCGCCATTGAGCGTAAAGCGCTCGAACAGCGGACCGCGTTTCAGGGTGTTTTCGGTATTGGGCATGGTATCAATCCGCTCGATCTGCCGTGGCGTAATCTCAGCCCCAGTTGAGTCTCTCACGTACACCGTATCAAGATCAGTGCTTTTGATTTCACGTTCTACCTGAGTAACGCCTTCGGTCACAATCAAGCGCTCATTCGCCGCTAAGAATGCATCCTGGATACCAGGGTCGCCCATGCGGTAAACGTTGTAGAATTCCAGTTTTGCCGCTGCCTGAAGGAAATTACGGGCGCGTTCCGGGTTGTCAATACCCGGCAATTCCACGACGATGAGGTCGCGTTCGGAATCGAGGAATACGTTTGGCTGGGTTACCCCGAGTTTGTCAATCCGTTGCTTGAGCAGCTCGAATGTGCGGTTTACAGCTTCGTTTGCGCGGGTGCGCAGGGCTGAAATTACATCGCCATCGCTGCTTTCAAAATTGATTTCTTCGCGAAGCTCTGCGTTCTTATAAAAAAGAGAAGCCAATTTTTTGCCATTGGCAACTTTGCCGTATTCGCGGGCAAAGAGCGTGATGTAGTCGGCCTGATCCGCTTTTTGCGCATTAGAGGTGTTCGTCAGGGCCTGCGCTAACGCTGGATCCTGGCTGTTGCCGGCCAATGCTTTGATGAAATTTTTCAGATCCACCTGCATGATGATGCTCATCCCGCCTTTAAGGTCAAGACCGAGCGCCAACTGACGGGCTTTGAGCTGCTGGTAGGTAAACGACAACAGTGGCCGCCAGTCTACAACCAGTTTATTGGAAATGGAGTCCAAATACTCCGCGCGTTTCACTTTGAACACCGCCTTCTTCTGGAGTTCATCCGGAGCATTATTGGACGCGGCCTGCGCATAGGCATCTGCTTTTCTTTCTGCCTTTGAAGTAGGGTAGATTAAAGCGTACTGCACTAAGGTCACCAACGTCATGACGATGAGGAAGAACTTCACAATCCCTTTGCCTTGCATGACTTATCTTAATTTTACATTTTGAAGATCAGGGGGCGCATCCTGTCGTTCTCACGCCTCCTTTCTGAAAAAACTGCGCAAATATAGAATTTTTGCGGTAGCGTAAAGCACTTTTTTTATCTTTAACCAAAACAGGGGTTGAATTCCTTGTTTTCGGGTTCCTATACATTATCAATTATCAATCATCAATCATCAATAAAAAAAAGAGCATTGATGAAAGATGATTGATTAATGATGATTGATGATGTAGTATGCCACATTTATCGAAACTTTTACCACCCCATCCTGTCCCGAAGCCCCTGAATATGCGCCAAATGGTGCCGGCTGTGCCAATCGTAGAGCGCCAGGATGCTGTCCACGCGAAAAGCGCGGGTATAAGCAGGGTGCAAAAATTCGCGTTCCAATTGTTCCTTATCCAAGCCGCGCAACAACATCGCCCAGCGCAGATGCAGGTATTTCAGCAATTCTAAAGACCATTCCACGGGGGCGGATTTCCCGTCGGGCAGCTCGGCCCAATGGTTTTCTTCGTAAGGTTTAATGGTGGGCACGTCTTCCGTCAGCGCCAGTTTGATGCGGATGTAGGCATTCATGTGGCTGTCCGCAACGTGGTGGATCAATTGCTGCACCGTCCAGCCGCCGGGGCGGTAGGGGGTATCCAATTGCGTGTCGGACCACCCGGCAACGGTGTCGCGGATTTGTTGCGGCAAAGCCTCAATGGTGGCGATGTGCCGTTCCAGATCATCCGCAGTCACTTCCGTCGGTCTTTTAAAGCGACCGATCGGGTAGCGTAGCGGTTCTAATTCCTGTTCACTTAGATTTACCATTGCTTTTTCTATTGCTGAGTAGGGAGGTCTTTAAAGTTCGAGTGCTGCGTTCGTTTCGACTCCGCTCAACGAACGGAGCACTCGAACTTTAAATTCACCAAATAGGGAGGTCAAATTTCTGAAAAAAATGTCAAATTTTCTACTTGACTTTTATATTAAAGGTGAGTACTTTTGTAGGTACCGATGTAATTCAACAAAGGTGCAAAATAACAAGGTATTGTCCTGCCTTTGGGCAGATGGATGCAACAGCGTAAACCTTAATTTTCTCTTCAGCGTCTGTTTTGCCCGGAGTAAAGATCCGGTATCCTGCCGGAAAACAAAAAAAAAGGGTTTCAACCGCACGGCTGAAACCCTTTTTTATTTCCTAATTACCCTTCCAAAATCTGTTCCGCGTGAGATTTCGACTTCACATTGGCAATCACCTGTTCGATTACCCCTTTCCCATTGATCACAAACGTGCTGCGCAATACGCCGTCGTAGTGAACGCCGAACAGCACTTTTGGGCCCCAGGCGCTGTAAGCCTTGATGATTTTCAGGTCTTTGTCGGCCAGCAAAGGAAAAGGCAGGTTGTATTTCTGGATAAAATTCTGATGCTTCTTTTCGCTGTCAGGGCTGACGCCGAGCAGTTCAAAGCCTTTTTCGCGCAGCAATTCGTAGTTGTCGCGCAGGTTGCAGGCTTCCGTTGTGCAGGTTGGCGTGCCGTCGGCAGGGTAAAAAAACAGGATCAGCTTTTTGCCTTTGTAATCGGCCAAGGATATTTTTTCTCCATTTTCATTGACGCCGGAGAATTTTGGTGCGCGGTCGCCACTTTTTAATGTGATCATGGTATGGGTATTAATAGGTAAAAGTTGGCAGTTGGCAGGAGAACAGTTGGCAGTTTGGGGTTCACTTTGGATGAAAATTTAGAGGCCAAAAAGAGTTGGCAGGAGAACAGTTGGCAGAAACTTCAACCTTTGAATATCGAACATTATGGAATACATAACACTCCTGCCAACTGCCACCTGAAAGACTGCAAACTGCTACCTTTGGATATCGAACATCATGGAATACATAACACTCCTGCAAACTGCCTACTGAAAGACTGCAAACTTTAACCTTGAATATCCAACATCATCAAAGATGTAACACTCCTGCCAACTGCCACCTGAAAGACTGCAAACTAACTAATTGTCTGCAAACTACTTCAAAAACTTCCCCTCAAATACCCGCTCATTTCCCAGCGCATCGCTCACATGTAAGCAAAGCTGGTGCTCGCCCTCCGGCAATTTCGCGTCGAACCAATGGTACAACAGGTTGCTTTTGGCGTCGAATTCCATCAGGATCCATTTCCCGTCTACATAAGCGCGGTATTGAAGCCCCTTGACGTTCGGGGCAACGGAGTAGTTGTCGCTGATTTTGAACGACATGCGTTTAAGCGTTTTCATGTCGTACTGGAATTTGGAAGGCGTGATCCAGGGTGGCACCGTGTCGGTCATGATGCAATAATCGCCCAGACTGCGGATTTCGGTATGCATCCAGCCGTCGGATTTCCAGGTTCCGCCGCAGTTTGTTGCTCCCCCGTTGCTGCGCCGTTGGCCGATGAATGCTTTGCGCTGCAAATGTGCAGGCAAAACAGAGTCGGGGCGCAACGCAATCGGAAAAAAGTCGTGCACCGGCGTGCGCGCACGGTGCAGGTGGTGCAGCGCCGAATAGACATTCTTCGCAGTAACCCGGCTTTTGTGGTATTTGAAATAAACATTTTCATAAAAAGTGCCTTCCCGGAAGCGCACCTGGATGCCATCAGATTCAAAATCTGCTTTTTGGTGGTAAGGCAGTTTTTGAGCATAGTCGCCTTTTTCGGGCGTGGTCGTCGGCGCTTTGTATTTCACCCAAAAGATTAACTTCGAGCGGTTTCCGCCAATATCTGTGGCGATGAGCGTAATTTTAGTGGCTTTACCCGGGCGCATCGCGACCACGCCGTCGTTCAAACGCTGTTTGTAAATGGGCAGGCAATTGCCAGGCAAAACGTAGCTGCGATAAAAATAACTGTTGCGCGCAATCTGTTCTTCGTAATCTAAATGCGCATTCAGGTAGCGGGTATCATTGTAGCTGAAATTTTCCATGTCAAAACGGTAGCTCAGAGTATCGTTGCGGTAGAGTTGCAGGCTGTAGATGCCATTTTTATTGTTCAATCCGTTCATGAAGTCGTACACCTTCAATCCAAAAGCTGCGCGGGGTGAAGTGACATAGAGTGTGTCGCCTTTGACTTTGTAGTTTTTGGCGCCTTTGGGTTTGATGACCGTTTGGATTTTGCTGTTCATGGTTTCGTGCTGCGTGCTGAGGCCGTAAGTTTTCAACTCGTACATGCGCGGCGCGGTGGTGTCGTTGACTTTAAATCCAAACAGCATGGGGTTCACCAATTCGTCCGTTTTGGTGTCCCTGATCTCAAAATGCAAGTGCGCCCCACGCGACCCGCCGGTATTGCCGGTAGCACCGATGCGGTCGCTTTTTTTGAGAGGAAAAACCACACTGGATGGCCGCAGGTCAACTTCAAAGCGCTCCTGGTCGTACTGCATTTTTTTAACATAGGCTGCGATTTCGGGGTTGAACCGACTCAAGTGTGCATACTGGCTGGTGTAGCCGTTGGGATGGGTGATGTAAATGGAATTCCCGTAGCCGCTGGCCTGCACCCGGATGCGCGAAACGTAGCCATCTGCAATCGCATACAGTGGCGTGCCTTCCGGGCCGCGGATGTCCAACCCTGCATGAAAATGGTTGGGCCTCAACTCGCCGAACGTAGCCGTCAACTGGATCTGCCCGTCTATCGGAGACCGAAAATACCCCACGGGATACAAACTGTTTTCGGAGTTCCGAAAAGCCAGGGTCAACGCACTGACGATCAAAAGGAGCGTGATTTTAAAGCGCATAACAAGGATAATTTTCAAGACGGGGAGGATGTCCCCGGGTGAAAAAAAGAGTCATTGATGAGAGATGATTGATAAATGATGATTGATGATGTATAAACCCACATCATTTGATGTTTTTGGGTCATGTCGTGTCCATCATCAATTATCAATCATGTAATCATCAATCATCAATAAAAAAATAATTAGCAGAGGTAATACTCCGTCAACCGTCAACCGCCCACCGCCCAATCCACGTTTCTTCTTTTTCATTTAGTTTCAACAAATCCAAAAACTGTTCCCGGTCTATAGCACGGGCGCCGAGGCTGCCCAAATGATTGGTTTCCTGCTGACAATCAATTAACTGGAACCCTTTTTCTGTCAAAAATTGAACCAAGGTAATAAATCCAAATTTGGAAGCATTGGCTTCTAATGCAAACATAGACTCTCCAAAAAACACCTTGCCCAAAGAGAGTCCGTACAAGCCCCCAACCAGCTCCTCCCCTCTCCAAACCTCTACAGAATGCGCAAAACCCATTTTGTGCAGGCGGGTATACGCCTTTATCATGTCTTCAGATATCCAGGTTCCGCCACTTCGGCTCCGATGGCCGCTGGTTCCGCAAAGCCGCATCACCGTTTCAAAATGCTGATCCAGGGTAACCCTAAATTTTTTTTGGTTAAAATAGGGCCGCATGCTGCGCGATACCTTCATCTCGTCGGGAAACAACACAAACCGGGGATCCGGCGACCACCACAAGATGGGTTCACCTTCATTAAACCAGGGAAAAATGCCCATTCGGTACGCTTCCAGCAAGCGCGCTGCCGACAAATCGCCGCCCACTGCCAGAATGCCGTAATCGTCGGTTAAGGACGGATGCGGGAAGGTAATGGTTTTTTCAGCAAGATAAAAATAGGGCATGTCGGCGCTTCTGACAATTACTGGTGATTAC
Source organism: Saprospiraceae bacterium (assembly GCA_046153985.1). Lineage (GTDB taxonomy): Bacteria > Bacteroidota > Bacteroidia > Chitinophagales > Saprospiraceae > JABWAJ01. The sequence continues at coordinate 16,196 of JBJXFD010000369.1, forward strand.
TGTTCCTGCCAAAAATATTCGATATTTTCGGAATGCCCCCTTTTTTTTTGAATTTTTGACAAGACCGAAGAAATAATAAGGCTAAAGGATAAAGGTTAAAGTAGAAAGTGCGGCACCTTTCAAGATCAAACTTTACGAGTTTGCCCACTTGCCTACTTGCCAATTTGCCTACTTGCCCACTTTAACCTTTAACCTTTCTACTTTATCCTTTAACCTTGATTCTCTCCACCATCATCTTCGCTGCGCGGGCAGAGGCGCCTGCCGTGCCGAGTTGTTCGCGCAATGCTGCGTAGCCCGCCTGGATGGATGGGATGGCAGCCGGGTCAAGCAGGCGACGCAATTCAGCGCTGATGTTGCCGGCATTGCAATCGTCCTGGATCAGCTCCTCCACCAATTTTCGGTTGACAATCAAATTGACCAACGAAATATAAGGCACGTTCACCACGCGGCGCGCGATCCAATAAGAGAGCTTGCCTCCGCGGTAACAAACAACTTCGGGCACCCCAAACAAGGCCGTTTCCAGCGTTGCCGTGCCGGACGTGACCACAGCAGCCTTTGCTTGCCGCAATAAATCATACGTACGATTCTGGATAAGGGTTACCTGTTCGCCCGCTTTTGTTTCCGAAAGCAGTTGGTGGTAAAAATCTTCCGGGATGGCTGGCGCGCCGGCGATGACAAAATGGTAATCGGGAAATTGCGGAATGACTTCCAGCATCAGGAGCAGAATGCGGCTGATTTCCTGACGCCGGCTGCCGGGCAAAAGGGCAATCAAAGGCCGGTCGGGGAGGTTGTATGCCTCCCGTAAATCGGAGTCGTGCGGGTGTTGATCCACCACATCCAACAGCGGGTGCCCGGGAAAATCTACTTCGTAGCTGTGTTTTTGATAAAACGACTGCTCGAAAGGCAAAATGACGTACATCCGTTCCACGGCGCGCCGGATGATTTTCACCCGGCTGCTGTGCCAGGCCCAAAGCTGAGGCGAAATGTAATAAAAAACCCGCAGCCCCTGCGTTTTAGCCCATTCGGCGATGCGCAGGTTGAAACCCGGGTAGTCAATTAAAATGAGCACATCGGGCTGGTATTGCAAAATATCGCTTTTGCAATACCGCATATTGCGCAAAATGGTCGGCAGGTTTTTGATGACTTCCACAAAACCCATGAAAGCCAGGTCGCGGTAGTGCTTCACCACCGTAGCGCCTGCCGCCTGCATCAGGTCGCCTCCCCAGGCCCTTATATCGGCTTGGGGGTCTTCTGCACGCAGCGCCCGGATCAGGTTGCCGCCGTGCAGGTCGCCGGAAGCTTCGCCTGCTATCAGATAGTATCTCATGATGTTCGATATCCAAAGGTAGCAGTTTGCAGTCTTTCAGGTGGCAGTTGGCAGGAGTGTTATGTATTCCATGATGTTCGATATTCAAAGGTTGAAGTTTCTGCCAACTGTTCTCCTGCCAACTGCCAACTCTTTTTGGCCTCTAAATTTTCATCCAAAGTAAACCCAAAACTGCCAACTGTTCTCCTGCCAACTGCCAACTCTTTTTGGCCTCTAAATTTTCATCCAAAGTAAACCCAAAACTGCCAACTGTTCTCCTGCCAACTGCCAACTCTTTTAACCTCTAAATTTTCATCCAAAGTGAACCCAAAACTGCCAACTGTTCTCCTGCCAACTGCCAACTCTTTTTGGCCTCACCTATCTTCAAATAATTTACTCTGGTTCAAACCCGAGAATAATGTTAAAATCACCCATGTTGCGCAAGCTGCGTTCGCCGCTCTTGTCGAAACCGATGCCGTAATCGAAGCCCAAAACGCCGAACATCGGCAGGAATACCCGCAAGCCCATACCTGCTGATCTCCGGAGGTCGAACGGATTGAAATCGCGCGTCGTACGCCAGGAGTTTCCGCCCTGCGCAAATGCCAGCACATAGATCGTAGAACTTGGATTGAGCGACAAGGGGTAGCGCAATTCCAGTGTAAATTTATCGTACAACGGCGTCGCAGAGGTGCCGCCGGTTGGGTCAACGTTAGCCGGCAGGTCAGCCACTTCATAGCCGCGCAGCGAAATGATGTCCACGCCGGCAAAGCCGAATTGCTGGTTGTTGATGCCATCGCCGCCGAGTTGGAAGCGCTCGAAAGGCGAGGTGCCGATATCGCTGTTGTAAGACCCCAAAAGCCCCATTTTTATACTGGCTTTCAAGACTAATTTGCCCACAATCGGTTGGTACCACTCTGCATTGAAGGTCCACTTGTGGTATTCCAGCCAACGGAATTTTTCTGTTTCCGGCAAATCGCTGTAATCTTTTTTATTGAACAGGGAATAGGGCGGTGTCAACTGTACCGACAAAGAGATGCTGGAGCCTTCGCGCGGAAAGATCGGGTCGTTGATCGTAGACCGGGCGATGGTTTGTTTGATGCTGAAGTTGTTGTAATTGCCTTCCGAAATAACCGTGCCGCGGTCGGTGCGGAACAAGCCCCGCGCCCAGTTGGTCAATTGCAGGGTCTGGATGTTGATGGCGGTGCTCGACACAAAGTTGTCATCCGGCCATTTCAGGCGGGTTCCAAGGCTGATGGTTCCCTGAATGATGTTGAAACTCTGGTAAAAATCGGTGCCCCGGGTTCCATAAGCAAAACGGTTGTAGAAGCCGGCTACCGTAAGCGAAGTCGGTTTTTTACCGCCGAGCCAGGGTTCGGTCAGCGAAAGGTTATAGGACTGGAAGAAATCTCCGTTGGTCTGTGCGCGCAGGGAGAGGCGCTGGCCGTCGCCTTGCGGCAGCGGGTGCCAGGATTCTTTTTTAAAAAAATTGCGCAGCGAAAAGTTATTGAACGACACGCCAAGGGTTCCGATTACGCGACGCTGACCACCCCACCCTGCCGAAAGTTCCAACTGGTCGGAAGGTTTTTCTTCTACTTTGTATTCGATGTCCACGGTACCACGCTCCGGATTAACAGGGGTATTGATGCCCAGCGTTTCCGGGTTGAAGTAGCCGAGGTTGATGATTTCACGCTGCGAGCGGATGATGTCCGAGCGGCTGAATTTATCGCCGGGGCGCGTGCGCAATTCCCGACGGATGACGTGCTCGTGGGTGCGGTCGTTGCCTTTGATGATCACCTTGTCAATGGTGGCTTGCGGGCCTTCAAAGATGCGCATTTCCAGGTCAATCGAGTCGTTCTCCACAGAAATTTCAGTTGGTTCCACCTGGAAGAACAGATAGCCATTGTCCATGTAAAGCGTACTTACGTCGCGGCCATCCTGGCTGAACCGGAGGCGGTTTTCCAGCAATTCCTGGTTGTAAACCGCACCTTTTTCGATGCCGAGCACCGAAGCAAGCGTTGGCGTATCGTAAATGGAATTCCCTTTCCACTCAATGTTGCGGAAATAATAACGTTTGCCTTCGTTGATCGTAATGTGGATGCGCAGATCGCCGTCTTCTTCACGCCAGATGCTGTCTTTAACAATCAAGGCATCGCGGAAACCAAGCGTGTTGTAGTATTGAATCAACTTCTTTTTGTCTTCGGCGTATTCGTTCCTCAACAATTTGGAAGAGGCAAAAATCTTGCGCTTTACCTTGGTCTTTTCTAACTTCTTGCGCAGTTTGCCGGCTTTGACATTCTCGTTCCCGCTGAAGGTAACGTCCTGAATTTTAATGCGATTGCCGCGATCCACATCAAACACTAAGCCCACTGCGTTGATCCGGGAAGTATCCGTTTCTTCCAGCACCGTCACCCGGGTATCTAAATAACCTTTTTCAATAAAATATTTTTCGATGCCTTTGCTGGCATTTACTTTCACGTTTTCAGTCACAATCCCGCCTTTCAGCAGGTGTTTGTTGACTTCTTCATTCAGGTCGTCGTGGAAGGATTTTTTGGTTCCGGTGAAGGAGTGGCGGGTCAATCTCGGGCGCTCTTTCACCACGATTTCCAGAAAAATCACATCACCGATGGTCTTTTCTTTCAAAATTTCCACGCTCTCAAACAGGCGCAACTTCCAAAGCGCTTTGATGGCTTTGGGGATTTCGGGGCCGGGTATGCGCACCTTGTCGCCCACCCGAAGGCCGGCAATGCTAATGATGGCGTTGTCGTCGCTGTAATCCGCGCCGGTCACTTTTACGCCGCCCAATTCGTAATCTTTAGGCTCGCTATAGTTGAACACTTCTTCCTGAGCGAAGGAAAAAACGGGAATGAGCAGCAGGCTCCAAAAGGCAATGACTATTTTCTTCATCCTGGTATGTATGCGTTGGTTTCGCAAAACGCGCGGCAAAGGTACTTAGAAACTTATTGAAAACCCCTTTCAGTATTCTAAAAGTGTCTTTTTGCTAACAGGTCGCCATTTTACAAAGGTTTCAGCGAACTGATGCTTGTGGAAAGAGTGTAGGCTTGTGGGAAAAGTTGTACGGCCTTCCGGAAAAAGTAAGCGTTAATGCCCGCCATGAACTCAAATATTCCATTTCGGCATTCCAATGGCCGTTTCTTACAAAAAAGTTAAAGTCTGTCAGGTATTAGAATATTATATATTTTTACTGCTCATCCTAAAAACAATAAAATTACTACTTTATGAAAAAAACACTGACCTTATGCTTTTGCGTCCTGGTAATCAGTGCATTTTCCCAACCCGTCATTGAATGGCAACGGGTATTCGGAGGCAGTAACCGCGACCTTGGCTCTGAAATTCAGCCCACAGAAGATGGAGGATATATTGTTGCAGGGATTACTTATTCTTCCAACAGCGGCGACGTAGGCTCAACACAAGGTGATGGCGACTGCTGGGTAGTAAAAATAGACGCCGTTGGTACGATTGAATGGCAGCGAACCCTGGGCGGTAGCGACACAGACTGGGCACGGGCTATTCACCAAACTACAGACGGGGGTTATATCCTGGGAGGACAAACCGAATCCAACGATGGCGATGTGTCGGGCAATCACGGCAACGAAGATTTTTGGATTGTCAAATTGAGCGCAACGGGCGCCATTGAATGGCAAAAGGCGCTTGGTGGAACCGGAAATGATTTTTTTGGATCTGTGCGGCAAACCACTGATGGCGGTTATTTCGTTTTCGGCACCGCCGGTTCCTCTAACGGCAATGTGTCAGGCAATCACGGGTTGACTGATATGTGGGCCATCAAGTTAAACGCTGCAGGCGCCATTCAATGGCAAAAAGCCCTTGGCGGCTCTAACTTCGACGGTGGCAGCGATGCCATTCAAACTGCTGATGGCGGATTTTTGTTGGCGGGCAATACCCGCTCCATAGACGGAGACCTCTCCTTTAGCCTGGGGGAAACGGATCTCTGGATTGTCAAATTAACGGCAGAAGGCGCCACGGAATGGAGTTACATTTTCGGTGGAAACAAGGAAGACGTGCCGGTGTCTATCATCCAGACCAGTGACGGGGGCTATGTTGTTGCCGCTTTTACCTATTCTTCCAACGGCGACGTCGTTGGCGCCCTTGGCGGAGGCGATGGTTGGGTGCTGAAACTGAGCGCCACCGGCCTTCTGGAATGGCAACGTACTTTGGGGGGAAGCAATACTGATAATCCTTATTCCATCCGGCAAACCAGCGATGGGGGTTATATTGTGGCTGTCACAACCTATTCAAACGATGGCCAGGTTACTGGTCACTATGGAAATCAGGATTGCTGGGTCGTCAAATTGGATGGCTCCGGCAATATCACCTGGAAAAAAATCCTTGGAGGCAGCGGCGAGGATCAAATCGCAGGAACAGAACAAACTGCTGATGGCGGTTATATTCTGGTAGCCTATTCCAATTCTACAAACGGCGATGTCAGCGCTAACCTGGGGGAAGAGGATTTTTGGGTGGTTAAACTCAGCTCCGGCATCACCGGCGTTGAAGATGCACCTGCACAAGAATCTTCGGCTTTGAGCGTTTTCCCTAATCCAGCTTCCGGCCGCATCCAGATCACACTCAACCATTATGCCATCGTGGTACAGGCGGTACTTACAGACATGAGCGGCAAATTGCTGTATACTAAAGCCATTGAACCCGCAGGTTATCTGGATGTTTCTGACCTGCCCGGAGGCGTTTATATGCTCACGGTGACGGATTCTAACGGAATTCAATACTCGGAAAAAATCCTGAAATTGTAATTTTGTGCGTTAACCTTAATATCGGACGCTATAGCTTGTTCTAATTTCCCGCTTGCTGCCGATTGATGGAATTTTGAACATGCTCTAAAGTCGGACACTTCTAATCAAACAAAAAATATTAAAAACTCATGAAACACCTCCTCACAGGTTTCATTCTCCTTTTGGCCATTAGCTTGTACGCACAGCCTTCTATTTTATTGGTGGATGACTCCAAGGACAATTTCGGCAACACTGCGTTTCTGGCGCTTGCACTCGACTCAGCTGGTTATGAGTACACGGTTTTCGACGCAGCCGGTGGCGGCGGCAGTCCGACTTCTGAAGTGCTCTCTCAGTACGATCTGGTCATCTGGCATACTTCCACCGACGGGGTTGGCCTCCAGCTTTGGGACGCAGACGATCTGGACAACGGCCACCTGATGACCTACCTGCTCGACGGCGGCAACCTTTGGCTCATTGGCAATGATTTTTTGTTTGATCGCTACGGCGCAGCGCCCGATACGTTTCAATTAGGCGAGTTTCCGTATGATTACCTCGGTATTGACCGGTACATCGCGCAGGCTTATGGCGATGACGGGGGGCTTGGAGTGCCGGGGGTAGCGCCTGCGCCCGGGCAACCGGCAGACGGGCTTGGCGCGCTGGATTGGAATTTTGCCACATTGTGGTGGGCAGACGCCGTGTCACCCCTGCAGACGGCCGCTCCGGTTTACCTGATGTCCGGCGATGCTTATCCTTTAGCGGGAATGCCGGCAGCGGTGTGGTACAACGAAGGTGATTTTCGCGTCATGAGCTTCTTTTTCGATTTGGTGCTGGTTTCCGATTTTCAATTGGCCAAACAGACCGTAGCTTCTGTCGTAGGTTTGTTTGAAAACCTGATCAGCGACACAGAATCGCAGGTGCTGCCGGGAATTGATTTGCGGATCGCACCCAATCCATTTGCGGAAAGCGTAAAACTATCTTTGACGTTAGAACGGAAAGCCTCCGCCAGCATCCAGGTTGTTGACCTTATGGGGCGCAAAATTGCCCAACCATTGGTGCGAACTGAACTCTATTCAGGATTTCACAATTTCCAGTGGACCCCGGAACCCGGGCTCCCGAACGGCGTTTACCTCGCCCGCGTGGAAATTGATGGGAAATCAACTGTGGAATACCTTGTTCTGTCCAAATAATTTTGCTTACTTTTGTTGTACTGAGTTGTTGTTTTAACCGATCCGCTGAACTTTCTTTGAGATCCTGCGGTTTTGGAGGTATTGAATTACTTTGCTTAACAAAAAAAGAGGACTCTGTTTGAGCGAAATTATTTTAACCATTGACAACGTTGATCTCGTCGCCCTGTTCGGCGAGAACGATGCTAAATTAAACTTACTGCGAAAGGCATTTCCAGAAGTTACCATCACCTCGAGGGGCGATAGCCTGAAGCTCGCCGGTGATAAGAAATACACACAAAAAGCCAAGTCGAAATTTGAGATCATGGTGCGCCTGCTGAAGGAGCACGAAGAACTGCCATTGAATGTTGTGGAAGATTTGATGAACGGCAGCAACCCTTTTGAGACACGGCTTGGCAGCGGCAGCGGCAACAAAACCATTGTGGTCGGCGTGGATGGCAAGGACATCAAAGCCAAAACGCACAACCAGCGCAGGTTGGTGGAGGCTTCCGAAGGCAATGATATTGTGTTCGCCATCGGGCCGGCAGGTACCGGTAAGACTTACACCGCCGTTGCATTAGCCATAAGGGCGCTCAAAAATCGCTTAGTCAAAAAAATCATCCTCACCAGACCGGCTGTAGAAGCAGGGGAAAGCCTTGGTTTTTTGCCCGGCGATTTGAAAGAAAAAATTGACCCTTACCTGCGTCCGTTGTATGATGCTTTGGACGACATGGTTCCCGCTGAGAAATTGGCGCATTTCATGTCTACCCGCGTCATCGAAATAGCGCCGCTGGCCTTTATGCGTGGGCGAACATTGGACAACGCCTTTATCATTTTAGACGAGGCGCAAAACTGCTCCACCATGCAGTTGAAAATGTTCCTGACGCGGATGGGGCCTTCTGCCAAGTGCA
>JBJXFD010000376.1:0-43733 GCA_046153985.1 Saprospiraceae bacterium
TTTCTATACCGTATAGGCGTTGCTTTTCATCGTCCAGTTCGATGCTCATCACATAGTCGGCTTGTTGTTGCCAATACTCGTGTCCCGGACTTCCGGACGCTGTGCGGTAGGTATTGGGCGTGGGCAACAAGTCGTACATCTGGGCAAACTTGTCTTGCTTTTCCTGGGCGTTTACACCTAAAGCAAAAAAGACAAAACTTGCAGAAGACCACAAAAGAAGGAGGTAATTGCGTTTTTTCATGACAGTCGCATTTTGAAAAAATGTAGAGTAAGGAACGTGTCGTAAATAACTTCCCTGTTTGGGCGGTCTCTTTTTTCATCATGCTGCCCGCAATTGCTTTCAGTGGCGCAATTGCCTTCGGCAGTCACTTAGCTTAGGCTAAGCTCCCTTCTCGCGCCTTGCCTGATGAAAAAATAGCCTCGCCGAATCCAGACAACTTATTTACGCCATGTTCCTAAGCAAAGGAGGATTGCTTTCTGATAAATAAAGTTACCACAATAAGCGGTTCAGGGGATGAGTTGGGGATTAAAAATCCCCCTGCAAATTCCATTTTCCGCTACAAATGTTCCACGTGGAACATTTATAACGTTTCGATCAACCAGGATTTAAAGGCTGGGTAGGTGCTATTCAGCAAAGTTGCTTCCTTTTTTCGATGGGCAAGCACGGCTAACCGCTCTGGAACTGGTACTTCCTGCCCAAGAATTTCGTCCATATCTTCTTTAAATTTTGAAGGATGGGCTGTTTCATGGATGATTCCAGTAGTGTTTTCATCGCCATGTTTTTCAAAATACTCAAGTAATGCTAAGTATCCTACCGCCGCATGCGGGTCAGCGATGTAGTTATACTTACGGAAAATTTCAATAATCGCTTGTTTCGTTTTTTTATCATTGAAGGCAAATCCGGATATTTTCCCGCGCATATTGTTCCACGTGGAACGTTCTTCGTTTGATAAAGCGCTTTCGGCAAAGATGTCCAACAGTCTTGAAAAGTTAGAAGGATTCCCGACATCCATTGCATTGGAAAGGGTCCTCACTGAAGGTCTGGGTGAGTAGTCCCCTGTCTCAATATACTTCGGCACGATGTCGTTCGCATTGGTTGCAGCCACGAAATGTTCCACGGGGAGCCCCATTTTATGCGCAAGAATGCCGGCAGTCAAATTGCCAAAATTACCGCTGGGCACACTGAAAATCACTTTGGGATTGGCCTCGTTTTTCAACGCCTGCACCTGTCGGTAAGCCTCGAAATAATAAAAAGACTGCGGAATCAACCTGGCAATGTTGATCGAATTCGCAGAACCCAATCGAAACCGGGTGTTGATCGTCTCATCCAAAAAAGCTTTTTTGACCAAATCCTGGCAGTCGTCGAAAGTTCCGGCAATTTCAATAGCGGTAATGTTATCGCCTAATGTCGTTAATTGCTTTTCTTGAAGCGGACTGACCTTTTTGGAAGGGTAAAGAATGACCACCCGAATGCCCGGCGTTTGATAAAAACCCGCCGCAACGGCACCACCAGTGTCGCCGGAAGTTGCAACCAAAATCACCAATTCTTTGTCTTCCCCTCGGTTTAGATACCCCATGAGTTGCGCCATGAACCGCGCACCAAAATCTTTGAAGGCTAAGGATGGGCCGTGAAACAATTCAAGCATGAATTTCTGCTCATCCAATGCAACTAACGGGGCGGGAAAAGTAATGGCGTTTTCAATAATTTTTCGCAAATCCGGCAATGGAATGGCGCCTTCAAACAGGCTTTTCGATATCTCAAACCCAATTTCCTGAAAGGAATATTGCCTTAAATTTTGGATAAAATCTTTAGAAAGCGTTGGTATTGTTTCGGGCATATACAACCCTTTGTCCTTCGGCAACCCTTTAAAAACTGCTTCTTTCAAAGAGACAAAATGATTGCGGTTGTTTGTGCTGTACAGTCTCATAGCGCTTCTATAGTTTTATTGCTCCTTCCTGATTGATCGGGCCAATGAACAATTGGTTTTCAATTTTTGCACGGTCAAAAATGGCTTTCATTTCACGACCTGCATTTTCTGCAATCAGGCTATTGGCGCACAAGGCAAAAATGGACGGGCCTGCCCCAGAAATGCTGCATCCCAAAGCGCCTTCTTTTAGCGCAGCTTCCTGGACTTCATAAAAATGAGGAATCAACTTTGCCCGCTGGGGTTCAATGATGCTGTCCTTCAAAGACCGGCCAATCAAGTCCAAATCGCCGTTGAATAACCCCACAATCAACCCGCCCAGATTTCCGCTTTGTTCGATATGCTGTTTCAAGGTGACAGACTCCGACAAAATGCTGCGGGCATCTTTGGTAAGGACTTCAACTGCCGGATAAACCACCGTAGCATACAAACCTTTGGGCACGTGCAGCCGATGGGCATCCAATTCGTTGTTGTTTCTGATCAAAATCATGCCTCCCAACAACGAGGGCGCCACATTATCTGCATGATAGGCGCCATCCGCGATTTGTTCGCCCAAAACGGCAAACGGGAGTAACTCCCTTTTTGTGAGGGGCCGGTTTAATAATTCATTCACCGCCATAACCCCGGCCACCGCGCTGGCTGCGCTGGAACCAAGCCCGCTACCAAAAGGCATTTTTTTATGAATTTCAAATTCAATTCCCCGGGTCGTTTCGCCCAGGTGCTCCAAAAGTTTATACGCCGCAAAGCCGGCTGTATTTTTTTGAATGTCATACGGAAGCTTTCCAGATGCGCCGGTAATTTTGGTGATCCGCAAACCGGGTGCATCACTAAACCGGGCAATGATTTCGTCGCCTGGCCGCTCTAAAGCAAAGCCCAGGATGTCAAACCCACAAGCAACATTTGCCACAGAAGCCGGGGCGAATACTTTGATTCCAGGATTCATACCACTCTTTTTCAAAAAATCAGGAAAGGTAATGGCCAATCTTAATGATTTCCGCAAATATACCCGCGGCCGTCACTTCCGCGCCAGCGCCCGGGCCTTGCACAACCAATGGCCGGTCTTTATACCTTTCCGTTGTAAAAACAATCATGTTATCGCTTCCGCTCAACATATAAAAGGGATGTGTTGCATCAAATGCTTCAAGGCCGATGGTTGCCTTGTTGTTTTCCAGTTTGGCCACAATTCGAAGCGCTTTGCCGGACGCTTCTGCAGTCCTGCGCAAATCATCGAAGTAACTTTCCGTTTCAACAAGGGTTTCCATAAAAGCGTCAACAGTTTTTGCATGCTGACAAACCTCCGGAAGAAAATTATGGATTTCAATTTCCTCCATCTCAATAGCAGCGCCGGCTTCCCTTGCCAGGATGAGCAATTTGCGCCGAACATCGAGGCCGTTGAGATCAACCCGGGGGTCGGGTTCGGTATAGCCCAACTCCCGCGCCTGTGCAACAGCGAGGCTAAATGGCGTCCCGGCCTGAAAAGCATTAAATATATAGGATAAAGAGCCGGAGAGTACGCCTTCAATTTTCAAAATGCGATCGCCGCTCACCATGAGGTCATTCAGCGTTGAAATGACCGGCAACCCGGCGCCTACATTCGTTTCATACAAAAACAATACCCCGCGTTTATCCGCAAGGTGCTTGATGCGTTCATATTGCAAATAAGAAGCAGACGCGGCCACCTTGTTCGGGGTAGAAATGGAGATGCTGGCGCCAAGAATGCTTTCGTAGTACTTCGCCACTTTTTCGCTGGCGGTGTTGTCCACAAAAATGCTGTTGGACAAATTGAACGCCTTCATTTGATCTACATAAGCGCTCATGCTCATTGGGGCCTCTGACTCCCGCAACAAGGTTTTCCAGTTTGAAAGTTCAATCCCGGTTTCTTCAAATATCATTTTTTGGCTATTCGCCAACCCGATCACTTTAACCTCTAAGGCGCGTTTGTCTTTCAAAAACGCAGCTTGCTCCTGAATTTGGCGCAATAACGTGCTCCCGATGAGACCCGCTCCTACAATAAACAAGTTAAGTACTTGATTATCAGACAAAAAGAAAGCTTCATGGAGCGCATTCAACGCTTTTGCCTCGTCTTCTTTTGGTATCGCAATTGAAATATTCAACTCCGAAGACCCCTGTGCGATGGCCACAATGTTAATCCCGTTTTTGCCCAGCGCTTGGAACAACCGGCCTGCAATACCCGGCTGGTAGCGCATGTTTTCACCAATCACGGCAACGACGGCAAGGTCATCTTCGTTTTTTACCGGTTCAATCAAGCCGGTACGCATCTCGTATTCAAATTCCCGCTCCACCAATTTTTTGGCAGCTTTGGCCGATTGCGGCTGTACGGCAAAAGAAATGGAATGCTCGGAAGACCCCTGGGTAATGAGGATAATGTTGATCCCTCCCTGCGCCAGTGCATTGAACAACCGGCCTGCCGTACCCGGCACTCCAAAAAGTCCGCCGCCCTGAAGAGTTAACAAAGCAATATGGCTAATGGAAGAAATGCCAGTAATGATTTGCTCGGTTTCTCCACGTTCCTCCGAAATGTAGGTTCCTTCAAAATCCGGGTTGAAGGTGTTTTTGATGTACAGCGGAATTTTTTTGAGCAATGCGGGTTGCAGCGTAGGCGGGTAGATAACTTTGGCTCCAAAATGCGACATTTCCATCGCCTCTGCATAAGTCATCGAAGGAATTGTAAATGCTTTCTTTACTTTCCGGGGGTCAGCCGTGAGCACGCCGTCCACATCGGTCCAGATTTCAATGCTTTTAGCATTTAGCCCCGCAGCAATTAACGCAGCCGTATAATCAGATCCTCCCCGACCCAGCGTAGTCGTCAATCCACCTTTGTTAGATCCTATAAATCCTGTAACAATATGAATTTCAGGATTTTGAACATAATATTCTTTTATCTTTTCATAACTGAGTTCAAAATCCACTTTTGCCGACCCAAAACTGCTGTCCGTTTTGATCACTTTGCGGGCGTCGAGGTAACTGGCGTCAATCCCGGCCTGCTTCAGGGCAAAAGCGATGATGAAAGCGGAACTGCGTTCTCCAAAACTGAGCACGTAATCGAGCGTTCGGGGCGAAGCTTCCCGCACAAGAAAAATACCGTAGAGCAAATTTTTTAAAACTTCGTTGTTGTTTTCCAGCTCGGGCATCACCTGGTTCAACAAATCGCCTTTCAGCAATTCGGTTGCGGTAGCCACGTGTCGCTGGCAAAAATCGGCCAAAATTTTAGTGTAGGCTTCGTCGCCTTTCGCTGCGAGCGTACTCATTTCTATCAGCGCATCCGTGACGCCCCCAAATGCTGAGAAGACCACTGTAAACCGGTCTCCCCGGCTGTAATACGTTTTCAGAATTTCCACAACCCCCTTGATGCGTTCAGGTTTGGCAACAGAAGATCCTCCGAATTTCAATACTTTCATGGGATAAGTATTTTATTATCAATATCTATAGTGATAAAGGGAAATAGCGATGTGATTTTTGAAGCTGCAAAGGTATGTCATCTTATTGATCCTTAGGAAAAATTACTGGATATTATGCCTAAATTTGCTTGCTCGTTCGGCTTTAAGAGCTTGTTCGGGATTTCGTGATTGAGCGAGGGCGAGGAAATTTTGTTTTAGACAAGGCGGATTTTGCAGACGTAGCTGGCAGCTACGGCGAAAAAATCCAACGCAGTATAAAATAAAATTTGCCGACCGTAGCCAATTGACGAATTCCGGAACAAGCTCTAAGCCTGACGCAATATTATTTTGTACATGCAGAGAAATCACGCATCACCTTTAGGCAACTTAGACATCGTTACTTTTTCCATCTTTATCAGTTTGATTGCGATAGGATGGTTGATGGTCTATACGGTCAGTTTTGGAGAAGGCTACGCAGGTGGAACGGCCGATTTTTTCAACACTTCGATCGGTAAACAAACGATCTGGGTTGGGGTCTCTTTTTTTATTTTTGCTTTTATCCTGTTGATTGACTGGAAGTTTTGGCAAACGTTTGCCTACCCCATCTATGGGATTTCTTTATTTCTTTTACTCTTAGTTCTTTTTGCCGGTAAAGAAATTAAAGGCGCGACTTCCTGGTTCAGTTTCGGTGGGTTCTCTTTTCAGCCGTCCGAAATTGCCAAATTCGGAACCTGCCTCGCCATGTCTGTTTTCCTGAGCCATTACAGCACCAACCTTCGAAATACCCGATCGCAACTTTATGTATTGGGGCTGTTGGTGGCGCCAATGATCCTGATCCTGATACAACCCGATGCCGGATCGGCTTTAGTTTTTACCTCATTTTTAGTGGTGTTGTACCGCGAAGGTCTCTCCCCTAACTATTACATCATCGGCGGATATATTGCTTTATTGGCGATATTAGGCCTGGCTGTTGACGATGTAAGAGACATTTTGTTGGGACTGGTTTTACTTGCCGGGCTACCGCTCGTTTATTCCCTTAAATTCAAATTCCGAAATTACTGGCTGGTTGGCTACGTGATTGCTGCGGGATGGGCGATCTATTTATACGGCCTGGATTTTAAACCGCAAATATTATTGGGCAGTATTGGTGTGGTAGCGGCATTGGCTGCTTTCCAGTGGTACCAGAAAAACGAACGCTTAGTCAGCCTGCTTTTCATTGCATTGGTGGTTGGCATCGGGATTACTGCAGCCGCCAACTATGCGTTTGATAACGTGATCAAACCGCACCAGCAAGACCGCATCAATGTCTGGCTGAATCCTGACAAGAGCGACCCGCGCGGCTCCCGCTACAACCTGATGCAATCGCAATTGGCCATTAGCTCCGGAGGGTTTCTCGGTAAAGGATTCACGGAAGGTACGATGACCAAGCTCAATTATGTGCCGGAACAATCGACAGATTTTATATTTTGCACCGTAGGCGAAGAGCAGGGTTTCGTTGGAAGTTTTGCCATCATTACGCTTTTTCTGCTGTTGCTCATTCGGCTCACGATTCTGGCTGAAAGGCAACGATCCAATTTTTCCCGACATTTTGCCTACTGCGTCGCGGGGATTTTTTTCATCCATTTTCTGGTCAACATCGGCATGACCATGGGGCTTCTCCCAATCATTGGTATTCCTTTGCCGTTGATCAGCAAGGGGGGCTCTTCCTTATTGGGCTTCACCATGATGATGGCCGTGCTGCTGAAATTGGACAGCAACCGGTATCGGATTTAATTTATAAAACCACTATTTTGTTTCGCTTTACCCTTCAACATACCGATCCCCATAGCAATGCCCGCGCAGGCCGCATTGAAACGGCGCATGGCGTGATAGAAACCCCCATATTTATGCCGGTCGGCACGGCAGGTACGGTAAAAGCGGTTCACCAGCGGGAATTGGAACAGGACGTGCGCGCACAAATCATTTTGGGCAATACCTACCATTTGTACCTGCGTCCGGGAATAGAAATCCTTCAACAGGCAGGCGGGTTGCATCGTTTCAATGGCTGGAACAAACCCATTTTAACCGACAGTGGCGGCTACCAGGTTTATTCCCTCAGCCATCGCCGCAAAATCAAAGAGGAAGGCGTCACTTTTGCTTCCCATATTGACGGGTCAAAACATTTTTTCAGTCCGGAACGGGCGATGGACATCCAACGGATTATTGGCGCCGACATCATCATGGCGTTCGACGAGTGCCCACCTTATCCTTCCGATTATCGCTACGCCAAAAACTCGATGGAACTGACCCATCGCTGGCTCAAACGCTGCTGCGATCACTTCGACCAGACGAGCGGTTTGTACGGATACGAACAAACCCTTTTTCCCATTGTGCAGGGCAGCACTTATGACGATTTGCGCAAAGCATCTGCAGAAGCCATCGCCGGGTTTGAAAGGGCGGGTAATGCGATCGGCGGATTGTCGGTAGGAGAACCGGCGGAAGAAATGTACCGGGTAACCGATATGGTTTGTCAAATTCTACCAAAAGACAAACCCCGCTACCTGATGGGCGTGGGCACGCCGGCAAATATCCTGGAGTGCATTGCGTTGGGCATTGATATGTTCGATTGCGTATTGCCGACCCGCAATGCCCGGCATGGGATGCTCTACACCGCCCAGGGGATTATGAACATGAAAAATGCCAAATGGAAAAATGATTTCAGTCCAATAGACGAAGACAGCCCCTGCCCAACCAGCCGCTTTTATTCGAAGGCATACCTGCGGCACTTATTGCACAGCGAAGAAATTCTGGCTGCGCAAATTGCTTCGTTGCACAACCTCTCCTTTTTCTTGTGGCTGGTTGGCGAAGCGCGAAAGCACATTGCTGCCGGTGATTTTGCAGTTTGGAAAAATGAAATGGTAGAAAGGGTAGGGAGAAGATTGTAAAAAACCTGACTATTCAAAAACAGCTTCCACCGTAAAATTTTTGGCTTGCGCCAAAACCGGAATTTCTTTGTAAATGATGGAATACCCTTTGCCTGGCATATAGGTCATGGTCTCTTCTGCGGTAACAATCGCCGCCGATGCCCGGTTTTTTAACTCAATTTTACTGACGGCGCTTCCGGAAAACGAAACCTGCATCATTTGCGTTTTCAGGTTTTCTTCTTTGGCTAAATACCGGATGTTTTGCAACTGTCCGCCGGAGAAACTGCTGTCCTTCGAATATTTGTCAGACCAGGCCGGCTTGTTGATGTCGGAATTGATAAAAATGGCCAATTCTTCCTCAAAATTGATGTTCTCGGAAAGTTGTTCTTCGCTTTTCCCGTTGATGGAAACCCGTTTTTTGACGCGGGGCTTCGATGCTTTTAAGCCTTCAACCTGTTCAGACATATAGCCTTTCAAATCAAAAAATACCGGCGCGGCTGCTGTGACAGCACTTTGTGGTTCTTCCTGCAACGACGACTGACAGGCAGTTGCAGCAAAAAATAGCGCAGCGACAATAAGGGTAACAGGAGGGTAGAAAATCCGGATCATTATTTTCAGATGAATTATGCTAGACAATCAACACGTCGCCATCCATTTCTTTCGGCGCCGCAATACCCAGCAAGTACAGAATCGTGGGCGCTATATCGGCTAATTTCCCATTTTTCAAGGTTGCGCCGCTTCCATTATTACTAACATAAAAACAAGGCACCGGGTTTTTCGTGTGTGCCGTATTTGGCGAACCGTCTTCGTTAATCATATAATCCGAGTTGCCGTGATCGGCAATGATGATGCTGTCGTAGCCATATTCCAGCGCCGTTGTTACGAGTTTTTCCACACAACTGTCTACTACTTCCGCTGCACGCATCGCCGCTTTGAAAACGCCGGTGTGGCCAACCATGTCGGTGTTTGCAAAATTGAGGCAAATGAAATCAGGCTGGTTATACCGGATGTCTTCCACGATAGCCGCCAACAATTCAAATGCGCTCATCTCCGGCTGTAAATCGTAGGTGGCAACTTTTGGTGAAGGGATCATAATGCGCCGTTCTCCGGGAAATGGGTCTTCCCGACCGCCGGAAAAGAAAAACGTCACGTGCGGATATTTTTCAGTTTCTGCAATGCGGACTTGTGTTTTCCCGGCTTTGGAAAGCACCTCTCCCAAGGTATTCGACAAATCGTCTTTGGTAAAGAGAACCGCAACTCCTTTATAGGTATCGTCGTATCGGGTCATCGTTACGTACCGAAGCGGCAGGGCCTTCATGCCGAAATCGGGAAAATCCTTTTGGGTGAGCACTTCCGAAATTTCTCTGGGGCGATCCGTTCTGAAATTGAAACAAATCAACACATCGCCGGGCTGTATGGTGGCAACCGGATTGCCTTTACTGTTCGCACAAACGATGGGTTGGATGAACTCATCGGTCTCCCCTTCCGCGTATCGCGCAGCCAAGGTAGCTAAAGGATTGTTCGAAAGCTCGCCAGTTCCGTGTACCATCAGGTCGTAGGCCAACTTCACGCGCTCCCAGCGTTTGTCGCGGTCCATAGCGAAGTAGCGCCCGATGAGCGTAGCTAAGTGAACGGGTTTACCGGCAATATGTGCATTCAGATCCTGAAGATAAGCCATCCCGCCCCGTGGGTCGGTGTCCCGGCCATCCAAAAACGCATGGATGAAGGTGTTCGGAACGCCTTCCGCTTCGCAAATCGAACAAAGCGCTTTCAGGTGTTCGATATGGGAATGCACGCCTCCGTCGGAGACCAAACCCATGAGATGAACCGGCTTCCCTTGTTGCCTGGCAAAATGCAACGCATCCAAAAGGGTCTTGTTTTGGTGCAGTTCTTTTTCCCGGATGGCTTTGTTGATGCGTGCCAATTCCTGATAGACAATTCTACCGGCGCCGATATTGAGGTGGCCGACTTCTGAATTCCCCATCTGGCCCTCGGGCAGCCCGACTTGTTCGCCAAAAGTGACCAATTCCGAATGCGGGTATTTTACATACAAACTATCTACAAAAGGCGTGTCTGCCTGTGCGATGGCGTCGGCTTCAGGCTTTTGCCCGATGCCCCAACCATCCATAATGACCAATAAAACGCGATCTGCCATGGATTGCTTTTATTTTTAAACGTTGTCCAACCGGACAACCTTTCTTAATATGGCCGAAAGGTCGGGAAAATCTGTTGCAAAGACATTACTTTTGCTGGCTAAATAGTGTCCATTTAGTCGAGTGTCTGTTCTTTAGAGTTCGAGAGCAAGGCATGCGAAGGCCCAAAAATCGGAGTTTACTCGCGTAAATGACGCTTTTTGGGCCGAGCATAACGCAGCTATCGGACTATAAAGACAGACACTAAATGTCAACCAACTCATGCTCGAAAACTGGCTCAAGCCTATTGCCTCCGACCTGTTGCACGGGGAAGAACTCGCTGATTTTCAATTTGGGAAACGCATGCAGTTGTATCAGGAGGTCATGCCTGACCTGAAAGCAACCCAATTGGCCATTATCGGCATCGGGGAGTCAGAGGCCAATGCTGTCCGGAAAGCGCTGTACCGTATGGCTTTCCCATTTGAAGGATTGGTGGTGGCCGATTTGGGCAATGTGCGCAAAGAAGACCCGGCTTTTTTCATTCCGCTCATCCGGGAATTGCTGAATGGCAAGATTTTTCCCCTCCTCATCGGTCGGCAGCCAGAACAGGCCCTCGCCCAATACAAAGCGTTTCAGGAAGTGCAGCGCTTGGTGAGCCTATTGGTGGTTGACGAACGCATTCCATTGGGTAAACCCGGGAATGGTTCTGAAAATTTTCTAACGGAGATTGTACACGCCAAACGCTCGGCGCTTTTCCACTTGTCGCTGCTGGGGGTGCAAACGCACTTCGTTCCGCCTGCAGTATTGGATTTTATCGAACAAAGCAGTTTTGAATACATCCGTCTGGGCAAAGCGAAAGCGGACCTGACCGAAGTAGAACCCATCGTGCGCGACTGCGACATGCTGTGTTTCAACCTTGCTGCACTCAAACAGGCGGAAGCGCCCGGCCAGGAAAAGCCCACGCCCAGCGGGTTTACGACCGAAGAAGCCTGCCAGATTTGTTATTACGCCGGCATGAGCGACAAGCTAAAATCCTTCGGGGTTTACGGTTTCCGGCATGAAGCGGACCGCGACCGGCAAACGGCGCAGGTGGTTGCGCAAATGGTTTGGTACCTGACCAGCGGTTTTTACAACCGAAAAAACGACTACCCGGTATCTACGGAAGGTCTGATGGAATACATGGTGGATTTTAAAGACCACCACACCCCCATTACTTTTTGGAAAAGTGGAAAAAGCGGGCGTTGGTGGGTGCAGGCACCGGTAAAAACCAATAAAAAGTACCAGCGGCACCGGCTTATTCCCTGCTCGTACAACGACTACCGGCTGGCTTGTCAGGAGGAGTTGCCGGATCGGTTGGTGGAGGCGTTCCGGAGGTTTTCGTGAACAGGTTAGCATCGTGCGTAGCTTGCGTCATTTTCATGTTCTTGTTTTACGATTTTTTCCTTTCCTGCCCATCTGTCTGAATCAGAATTCGCAGGATTATAGAATTTTCAGGATGGGCAATTCTGAAAATTCTATAATCCTGCGAATTCTGATTCAGACTATTTTATTGTTTAATAATTTTACCGCTCGCGCGTAGGCTCCGCCTCGCGTGTACTATTCCGCCGGGCTTCGCCCGATTTTGGGGTCTGCCGGCTAAAGCCAGCGACCACGAGCGCTTACTGCCTCACCACCTTCCCCTGCCAAACCACCACCCCACCATCCTCCACACTACAAAAATACACCCCCGCCGCTAAATGCCCGATTTTCAGTTCCTGCTGTACTTTCCCAGCCACCACCCGCAGAGATTCGCGCAGCACTTCCCGCCCTAACGCATCACGAAGGAGAACCTGGGGATTCTCTAACTTTACCAAAGCTTCCAGCTTTAGCAAAGCAACATCGGTTGTGACTGGATTAGGTGAAATATTAGCCGAAATGCCCCCTTCTGTTTCATCCACCCCATTCACCAATACCTGTATTTCCCGGCACAGCGTATCCACCCCACGCGGATTGCTCACCGCCAAACAGACATTGTACACGCCCTCTGCCGCATAAGTATGCACCGGATGCGGCACGGTATCCGTCACCCCATCCCCAAAATCCCAGTGCCATGCACGGATGTCGTGGTAGCTGCTGTCCTGAAAAACCAATTCCAGCGCCTGGGCGTCATAGCTCCAGGCTGCGGTGGGCAGCTGGCGCAGGGTGTCGCAGGGGCTGCCTTCGAGGGCGCCGAGGCGGTAATTGGGGAAATTGGGCATGGAAAAGGCATTGTAGGTAGGCAACTGCACGCAGTGCTGGCAAACATCGCAGCTATCGCCAGGCAGGTTGGGGTTGTTGATGACGTGCATGACGTCAACGCCATTGGGGGCATTGATGTAAATCTTTCCGTCTGGTGCTAATTGAGATAGGTAAAATCTGGTAGGAAAAGGAGAAGTAAAGCCATCATACACAGCAACAGTATCTTTAGTGGCAGCGATATCATCAGCCCATAAATCGTACTGAAAAACTCTGAGGTAAGAAGAAACATATAAATAACGGGAATTAGGAGAAATCGCCACCCCACCAGCTATTGAACTATCATTGTACATGAGGTATCTTGGGTTTTCTAAAAGCCCGGTACATCGGTCAAAATCGAATATATAGATAAACTGCCCGAGGGTATAATTCACAGTTGTGAACTGAACAAATTTTGAACCGTCTGGAGAAAAAACTACTTGTCCTGCTCCAGAGTAAAGGCTATCTTCCACAACCTGTGGTTCCTGGAGATGGATGCCAAATGGATTAATTAATATTCTGTAAAAGCGGTTGGAATGGCGCTCCTGGATGATGGACCACCAATCCCTGCCATTGGCGTGCTTAACTGCACAAAGTTTACCAATATTTAGGGTGTCTTCAATAATTAACTTGTTTTTTTGAATTACAGCACCTTGGTTATTGTCCAATTTTTGATTAAGTAGAGAATAATAGAATCTCTTTATGTAGGAGCTTATTGAGACATCTTCACTCCATTCTCTTGCTAAGTGTAATAAAATAAATAAACTGTCACTTTCAGGATAAGGCAGAAATAAAACACCCTGTTCTGTCGGTAACCCAATATTGGCAAAATCATTTGTGTACTGCCCCGGATTCAGTCCGCTACCGTTCTCCATTTGTTCATGGATCGAATTAGCTATAAAAATGCCATTGGTATAAAAAAGCAAGTTTCCAGCCGTATCGCAAATGCTGGCATTGGTGCGTTGCAAATTCATCGTAGTCGTGATATAGTAAATATCAACCGGAGTTTCATTAAAATCCATGATATAGCCATCTACCCCTGGAATGTTCAGGTTTCTATCCTAGGCCATCAACCACATATAGTCATGTTTTTGAGCTTTTACGCTCATGCTGGAATAAGCGAGCAGATAAAGTACAATGTAGTACTTTAGCATAGCTGAAAATTATTGGGCGGTATCAGTTATTTATCTGATACCGCCCGATGAATTTTAATGGGTAATGACGACTTTATTGAATGCAATCACCTGTCTGTTTGACTGGATACTACATCCATACAATCCGGAAGGCACATCTGCTGTATTCAAATAGAAACTCATTGTGCCGGCATTAAGAGCCTGAATGATTTTTCTACGCCCATACATATCGGTGAGAACTAATAGCAAATCTTCCTGCAAAGCCTGGTTAAAGCTGACCGTGAAACCATCCTTAGCCGGATTGGGATACAAGCTCACTTCAAGCGTCTCAGGTGTAGTTTCTGAGCTTTGTGCTTTAAGTTCTGCTAATGATTGTGGAAGACTTTCTTCTTGAGCCAAAGGTTGAGGAATACTATCCCTGCCGCAAAGGACGTCGTCATCGAATACAGATTGCGGCTCAATTAAGCGGTAAAGGCTTCGTGCTGCATAAACTGCATCGCCTCCTACCCAGGGACACTGCGAAGCGATAGATTGCAGCGTTTTTTCCTGTGCAGAAGAAAAACTTCCAACTTCTTTCATGATGACAGAAAGGAAAATGTCGGCTACTGCTTTTTCGTTACTTTCGTAGAGTTTCTGAACGCTGATGGCAGCGTTTTGCAGCAGCAGCGTATCTGCTATCGCCCTGCGATTGTAGGTTGCATACTTCATTATTTTTCAGGTTATTGTTTGATGTTTTTTCCTTTCCTGCTCACCTGTCTGAATCAGAATTCTCAGAATGTCAGAATTTCCAGAATCGCGCGCCATCCTGAAAATCCTAAAATCCTGCGAATTCTGATTCAAACTATTTTATTGTTTCACAATTTTCCCCTGCCAAACCACACTTCCTTCGACCTCGACACTACAAAAATACACCCCCGCCGCCAAATGCCCAATCTTCAACTCCTGCTGCACTTTTCCATCCACCACCCGCAGCGGCTCGCGCAGCACTTCCCGCCCCAGCGCATCCCGGAGGATAACCTGAGGATTCTCTAACTTTACCAAAGCTTCGAGCTTGAGCAAAGCGACGTCGTTTGTGACCGGATTGGGTGAAATATTAGCCATAATGCCCCCTTCTGTTTCCGCCACATTATTAATCAATACCTGTATTTCCCGGCACAGCGTATCCACCCCACGCGGATTGCTCACAGTCAGACAGACATTATACACGCCCTCTGCCGCATAGCTATGCACTGGATGCTGCACCGTATCCGCCACCCCATCGCCAAAATCCCAATACCAGCTTCGGATGTCATGGAAACTGGCATCCTGAAAAGCCAAGTCCAGCGCTTGGGCATCATAGCTCCAGGCAGCGGTGGGCGGCTGGAGCAGGGTGTCGCAGGGGCTGCCTTCCAAAGCGCCGAGGCGGTAGTTGGGGAAGTTGGGGATGGAAAAAGAATTTGGAGTAGGCAACTGCACGCAGTGCTGGCAAACATCGCAGCTATCGCCGGGCAGGTCGGGGTTGTTGATGACGTGCATCACATTGACACCATTGGTGCAGTTGATGTAAATCTTTCCGTCTGGGGCTAATTGACAAAAGTAAAACCGGGTAGCAAACGGAGAAGTGAAGCCATCATAAACCGCTACGGTATCTTTGGTGGCAGCGATGTCATCCGCCCATAAGTCATATTGATAAATATAGCGGTAAGCTGAAATGTACAGATACCGGGAATTGGGTGAAATAGCTGCCCCGGCTGCAATCATTTCATTATCTACAAAATTAATGAATACAGGATTGCTCAATTGCCCGGTGCACCTGTCAAAATCATAGATGTAAATAAGATGTCCTAAAGGGGCATTCTTAATCACATACTGAACAAACTTAGAGCCATCCGGTGAAAAGACTACCTGCCCTGCCCCGGAGTAGATGCTGTCTTCAAGAATCTGGGGCTCTTGAAGATTGATGCCATCAGGATTAATCAGTATCCTATAAAACCGGTTGGTATAATATTCCTGAATAATAGACCACCAATCCCGACCATTGGCATGCTTGACAGCGCAAAGTTTACCAACATTTAAGGTATCTGCAAGGATTAGTTGATTTTTATCAATTACTCCGCCCTTGTGATTATCAAGCCGATGGTCAATTAAAGAATAATAAAACCTTCGTACATAAGAATTGGGTGAAACGATGCCACTCCAGTCTCGTGCCAGATGTAGTAATAAATAAAGGCTGTCGTTTTCTGGATAAGGTATAAATAAAGCGCCTTGCTCAGTAGGTAGTCCGTATTCTCCAAGTTCATCCGTATATACCCCTGGATTTAATCCTTCTCCGTTTTGCATTTGCTCGTGTATAGCGTTAGCAATGAACACGCCATTGGTGTAAAAAAGCAAACTCCCTGCTGTGTCGCAGATGCTGGCATTAGTCCGTTCTAAATTCATAGTGGTAGTAATTTCATAAATATCTAAGGGAGCTTCATTAAAATCCATGATATAGCCATCTACACCCGGAATCTTTAAGGATATATCAAAAGCCATTAACCACATATAGTCATGCTTTTGCCCCGTCAAATTTACTGCCCATAGGAACAATGATAATTGTAATATCCAATATTTACGCATAGTCAGAAAATAGTGAGTGGCATCAGGATTAACCTGATGCCACTCGGCTTATAATTTAATGAGTAATTACAATTTTACTAAATAGAAGAACCTCCATTGTGGATTGTATGCTGCATCCATACAAGCCCGAAGGTTCATCTTCAGTATTGATGTAGAAACTCACTGTCCCTGAATTTAAGACCCGGGTAATTTTTCTTCGCCCATACAAGTCCGTCAAAACCAAAAACAAATCCTCCTGTAAAGGTTGATTGAAGCTAACCGTAAATCCATTTTTCGCAGGATTAGGATATAGCCTTACTTCCAGTGCTTCCGGCAAAACCTCCGTTGTTTCCGGCTGGAGTAACGATCTGGTCGATCCAGTGGGAGCATTGGTTCCATCAAAATAAATCGCCGCTGATGTAAAGCTGAATCCCGCAGCTGGAATCTCCACAATATCCTCAAATTGTGCGCCGCTGACAACTAAGTTGGAGTTGAAAGCCCGGATGCCGCAATACAAGCCTTTGAATCGATTGGTGCTGGCAGCATTCACCGGATTATCCGATGGCCCGGCAGGCGGCGGCCCGGATACCACAAAATCCACATTGTGAACCTGTATCCCTGCAAGAGGAATCGGAAAAAAGAGGAATGGTCCAAAGAGGGTGAGGGATGGCTTCAAGTGCTGAGCAGTAAATATAAAGTCGTTGTTTACAATGCTGTGTGTGACAATTTGGTTAGTGTCTAATCCAGGCACATAAATACCCGTGATGTTGTTCTCAAAAGTGCTACCGGTAACGGTTATGTCCGAGCCATTGCGCGCTTCGATGGCATTGGTCGCATCGCGGAAAATGGAACTGCGTACCATCAGGCTGGCGCCGTCTTGTACAAGAATATTATTCCAGAGAAATTCACAGCCCTGCAAAAGTGCCAGGTTAATGGAAAGATTACTCCCAGACTGAATAACAATTGAGGAGCCCGCATCCAGCGTGATCGTATCGCTACTGAAAACGTAATTCGTGTCAATGGTTAGAATGCCCTGAATACAAATGTTCTCGGAGGTGCTGCCCGGGTTCAGCAAGTCCGCTTCTATGACGTCTGAAAGGAGCAAATTGCCGGCTAAAACAACTGCGCCATCAGGACAGCAATCTATGGCCTCGCAATTGGTCGCCACTACAGTCAGAACAGTCGAGACCGTCCCGCATTCATTTGCGGCCTCCAGCACGATTTCATAAATGCCCGGCTCGTCAAATTCAAAAGCAATGCTGTCGCCTACATAGATGCTATCGCCGGGGAAGAACCAGGTGAGGCTGTCCGCATTCCCGGCTGCCTCGAAGCTAAAGAGATTACAAGTCGTTGAATCTAAAGTCACACTGGCTTCCACTTCCGGCAGAAATGGCGGGATGATGAGGGTGTCTACCGCCGTGAAAGGCTCGCCGCATTCGTTGTAAATGGTATGCACCACCACAATAAAAGAATCTGCGGCAGCATAGGTATGCGTAACGCTGGCAAATGTTGTATCAAATCCATCGCCATCGCCAAAATTCCAGAGATTTACATAGTTGTTTGCGTGGGCATCAGAAGCCAGAAAATCCACCTCCCCGCAATCCCCTATCGAATAAGAAAAACCACCCGTAAGCACCGTGGCAGAAACATTTACGGTATCCGTCAGCGAGCATCCCGGGTGCTCGGGCAAGGTTACGGTCACGGTGTAATTGTCAGCATTGGTGTAGAGGTGGGTGATCTGTCCGGAAGTGGTTGTAGTACTTTGGCCATCGCCAAAATTCCAGGCAAACGGCCCGCCGCCGCCGGTCACTTCAAAGCCGCGTATGAGGTTGCAGGCAGAGGTGTCATAAACCGACAACTCATAAGGAAAGGTTTCTATGAAGGTGACCGTCACGCTATCCTGGGCAGCGAAGCATTCGGCAAAGTCTTCAAAGCCTTCGCTGACGATTTCCCGCATGAGGATGTAGGTTGTGGTTTCTGATGGCAAAACCAGCAGTTCGGGGATGTTGTCGCCGGTTTCTTCCTCCACCCAAACGGTTAATGCGCCCAGTGTATCAATTTCGGTTTCATATTCAAGCAAAGTGCTGTCGGCTAAGGTTTTCCAGGTGTAGCGCACACGCATGTTGGATAACATGCAAAAATCTGCTCCGCCCAGAGCAAGCAGGGTGTCGCACTCGTAGAAATCGCGGTCTTCGCCGGCTGTGAAGTTGTCGGGGATGACTTCGACTTCGTCAACATGAA
Organism: Saprospiraceae bacterium; assembly: GCA_046153985.1. Lineage (GTDB taxonomy): Bacteria > Bacteroidota > Bacteroidia > Chitinophagales > Saprospiraceae > JABWAJ01. Next base: position 18,563 of record JBJXFD010000376.1, read on the forward strand.
TATTTATCGGGGTATTGGCATTGGCACTTAACTTAGGATACAACCACAATGATGTGTAAAGTGGCGATTCTGACGATAAGCTAAAACAGGTTGCGGCCCTTTGAAAAGATGTACCGGATACTGTTGCAAACTCTATTAGCGATAACTGATTACCTTCTGTAGTGTCAATGTTATGTACTTGAACTTCAATGTTTTCACAAGTTGAGAATTGGTTCGTTATTCCTTCATCTACTAATTTAGCATTCATGGCAAAATTAAAAGCAGTAGTATCTGAAGTTTGCCGTCTTGCAGCGGTTTGAAAAGATAGAAAATATTCTCCCGGCCCTATTGAAAGAGGTGTATTGGCAGATTCCACATTTGTAGTAAGAGATCCGCTGTATGTGCCTTGGTAAGAAAGCGAACCAGAAGGAATAGAAGCAATGGTTGCATCTAAATCAGTCGCATAGTCTACTGTTTGTGTAGCTGAAAACCATCCAGGAATATCTAAACACACAGATGGGCACTCTATATTGGAAACTGACAGAGAATATTCACCTTCACTGTAAGCTACTACATGGGGATTACAGATCAAGTTACATTGATTAGTTTTAGGAACTTGATCTTCGCTTGAAAAAAAGCTACAATCCTCACAGCGCTCAACAAATACCGTCACTATCACAGAATTACCTTCTTGTGGGCAAGTTGTTGACATGGGGGTATAACGAAAGGAGTGATCGCCAGATGCACAGGCGGTAAGTGTCACTGTTCCATCATGGTTATCTACGATTTCGCTGTTATTAAAATTATTTGTATAAATGAAAGCGATACTATCCGCGCCCACATCGTTTCCCAGAATATCTTCCAGATGAATCGTGAATGACGTAGAATCCCTGCACAATGAGAATCTGAACAAGTCTTCCGAGCAAGCCATCACCGGATCGTGATTGCCTGCAACGGAGCAGGAGCAATCTTCCATATCAAGTATCCGATAGCCTAAATCGCAAAGAATCCGTTTTTCGCCTTCCTCGATAAGATCGAGCCTTTCTCCTATGGGTATGAAAGGATCCATCAGGTAAGGAGCTAAAGCGCCTGCACAGGAATCATTCAAATGGCTGAAAGAAGCACCCTGATTAGCGCTTTCATCTTGCCCTGTGGTGTAATCTCCTGTGTAAATTGGAAACTTCAGCATGTCATAAAAAGAGCCGAACTCCATCTTAGGGCCGGGATCATCAGTGCAACTGGCATGCAAATCTGTTTCAACATCAATAGCTGGATTAAGTATCCACCTATAAGGAAGTGTAGCATGCCTCATAACAAGAGGTGTTCCATCTTCTAATTTCAGGTGGGTATCGTAGCGGGTATAGGATGATAATCCTGCCAAAAGATAGCCGCCATCCAGGATCTTTATTGCAGAGGCGAACCCCAGGACGTGCAGGCCTTCGTGAAGCATGACGGTATATAAATCAAATTGGTTAACCGGAACATCAGAAGTATCGCCAAGATGGTAGTTATTATTAAAATTGACTTCTACTATTCCATGATAAATTTCATTGGATTGGTTGGAATACCCCGGATTGTTAATGATTTTCCAGGGTAATCCATCTATAATCCCTCCATTGGAAGCATAATAACTAAATTCGTACACAGGGGTTGCTCCGGCTAAGGGCTGGCTGTTAGAGGTTGGCATGGTTTTAATGTGTACCTTAATCTTTGGTAGCTCTGCTTCTTCGTCACAAGGGTTTGCATTTCGCTGGATCAGGTGAGAAAGGTAAGCGAAGGCCCTGCAAGCGGCACGTCGTCGCCCTGCTCCCAGAACATTATCGTTAAACCCTGTATCTATATCGGCTATGCAATCCTGAAAATGTAATTCAAAGTAATTTTCTTCAAAGTGAGGTATATCTGTGAATTCATCACAGTCACATGCTTCGAGTAGTGATTCTGGTAAAGCCAGTTCCTCCGCCAGGTAAATATTTCCGAACCGGTCAGAAAAGAGCAGTGCGCTGCTGTCCGTAATCTCAGGGGGCGCTTTGTAGAACTTCCCACAAACGCCAAAAGCAGGCGCTTCTTCCTCCTCTTCTTCATTCGCCTCCACCTCCAGCACCAACTCCCCAATCGCTCCAATCTCACTCTCATTCCCACCCTCCAAATTCGCCAGCTCAAACGTATAAGTTCCATTTGTATCTGATTCCGCCAACACCACCGTAAAACACTGCACCGTATCGCCTTCCTCAAAAGTCAGGGTTTGCACCTCAAAGCCGATCAGGTGCGGCAGAGAATCTGTGGCAAGCTCCACATCTACCGTGACCGGGCTGCAATAGCAGGGATTTTGCAGGTTCACGCAGATTTGTACCGTATCGCCCCCCTGAGCCTCTAAGGTACTGTCAGCAAAAGCAACTTCGGTGGCCGGAATCGTATCAGACTGCGCCACGCTGATGTTGGTAAAAGTCGCATTGATGGTCGTGCCACTGCTGGTACTGAAAGCCGCCATGCCGATCACTACACAGTCCGTCATGGACAGCGCTGTATTGAAAGCCACGTTCCAACTGGTTCCGTTGGTGGACCAGGAGCCAATGACTTGTGTGCCGCTTCGGTTGATCTTCAACCATTGGTGGCCGGACGCCATATAAGATGCCTGAAATTGCAAACCATTCGTGGTACTCCGCAGATGCCGGAATACCGTGCTACCTTTCTGCGTCATGATGGCGCCCTTGCGCGCACCCGCCGCGTTGCTTTCGCGCACAAACAAGCCGGCGTAGCCGCCCGATAGTGTCGATACTTTGGCAATGAGCTGGCCATCGCCGCAGAGTTCCTGGTATACAATTTCCTGGTTGTCGGACGTAGCGCCTGATGCCGTCACGGCATTGGTGGAGATGACAACCGTGTCCGGCGCGCATTCATCGTAGGTGGCGCTGTAGGTGGTTGCAGAGCCCAGCAACAAATCCTGCCAGGGTGTGCAGGAAACTTTAGACGACAAACTTGACATTATGCGCACGGGGGGGGGGCAAGATTGCCTCCTTGTTTTGAGTAAAGGAGGTAACTTCCTCTGAATCAGCCTTAAACACCGGTTCGTAGCCGCCATTTGTGGCAAACAGGTAAAATACGCCTGCTACGAGCAGAGCGGGTAGTGTAAATTTGAAAGCGGAAAGAAAATTTTTCATAAGCAGCATATTTGGTTTATATAAAAAAGCAAACACTTCAGGGATTCCGGAGGAATTGCCTGGCGGGGTAGTAAAACAGCATGAACCAACAGACCACCTTGGGTGGCATGGCAAAAAACTTGTGTTTGTTCTAATGTGCCGCAAAATTTACGGCTTTGTATTGACTGACGACGCAGGCAGGGTAGTTTCCCAAGTGAGGGATGCAAGGGAAGCGCCGTCATAGACGTTGTGGACAAATATAGCCGGTCTTACCCAAAAAAGGAAGGGCAAGCGTGTTAAGGTTTCGGACAATTTCGGACAAATGGTTGCTTTTTCAAAAAAACATCCATAAACCTCCCCCGGTAAAGTAGAAATTACCTCCGACTGCGTACTTTTGCAATCTCGAAGGCACGCGCACTCCACAAGTGCTGTTGATTCGCGACTTTAGCTCAAAAACTATGCAGAACCCAATGATCGAAGTCAAACTCTTCGCCGGAACGCAATCACAATATCTGGCCGAAAAAATAGCTGATTTCTACGGCCAGAAATTAGGTGATGTACAGGTCAATCGCTTTAGTGACGGCGAAATGCAACCGGTCATCAACGAGTCGGTGCGGGGCAGCTACAGCTTTTTTATCCAGTCTACGTTTTCTCCTACGGAAAATTTGATGGAGCTTTTGCTGATGATAGACGCTGCCAAACGCGCTTCGGCGGGTTATATCACGGCAGTCATACCCTATTTTGGGTATGCAAGGCAGGATCGGAAAGACAAGCCCCGTGTGCCCATTTCCGCAAAATTGGTCGCTTCTTTACTGGAAGCTGCGGGCGTGGATCGCATCATGACGATGGATTTGCATGCCGATCAGATTCAGGGATTCTTCAACGTGCCGGTGGACCACCTCAAAAGCGAAGCCATCTATGTCCCTTACCTGCAGGAACAAGACCTGACGAACGCCATTTTTGCGTCGCCGGATGTGGGCGGGGTAAAACGCGCCCGGATGTACGCGCAACATTTTGGTAAAGAATTGGTTATTTGCGATAAGCAGCGCAAACGCGCCAATGAAATTGCCGGCATGACCGTCATCGGGGAAGTCAGCGGCGCTGACGTCATTTTGGTGGACGACCTCGTGGATACGGCCGGAACGCTTTGCAAAGCAGCCGAAGCCATTTTAGAAAAAGGCGCCAACAGCGTTCGCGCCCTCTGCACGCACCCGGTTTTGTCGGGGAAAGCGTACCAAAACATCGAAAATTCCATGCTGGACGAACTCATCGTGAGCGATACGATCCCATTGCGGCAAGCTTCTCCCAAAATCAAGGTGCTTTCCACTGCAAAATTGTTTGCACGCGCCATCCGGAATACCCACGAGCACCGTTCTATTTCCGCGTTATTTGTAGGCGGATAAGTGTGTCTGTCTTTATAGTCCGATAGCTGCGTTATGTTCGACCCCAAAAACAGTCACTTACGCGAGTAAGCTCCCGTTTTTGGGGTCTTCACATGCCTTGCTCTCGAACTCTAAAGAGCAGACACCCTACTAAATGACATAGACTATACCATAGAACCTAATTAGCAAACTACATTCTTTTATGCTTGACAGAACCCGGCCACCCGCCATTTATCATATAGACCGCCTGCACCTGCCACAACCGCTGGTACATTATTTGGACAATGGCATTCCGGTTTACGACACCCGGATCAACACGGAGGAAGTTCTGAAAATTGAATTCGTTTTCCAGGCGGGGCGTCCCCAGGAATCGAAAAAATTGGTCGCAAAGGCCACTGCTGGTTTGCTGAAAGACGGCGCAGGTCACCTTGACGGGGCCGCGATTGCCGAAGCGATTGATTTTTATGGAAGTACCCTGAGCATTCCATCCGGTATGGATGCAGTGAATATTGTATTTTACTGCCTCACCAAGCACTTGCCTTCGGTTTTGCCGGTACTGGCAGAAATGATTTTGTCGCCGACTTTTCCGCAACACGAACTGGAGGCTTATATCCTGCGCAACCAGCAAAACCTGAAAATAGACCTGAGCAAACCAGATGTGGTCGCTTACCGCCACATCACGGAAATGATTTTTGGCGAAACCCACCCTTACGGCTACAACAGTTTCCCCGAGCATTATGCCGCGCTGAAACGCGAAGACCTGCAGGAACACCACCAGAAATGGTACCATGCCAACAACTGTAAGCTTTTTATTTGTGGAAAAACAGATGAGCAGACCGTCCGCTTACTCAACCAATATTTTGGAAAGATGCCTTCGGGAATCCCTGTTGTTGCAGACATTTTGCCTACTGTACCGGATGGCCCTTCACCCAAAAAACATTTTCCCCATCCCGATGCAGTGCAAACGGCGGTGTACATAGGCCGGCGCATGTTTTCGCGCAACCACCCAGATTTCAGCGGGATGTTTGTGCTCAACACCATCCTCGGCGGCTATTTCGGATCGCGTTTGATGAACAATATCCGGGAGGAAAAAGGCTATACCTACAACATTTTTTCCATGCTGGATACCATGCATTCGGATGGCCTGTTTTACATCGGCACCGAAGTGGGCAATGAATTTAAAGAACGCACCATTGCCGAGATCTACGCGGAAATGGAATTGCTGCGCAACGAACCCGTTGACGCGGAAGAAATGGACATGGTGCGCAACTACCTGATGGGCGGGTTCCTTACCATGCTCGACGGCCCCTTCAACGTTTCGGAAATGGTGCGCACCCTGATCACCGAATCGCTGCCCTTGGATTTCTTCGAGCAGTGGGTGAACAAAGTGGCCCATATTACACCGGATGAATTGCAGGGGTTGGCGCAGCAGTATTTTGATCCTGCCGCGATGTGGGAAGTGGCGGTGGGTGGATAAATTTTAAAAAATTTCTCCGATGGCTTCTGTTATCCATGTCTGAAGACATTCAAATCCGGGTGCTTTTTTCTGCCTGAGCGTGTTTAGTAACTGTTTTACTTGCTCGTCTTTATTCACATCTATGCGTTTGCAAGCTTTTTGAAAGTCTTTGCTTGATCCAAATCCATATTTGCCGGGATCAACATCAACAACACGGGCATTTTCAAAGACCCAATCTTCAAAAGCAGGACTGATGATAAGTATAGTTGTATTCGGCAAATCGGAAGACCGCAGCTTTTTTATTCCGGCCCGTTCTTCAACAAAATTAAATAAGTCGAGATCTTTCGGCTTTCTTTTGTCATCATCAATGATTCCTACTGCTTGCCTTTTCTTAAAATTTTTGTGAATTTCGTTGAAAACTACACCAATTCCAAGCTGGTGATTGGGTCTCGTAAAACCCAATATTTCAACGAGTAAGGTGTCCGCATAACACTCCGGAATGACCTGATGATGGCTATTCATGGTGTCAATACAGATTCCAGGTTAAGGAAAACGTCAATGCCCTCATTCAGAATGGACCGGATTTCATCTTCTGAAAGCCTCCGTACTTTAGTTTGATAGTTTTCAAACCAGGTTGAGAACACAGCCACATCCTGAACTTCCTGCAATAGAGGCAAAAGGAAATATGGATTGTGCGTTGTGAGGAAGTATTGATTATTCCGTTCGTCTTGAACGATGTGCTGGGCTAATTGATAGACATACGGCGCATAGGAATGCGTCTCCGGTTCTTCAAAAAGGATAACAGAATCTTTGTTGGAAAGAATCGCCGCAATGTGAAAAATATACCGTTGAAAAGTATCGGGAACAAGCGCCATCGGGAATCGCAACAGGGAGTTTTCATCTCTGCGAACAATGTCCATGCGTTGGTTTTCAACATCAAATAAAAATTCTAAGCCGTTTGGCTTAAGAAACCGTTGAATTTCAGCTTTTAATTCTGAATTACTTTGTGCAACGTAATAAAAATTCTCTCCATGAGGAGGCAATAAGAATGTTGCGAGATGTAAATTATCAGATGATATCTTGTCAAAAGGTTGGAAACTATATTTTTTAACATTACTAAAGCTTCCATTTGCTACATCACTTTGGAAAATAACTCCATTTGCATCTATTTCTAACTGAAAGGGTTCTGCAAGAATAGATTTCTTCGCTTCTTTGGAAGCAAGAATGGAAAAATTATATCCATAAGGAGATGAAAATAGTTTAGCAGAAGTTTCATCCGCTTTAATTTTTATAGCTTTTTCAAGGTTGTAATCATTAAAAAGATGAATTATAGACTTATACCTCAAAAATCCTTCCATGAAGTGAGAATTGAAAGGCATAAGTCCGGCCCCTAATAAAGATATCGCCTCCAAAATATTAGACTTACCTGCATTCGGTTTACCCAGAAAAATATTGACCCTTTCGCATTCGAGCGTCACATGCCGAATAGATTTAAAATTTTCAATGGCTAATTTCCGAATATGGTTCATACCTCGAATTTTACTCAAAATTAAGGGTTTATGCGTAAACAATAGCTGTTTACGAATCCTCCGGCTTTATATCCTTAATAACATCCTTCAAATCCTGCGTCGCTTTCTCCAATTCTTCCAACTGCTTTTTGCGTTCCGCAGCAGCCTTTTCCTGTTTCACGGCTTCAGCTGATTGCTTTTTGGCATCTGCCTCGGCGGCTTGTTCTTTTTTGGCCGCTTCGGTGACTTCCGGGATGTGGATGGCGCCCTCAAACGGTTCTTTTCCAAAAGTCAGGCCCAGCTTATTGGCATGAACATAAATGGTATCGCCGGCCGTAAAGGTACCGCCGATGACGTGCTTCGAGAGTTCGTCAATCAGCAGATTCTGTAATACCCGTTTTATTGGCCGGGCTCCAAACTGCGGATCGTAACCAGCGTCCCCAATCAGTCCAAGTGCCTCATCGGAAATATGGATGGCCATGCCCTGACGCTGGAGCATTTTATCCACTTTCTTTAACAAGAGCAGCAGGATTTTCCTGATTTCCTCTTTTGTGAGTGGTAGGAACATGACAACTTCGTCAATGCGATTGAGGAATTCAGGGCGCATGTTCGCTTTCAAAGTGTCTAACACTTCCTTTTGGGTCGTTTCGATGATGTCCTGCCGATGCTTCTCACCAAGTGCATCAAGGTCTTCAAAATTTTCGAGAATTTTATCAGCCCCCATGTTAGAGGTCATGATGATAATGGTGTTTTTGAAGTTGGCCAATCGTCCAAGACTGTCCGTGAGGCGGCCCTCATCCAAAATCTGCAAAAAGATATTAAATACGTCAGGATGTGCCTTTTCAATTTCATCCAAAAGTACAATAGCGTAGGGACGACGGCGAACCGGCTCAGTAAGCTGCCCCCCTTGTTCCGAATCAATATAGCCAGGAGGCGACCCAACAAGCCGGTTAACCATATGCGCTTCCATAAACTCACTCATGTCTAAACGCACAATAGCATGCTCGTCGTTAAAAAGCACTTCCGCAAGTGCTTTGGCCAGTTCCGTTTTACCTACTCCTGTCGGGCCAATAAAAATGAACGATCCAATAGGTCTGTTTTCATCTTGCAGCCCCGCTCTGTTTCGACGAACGGCGTCAGAGACAGCCTTCACAGCGTGATCCTGGCCGATAAGCCGTTTGTGGAGCTCTGATTCAAGGATGAGCAGTTTATTTTTTTCACTTTGCATCATTCTGGCGATGGGAATGCCAGTCCAACGGGCGACGACACCGGCGATATCGTTGGCGGTCACCTGCTCGTTGGTAAACTTGCTGTCTTCAGGTAATTGGGTCAATTTTGCCTCTGCTACCTTCAACATAGCCTCCGTTTGCTGCAACTCGCCATATCGAATTTTGGCAACCACTTCAAAATCGCTGTTGCGCTCTGCTTTTTCAGCCTCCATTTCTAATTCCTCCATCCGTTTTTTGATTTCCTGGATGGTGTCTACGATTTCTTTTTGGTTGTTCCAGGCGGCGCGCATGGAATCGCGTTTTTCACGGGCATTGGCCAATTGTTCGGTAATGGCAGCAAGCTTCTTTTCGTCTTTTTCCCGCTTGATGGCTTCCCTTTCGATTTCCAACTGGCGCACCTTGCGTTCCCATTCGTCCACTTCATCGGGCACAGAATCTAACTCCATACGCAATTTGGCGGCAGCTTCATCTATCAGGTCAATCGCCTTGTCCGGTAAAAAGCGGTCACTTATATAGCGGTGTGAAAGTTCCGCAGCGGCAATAAGGGCTTCATCAAGAATCCCAATTTTGTGGTAGACTTCATATTTTTCCTGGATGCCACGCAGAATAGAAATGGTATCTTCAACGCTGGGCTCTTCGATAAGCACTGATTGAAACCGGCGTACTAAAGCGGCGTCTTTCTCGAAGTATTTTTGATATTCGTCTAAGGTCGTCGCGCCTATGGTGCGCAATTCGCCGCGAGCCAGCGCTGGTTTCAGGATATTGGCTGCATCCATGGCACCCGAACCCCCGCCAGTTCCGATAAGGGTATGAATTTCATCAATGAACAAAATGATTTCATCGGATTCAGATACTTCGGTGATCACGCCTTTCAAGCGCTCTTCGAATTCTCCTTTGAATTTTGCCCCGGCCACCAAACCAACCATGTCTAACGTGTAGATCTTTTTGTATTTGAGGTTTTCAGGCACGTCCCCTTTTACGATCCGCCATGCAATACCTTCTACGATGGCCGTTTTCCCCACCCCCGCTTCACCAATAAGCAGAGGGTTGTTTTTTTTGCGGCGCGAAAGGATGTGCAGCACCCGTCGGATTTCCTCGTCCCGGCCAACAATGGGGTCGAGTTTGCCACTTTCGGCGCGCTCATTCAGGTTGACTGCAAATTTATTGAGCGCATTGTAGGTGTTATCGGTGCTTTGGTCGGTCACTTTTTTGCCTTTGCGCAATTCCTCTACCGCAGAGCGCAACCCTTCTTCCGTAGCGCCCGATTCTTTGAGGATACGCGCGCCGCGGTCATTCCCCAACAACACGCCCAACAGGATCATTTCCACCGAGATGTATTCGTCGCCGAAGGCCGGCAACAAACGCTTGGCAGTACTCAGCGCCCGATTGGCTTCGTTGGTGAGGAATTGTTTCTCCGCGCCTGTAACTTTGGGGTAGGTTCGGATGGCTTCATCCAATTTTCGTTGCAGGGTTTCAAGGTTGACGTCCATTTTTTGCAGCAGAAAGGTCACTACATGTTCGTCTGTTGCCAGCACTCCTTTTAACAGGTGCGTGGTGTCCACTTGCTGTTGATTGAGTTCGGCGGCAATTTGTTGCGCTTTCAGGATAGATTCCTGGGCTTTGATGGTAAAATTATCGTAGGTCATGCGATTAACTTGAATTATAGCGCCAAATTGGCGATTTTTATACGTTCTGTGAAATTTGTCGGCACGGGATTTTACGAACATGCAAAATTGTCCAAACCAGCCCTAAGTTGCACATTATTTGGACAGAAGGGCGCAACTTAACGTCTTTCGGATTGTCACTTCGGATGCGCAGACGAAATTAAAACGGAAGCCCTTTCCTCTTTTCAGAAGAAAGGGCTTTCAAATATATTAATAGTGTTTACAGTGTGAGGATTGACCCCCTTTCTTGAGTTTAGCTTTGGCTTAATAGCCGATTCAGCTCTTCTTTAACGAATCCGCCAAGCTCCCGTACATAGTCCCTCGAAAAATCGAAAGCGATGCCTGCGGTACGGTAGATTTCCCGGATGGGTTGGGTGTAGCCCATTTCCAACGCTTTGCGGTAGTTTTGTATCGTTTGCTCCGGATTTTCGCGGTATTGCTTCCAAATCGCAATGGCGCCAAGTTGAGCCATTCCGTATTCAATATAATAAAAAGGCACTTCAAAAACATGCAATTGCCTGTGCCACAAGTATTCTTGATAATGTTCTAATCCGCTGCGGTCAACGACGGAAGGCGAAAACTCATCCAGAATCTGCATCCAGTTTTCTTTGCGTTCCTCACGGGTATGCTCCGGATTGGTATAAAGCCAGTGCTGGAATTTGTCAATCGCAGCAATCCAGGGCAGGGCTTTTAGTACATACTCCAACTGAGCCACTTTAGCCCGCTTCAGGTCGTCCGGGTTTTCAAAAAAGATATCCCAGTGATCCATGCTCAACAATTCCATGGTCATGGACGCCAGTTCGGCCACCTCCATCGGAATGCGCTTGGCGATGCTCAGGGGATGAGCATGCGACAGGAACGAATGGACGGCGTGCCCACTCTCGTGCATCAGCATACGCATGTCGTTGAGCGTATTGGTGGCATTCATGAAGACAAAGGGAACCCCGCTTCTGTGCAGCGGCATGTTGTAGCCTCCGGGGCGCTTACCGCGCCTTGAATCCAAATCTAACCGCCCCATCTCGCGCATGTTGGCGATGACGGCTCCGAAAAAAGGATGCACTTTCGACAGACAGCGAATGGATTTTTCAACCAGCTCCTCCACATTTTCAAACGGGCGCAGCGGTGCATGACCACAGGTATCCACATTCAAATCCCAGGGGCGCAGTGCATCCAGCTCCAGGGTATCCCGGCGATATTCGCTGATGTTTTCCACCAAAGGAAGTATTTCGGAAGCAATGGAGTCGTGAAAAGCCAAACAATCTTCGGCAGAGTAATCGAACCGCCCCAGCTCGCAGAATTTATAATCCCGATAGTTTTTAAACCCGGCATTCAAGGCAATCTGATGCCGCTTGCGCAAGAGGTCTTCAAAAAGGTTTTCAAAAAAATCGGTGTCCTGGAGAATGCGCTGGTAGATTTTGTGGTAAACGGTTTCGCGGTAAATCCGGTTTGGTTCTTCCAACAAGGCGCCTGCTTTTTGCAAGGTCATCTGAACGCCATTTACCCCAACGGTCATGACCGAAAAAACTTTGCTGTATTCTTTCAGACGCAAGTGGACTTCCGTTGTAAGCGGCACATTTTCTTCACAAAAAAGCGACAGGGCATTTTTAACGCTGCGCAGGTAGATGTGATATTCCTGTGGATCTAAGTCTGATAGGAAGGTGGTAGAGATCAGTTTTTGATTGAGACGGTATTCGTAGGAGGTGATCTGGGGTGACAATTCCTGAACGGCATATTGATAGGCCTTTTCGGCATTTTTATCTTCTATGTCAACCGTGTGGTGGATAATTCTCCAGGAAAGTTCTTCATTTACCAAGGCATCCAACTCGCTTTTGTTCAGAATCCAGCACTCCAGTTCTTCCAGCGAGCAAATCGGACGATTCAGCAATTCATGGTAGTAGTATTCCAGTTCCGACCAGGTCGTAACCTTCAATTCTTCAGGCAAATACGCTCGTGTAACAGGTTGAAGCTTGGTAGTAGTTCTCATAATCTCATAATCTGTCCTTTGATTACTGTATAAGGGCAGCAGCACATGCTTGCTACCCCTTGTATTCTGGTAATCTCCGGGGAATGCCCGGAAACCTTACATTCAGATGACGCGTAAAACTGGCCTGGAAGGCTTCAATAAGTCAGCAATTACAATTTGGAGTCACCTTATCACAAGTTGTCCTTGTTCCTTATACGGATGCAAATTCCAAAAGGCCGAAGTTTTGGTCACTTTTTTTTACTCACTCTTCTTCCTGGTTTACGGAAGGGTTATCTTCAAGGCTCAGCAGTTGCTTTTCATTCAAAAAAACAAACCACTTGATGGCCTTTTTCATATCGCCGGTACGCACTTTATCCCGGTCGTAATTGGGTAAAACAACAGCAAAATAAGCCTGTAAAGCTTCTGGTTTGGCGTCAGGACCCGGCGGTGGCAATTCGTTTATTTTTTCCAGCATACTGCGGAATACATTTGCCAACTCCGTGGTTTCCCCATCGTCGGTGTAAATTCCGATTGTGCCAAGAGGCGTAAACTGATAGCTCCGTGCCGGTACAAACCTCCTTTTCCCTGAATCCAGGTCTTCTACAATCAAGCCATTGTTTCGGTCTGCAATGATCTTGTGAATACCGGGCAGACCGGATACAGCAACAAATTTTTCCAGATTCATAATATACCTTTACTTTTTGTTTGAACGGCAAAGGTACAAACAAAAAGGAAATGGAAGTTCCTCCTGCCTGCAAAGCAGTAGCATACTTATCAAGTGCTAATTAAAGCGGGGGAGTAGTGTAGATGTGTTCTTCAAAGCTGCACCAAAGATAGCACAATATTAACCGTTTGTCAAAGCAAAACGACCGGAAAATCAAAATTCCGGCCATAAGGCATACTGTTTTGGATAAACCTGATAGCTTTGACCTGCACAAAGTCCTTTGGTATGAAAAAAAGACACCTTAAATATTTGATGCTTACTTCATGGGCATGTCTGCTCTCGACGATTTCCCACGCACAATCCTATACTTCCTGGTTCAACGGCGACACCAGCGATGTGGTCACAACACCCATACAAAGTATCCTGTTAGCCGGGGGAGGTACGGACAACGACGACGCCATGCGCTGGCTGCTGCAACGGGCGAGTGGCGGCGATGTTGTCATCATTCGGGCAAGTGGTTCCAATGGATACAACGATTACCTCTTCAGTGAATTAGGCGTTTCTGTGAATTCTGTTCAAACCATTCGCTTCAATGGCGCCCCGGCGGCACAAGATGCATACGTGATTCAGCAAATTCGCAATGCAGAAGCGCTTTTCCTTGCTGGCGGCGATCAGTACGATTATTATTTGTATTGGAAAGACACCCCGATAGAAGATGCGATCAACTACCTGATCAATGAAAAACAAGCAGTGGTTGGAGGAACCAGCGCCGGCATGGCTGTATTGAGCGAGGCTTATTACACACCTCCGGGTTCGGGCATCATGTCACCGCAGGCCTTAGCGAACCCTTTTCATCCTTCCATGAACATCATTGGCAATGGAGATTTCATCATCAACCCGCTGCTGGCTGATGTCATAACGGATACGCACTACGAACAACGCTCCCGAAAAGGCCGCCATGTCGCTTTTCTGGCCCGCGTTGCCAACGCATCCGGACAACGTTCTTTTGGGATTGCATGCAATGAGACCGTAGCTATTGGGATAGACGAACAGGGCATTGGTCATGTTTTTGGCGATGCTGCCAACGACTTTGCGTTTTTCCTCCAATCCTCCTGCCGCGATACCTTTCTGCCCGAAGTGCTTCAACTCAACCAACCGCTCACCTGGAGCATTGACAGCACTGCCGTGTGGGTGTGTAAAATCCCCGGCACCGCATCGGGCAACAATACGTTCGACCTGAACAATTGGGAAACGCACACCGGCGGCAATTGGGAGTACTGGTCTGCTCATTCCGGCACACTGTTCATTCAGGATGCCCCCGGCGGCGATTGTCTGGGGAATATCAATGCATTAGAAGAAGCGGTAATTGAGGGGCCTTTAAAGTTGTACCCCAATCCCACGCAGGATTTCCTCAGGATAGAGAACCTTCAGGGTGTGCAAGTGGAAAGTATGAATTTGATGGATTATTTTGGCCGGCCATTGCGCCAATGGTCTGGTAGTCCGGCTCAACTGGATCTTGCAGATTTACCTTCCGGGCATTACTGGTTGAGTTATATCGCAAACGGGCAATTCTATATAGAACGTATCGCTAAGTTTTGAGATGGATTGGGCGACTTACAACGGTCCCTTTTTCTTTTTCAAATCATCCAGATATCGCTCCAGTTCCATCTCGTCGTAAACAAGTACTTCGCGGGGTTTGCTGCCCTCGTTGGGGCCGACAATCCCCATGGCTTCCAATTGATCCATGATGCGGCCTGCCCGGTTGTAGCCCAGTTTCAGGCGGCGCTGGATGAGGGACGTGGACCCATGCTGGTTTTGAACAATAAGGCGGGCAGCATCTTCAAACATGTCGTCGAGGTCTGAGTACGAAATAACGGAAGCGCCGCGTTCGTCGTCGTCGCCATGGAATTCGGGGAGCAGATAGGGTTCCGGATAGCCAGGTTGTTTGGCAATAAAATCCACGACGCGCTCCACTTCCGGCGTATCTACAAAAGCGCCCTGAAGGCGCACCATTTCGCCGCCAACACTCAGGAGCATATCGCCCCGCCCAATCAGTTGATCCGCGCCACCGCCATCGAGGATGGTACGCGAGTCCACTTTTGCAGTTACTTTGTAGGCGATCCGCGCCGGAAAGTTGGCTTTGATGACGCCCGTAATGATGTTGACCGATGGGCGTTGGGTCGCAATAATAAGGTGGATGCCCACAGCCCGCGACAACTGCGCCAGACGACCGATGGGCAGTTCTACTTCTTTGCCTGCTGTCATGATCAGGTCGGCGAACTCATCAATGACCAGCACAATAAAAGGCATGAATTTATGCCCTTTTAAGGGGCTCAACTGTCGCTGCACAAATTTTTCGTTGTACTCCCGGATATTCCGCGTGCCTGCTTTTTTCAGCAGGTCGTAGCGGGTATCCATTTCAATGCAAAGGGAATTCAGGGTGTGAATCACCTTGTTGGTTTCGGTGGTGATGGGTTCTTCCTGGCCGGGCAAAAAAGCAAGAAAGTGATTTTCTAATTTGCTGTATGGAAACAATTCGACCTTCTTTGGGTCTATCAAGACGACCTTGACCTGAGAGGGGTGTTTTTTATACAACAAAGAAATCAGGATCGAGTTGATGCCCACCGATTTACCCTGCCCTGTGGCGCCCGCCACCAGCAAGTGGGGCATTTTGGCAAGATCCACCACAAAAACTTCGTTCGAAATGGTTTTACCCAAAGCGATCGGCAAGTCCATTTTCGCCCGTTTAAATTTCTCCGACACCAGCACCTCCTTCATCGAAACCACCTGCTTATTTTTGTTGGGTACTTCTATCCCGATCGTGCCCTTGCCGGGAATGGGGGCGATGATGCGGATGCCCAGCGCTGAAAGGCTCAGGGCGATATCATCCTCTAAATTTTTGATGCGCGAAATGCGCACTCCGGGCGCGGGCACGATTTCGTATAGCGTCACCGTTGGACCAATGGTTGCCCGGATTTTGACGATTTCAATTTTGTAATGCAGCAGGGTTTCAATGATCTGGTCTTTGTTGGCCTCCAGTTCGGCGCGGTCTACTTCAAATTTTTGATCGGAATAATCTTCCAGCAAAGAAGTCACCGGGTGTTCGTAAGAAGACAATTCCAGCGTGGGGTCGTAGGGTTCGCTGTGGTCCAGGTTTTCTGCCTGCGATTCTGAAAGTCCCACCGCATTGCGCGACAATCCAACGGCAGGGCCTGGCACTTCTTCCATCGGAGGCGCCACCACAGGAGGCTGGATTTCCAGTTCTGCTTCGCCAGCTTGTAACGGGCGCGGTTTCACCGGTTGACCTTCCAGATTGAGTGCCAACTGGTTCGGCTCCACGCCTTGTGCCCTGTTGCTGGGGCGAAGTGCCCCGGAAGCGGTGGTGGTGGCAATCTTAGGTGTTTCCTCAGTGGAATCTGCTTCGGGTAAAGTGCCGGAAACTTCCTGATTCTCCCGGGTACGGCGCTGCAAATACAAGCGGCCTGCCATCCGGGCAGAAAGATATTCCCAGGCTTCATCGAAAGCTTCCCGGGCAGTGAGGTTGTTGAAATTCGGGTTGAAAGTCCAGACGAACATCCCCGCCAGAATAAAAATCAGCAGCACAACCAGCCCAATAGCGCCAACAAAACTGCGCAGCCAATCGCTCAGGCCCTCCCCGAAAGCGCCGCCCCAGGGAAACCCTGCATCGCCGGCAACAAACTCGAAAAACATGGCCGATGTGAACAAGAGGATGATCATCCGGTTCAGGGTGGGCACAAACTGAATCAATGGCATACGCCGGATCAGGTAAAGCCCGAATTGCACGAGGAGGTAAATGAAAATAAACGATGGCAAGCCAAAGCCCCAATAGAAAAACATGTTGGAGACAATCGCGCCAAGGCGTCCCAGCCAATTGGCCATTTCCATATTGGTTTCCAACAAAAGCCCCCAGGAAATGCGCAGGACGGAATCCTGGTCAATGCGCCAGGTAAACAGATAGGAGGTAAAGGCAATGAATAAATACAGGGCAAAGAAAAGGCACAACACCCCGAATAACTTGGGGATGCGCTCGTCGTTAATGCCTAATTTGAGCGACAATTGCCCTTTTTTTGCTTTGGCCATATTCAGGACTTAAGCTGTTTTTTTCGCAAGGCGCTCCTAAAAACAGGAACTACCCGGATGACATCTTTCCGGGCAAAAATAGTTATTAAAGCTGACACAAAATAGTGGTACTATTGTCCAGACTAAAACTAATCAACTATGTCTTCGTCTGATCGTATTGATGCGTCCAAAGCGCCAAAGCCGGTAGGCGCTTATCCACATGCCCGGCGGGCAGGTAATTTGCTGTTTCTTTCCGGCATTGGCCCCCGCGATCCTGAAACCGATGGTATCCCCGGATTGGAGCGCAGCGCCACGGGAAATTTCACGGCCTTTGACTTTGAAGCGCAATGCCATTCCGTCTTCAGGAATGTGCGCCTTGTTTTGGAGGCGAGCGGCGCTACCTGGGAAGATTTGGTGGATGTAACGGTTTTTCTGACGGATATGCAGCGCGATTTTCATACTTATAACCGCATTTACGCTGACTATTTCCAGACGAATCAACCCTGCCGCACCACTGTAGGCATTGATTCGTTGCCAACGCCGATTGCGATTGAGCTGAAATGTATTGCCGTGCTGCCGGAGGGATGAAGAGGCAAGTTGGCAAAAGGCAAGTTGGCAAAGGACAAACCTGAATTCGAGTGCTTGCCTCTTGCAAATTTGCCTTTTGCCCCTTACAATAGTTCCGCCTGCCATTTTCTGAAAACTTCTTCAATCTGCTCATTATTTTCCCAGGTTTGCTCAATGTCCGGCAATGCCAGAATTCGCTCAAACAGTACATTCTGCGCATCCGCAGCCTGCAAAGCCTGACTGTAAGGAATATTGCTGAAGGTGACCATCGAATACGTTGGCAAAAAACTGCTGTGCTTTTCATGCAGGCGGGCGGCAATTTTTTGACGGAGCAAAAACCGGGGGTCTGCCACCAGATCACGCATCTCAATAAAATTGCGCAAAGCCAGTTCCGCGATCGCATTGCCATCAGAAATCCGGTTGGCACTGAACGCCGGAGCAATGCGCGCCCAATCCCCTTCGAAATCGTCAATAAGCGCATCTAAAATGGTACAGTCTTCAAACCCGGCGTTCATCCCCTGTCCGAAAAAAGGCACGATGGCGTGCGCAGCATCTCCCAGCAGCAAAACCTTATCCTGGTGATGCCAGGGGTTGCACCGCACGGTTACCAAGGCAGAAGCCGGGTTTTGGCGAAAATCCTCCAGCAGAGTAGGCATCAAAGGAATAGCATCGGGAAAATATTGCTGAAAAAAAGCCATCACCGCTTCGTCCGAATCTAAGCGGTCAAAAGCGGCTTCATTGCCGTCAAAAGGCAAAAACAAGGTACAGGTGAAGCTGCCGTCAATATTGGGCAGGCCAATCAGCATGAATTGCCCGCGGGGCCAGATGTGGAGCGCATTTTTTTCTAAGCGGTGGCTCCCGTCTTCGTTTGGCGGAATATTCAACTCTTTGTATCCGTAATCCAGATAGCTTTGCGAATAATTGAACCGGGGGAGGCGTTGCAGGCTGTTTCTTATGGAAGAAAAAGCGCCGTCCACGCCAAAAATGATGGGCGCTTCCACTTTTTTCAATTGCCGATCCGGGCCTTCAAACCAAACGGCGCCTTCTGAAGGTTCGAAACGCCGGCACTTTTGGTCGAAATGAAGTTCCACATTTGGAAAACTGGCTGCAATATTCAGCAACTCCAGGTTGAGGCCACCCCGGGAGACCGAATAAATGGCCTGGTTTTCTTTGCCGTAAGGCTGAAAAACCAAATCCCCGCTTACAGGGTGCATCATGCGCCCGTACATCGGAATGGCAACCGACGCCAATTTTTCTTTTATCCCGGCTTTTTCAACGGCTTTCCAGCCCCGGTCGCTCATCGCCAGGTTGATGGATCGCCCCCCGCTGTATCCTGCCCTGCGCATATCCCCGCGTTGTTCGTATACCGAGACGTCATAGCCACGCTTAGCCAAGAATACTGCCCAAAGCGCGCCAACCAAGCCTGCGCCAACTACGAGCGCTTTTTTTTCTTTCATATGCTGTATATTGACCTGTGTCTGTTCTTTAGAGTTCGAGAGCAAGGCATGTGAAGGCCCCAAAAGCGGGAGCCTACTCGCGTAAGTGACCGCTTTTGGGGCCTTCACATAACGCAGCTATCGGGCTATAAAGAACAGACATTAAATAGAGAATCGGAGCGCGAGAAACTGCGCCACAAACCCCACCATAAACCCGCCATAAAGATCGCGGGGCTCGTGCGCATTGAGTAATAACCTCGCTGTGCCGACGATTCCGCACAAAAGGATCACAATGATCAGCACGGCATTCATATTAAAACTAATCGTTCCGAACATACCAGTCTGAATGGTAAAAACATCGTGGCTGAAACGCAGCATCGTGATGATGACCATACCCAATAAGCCGCCCATGCCCACCGCATGAGCGCTGATTTTTGAAAAAATATTAATAAAAAAAGTCATAAAAAGGGCAATAACCGCACCCAGCATAAAGCAGGCATAAGCAGGGGGAAACAGGGAGCTGTTTTTCATATTCATATATGCCCAGAGGTAAAAAATTGCGGTGATGATGTACGGACCGGTGCGCTCGCTTTTGTCTTCCATTTCCAGCGAACGAATAAAACCCAGGGGGCGCAGCATAACTACTGCAAAAGCCGGGATAAAAAACGTGTATAGAAAAATGCGCAGCAAATTGAGCTTGCCGGCATCGTCTAAAATGCTGTTGACCCCAAAAATAAAAGGATTGATCAGCAACAGCAACGCCAACATGTACGTAGGCATAAGCAAGGGGTGAAACAAGATAGAAACAGCCTTGGCAAAGGGTCGCAGCATGCTGAATTTATTTTTTTGGAACGGGTTCTCAAAAAAGACCCGTTTTTCCGGATCTAACCGGCGGCAAAGATAAGCAGCGCGCCCGGATTGTTGCCCATCAGAAAAAACTTTGCGCGGCAAGGGCGCGCTACCCAAAAATTACCAATACTTTTAGGTTTTCATTGAAGCTTTTAACCGATCCGCATTACCTATGTTGCAATATTTGCTGAAGCGGCTGTTGTTGTTTGTTCCGATGCTGTTCGTCATTTCGTTCATTGCATTCGGACTGAACCAATGTACTCCGGGCGATCCGGTAGAAGCCGCATTGGAAGGCGCTGGCGTTATGCCCACGGCTTACCTGCGGGAGTACAAGCAAAAAGCGGCAGCATTGGAGCTTGATAAGCCCCCGTTTTATTTCACCCTAACCGCTGTGGCCTACCCCGACACCCTTTACAAGATCATCCCCCAACGCAATCGGGAGGCCGCCACTGCGCTGATTGCCCAATTCGGCAACTGGCCTGAAATATCTGCCTATCTTCAGCAAATAGAGGTATTTAAAAACAGCCTTGATGGCCTTCGGCGAGATCCAACGGCAAAAGATCAGTTCAATCTGGCCATGTATGCCACTGAGAGACTGCCCCAAACGTACCAACCGGCCTCCATCCAGGCAGGATTGGACAGCATAGGATTTGCATTGGGGCTCAACCCAGCTTTGCAACAAAAGATGTCTTTTGAATTTGAGGCATTGAAACAAGCTTACCAGCAAATCGTCTCCAATCAAAGCCGCTGGAAGCTTTACATCCCAATCATCCATGGATACGGTTTTCAAAACCGTTACCACAACTGGCTTACCGGCATCTTAAAGGGCGATTTTGGCACATCCCTGAAAGACGGTCGTAAGGTTTCTATAAAAATAAAGGAGGCGGTCAACTGGACCTTGTCCCTCAGCATAACGGCAATCCTCCTGGCCTATCTTTTGTCTGTACCCATTGGCGTTTACAGCGCTGTGCATCAAGGCAGCAAAACTGAACGGGTAGTTTCCATCTTTTTGTTCGGATTGGACTCCATGCCAAATTTTTGGATGGCGTCATTGCTCATCATTTTTTTTACGACACCAGAATATGGTATGGATTTTTTCCGGGTACTCGGTCCGGCCAGTTTGCCTGCCGGTGCAAGTTTCTGGGAACGTTTCTTCAGCGCTTTTACTGGCATGATTTTGCCGGTATTTTGTTTGGCGTATGGCGCTCTTGCATACATTTCCCGGCAAGTGCGCGCAAGTATGATCACTGCACTGAAGCAAGATTATATCCGGACAGCGCGCGCCAAAGGGTTGACCGCCCGACAAGTGGTTTGGAAACACGCTTTTCGCAATGCCTTGTTTCCTCTGATTACCCTATTTGCATCTGTTTTTCCGGCAGCGCTGGCCGGTTCGGTGATCATTGAATATATCTTCAACATTCCCGGTATGGGGCAATTGATGATCAAATCCATTCAGGGCGACGACTGGCCGGTTATTTACACCATTTTGATGCTGGCCTCTTTACTGACCATGATTGGAATTTTGGTCGCTGACCTGCTTTACAATGTTGCAGACCCGAGGGTAGATTTGAATAATAAAAACCGCAAATAACCTGCTATGAATTTCTTCAACCGCAAGCAAAAGCAACCCGAAGTTGACTCGCAAACGCCACAGGTGGGTCGTTTGCGCGCGTCGCCGGGGTGGAAGCGTTTTTCAAAAAACCGGGCAGCGCTTTGGTCTTTGCGGATGCTTTACGCGTTGATTTTTGTGGCCGTGTTTGCTGACTTCTTAGCCAATGACAAACCCATCTATTGTCGCATTGAGGGACAAACTTATTTTCCCATTTTCAAAGAATATGGCATCAAATGGGGTTTGTCGCAAGGCGATGAAGCCTATTTCCGCCGCGAATGGCAAAATGAAGTCTACGAAGCCGTGATTTTTCCACCGATCACCTACAGTGCTCAGCAAGTAGATACGCCTAACCGAAATGCTTCTCCTTTCGGTAAACAAGCCGTTACATCATGGCGTTTCCGGCATTGGATGGGTACGGACGGGATCGGGCGCGATATTGCCGCGTTGATGGTGCATGGCGCCAGAGCAGCGGTGTTGGTCAGTGTCATCTCCATGGGCATTGCCACGCTGATCGGATTGTTGCTTGGCAGCTTAGCCGGATTTTTTGGAGACGAGCGCCTGCGGACCTCCGCACCCCGACTATTGTTGAACCTGATTGCGCTGGCCGCCGGCTTCTTCTATGGGTTCAGCGTTCGCGCCTTTGCGATAACAGAAGGGGTTCTGTTTACAGAAGTGCTCAAAAGCTTAGGTATCCTGCTTACATGTTTACTGGTAGCGAATCTGATTGCCGGACAGATAGAACGGCGGTTCAAATTTCCGGCGTCCGTTGCCATCCCGGCAGACACGCTGGTCAACCGTGCCATTGAAATCCTGTCCGCAATTCCCACCATATTATTATTGCTTTCTGCAGCAGCGCTTATTCAAAAACCTTCCATCCTTTATATTATGGCCATCATCGGGCTACTCCGATGGACGGGAATCGCCCGTTACATCCGCGCTGAACTGCTTAAAATCCGAAGCTTAGAGTATGTAGAAGCGGCGCGCGCCATGGGCTTGAGCGAATGGCGCATTCTGTTCAGGCATGCACTACCTAATGGCCTGGCCCCGGTTTTGGTAGCCGTTGCCTTCGGTATGGCAAACACCATATTAATCGAAGCTTCTTTATCTTTCCTCGGCATCGGTTTATCTCCTGAAAGTGCCAGTTGGGGCAATGTACTTCAAGATGCCCGTTCTTCTCCTCAATCCTGGTGGATTGCGCTTTTCCCCGGCTTGGGTATTTTCATCACCATCACCCTCTTCAACCTGATTGGAGAAGGTGTAGGAGAATCTATTAAGACCTAAGTCAACGCCCTTATTTCATTCTCTTTTTCATT
The DNA here is from genome assembly GCA_046153985.1 of Saprospiraceae bacterium. GTDB lineage: Bacteria > Bacteroidota > Bacteroidia > Chitinophagales > Saprospiraceae > JABWAJ01. The sequence continues at coordinate 41,402 of JBJXFD010000376.1, forward strand.
TTTTTTGGAAACAGCCCGGATTTACCGCCTTTGGTTGGCAATTCGCCTTTCCGGTTGGCCTTCACCGTCGTATTTTCATAAGCCGGGCATCCGCTTTTGCGGTTACAAGAGGAGGCGCCAACCCCCAGCAATCCAATGCAAGCGAAGAGCAGGAGCGCAACAGAATTTCTAATTTTCATGTGACAAGTCGTTTTAGTCTGCTTAATAAGTTCGGTTTCCCGGATTGGTTACACCCGGATTCAAATAAAAGCAGGCCCGGGTTCAGGCCAATCATGCCCTATCAGAAACGCCCGGATGGCATTTTACCGTGTCTCAAGCGTTAAAATTTCATGAAATGCTTGAAAAATCAGGCTTTGCAGCATTTTTTGATCCGGGAAACTTGGTTTTCAAAAACCTTACGCATAAATTTGCCGCGTTAAAGTTATTTTAACCAAAAATCTTTGAAATGAACAAAGGAGATTTGATTGCAAAAATCGCAGATGGTGCGAACATGTCTAAAGCTCAGGCAGAAGATGCATTGAACGCTGTGCTCAACAGCATCACTGAAGCGCTGAAGGCTGATGATAGCGTTACGCTGGTAGGCTTTGGTACTTTTTCAGTTTCTCGCCGCGAGGCTCGCAGTGGTCGCAACCCTCAAACGGGTAAAGCGATTAACATTGCTGCCAGAAATGTGCCTAAATTCAAGCCAGGTAAGAAACTTGCCGATGCCGTCAACTAATGGCGCCGCGCTGATATAGCACCTTGGGAAAAGGGCAATTCGGGTTATGCTTGAATTGCCCTTTTTCTTTAGCTTTGCACCTTCAAACGAAAAACCCCTGATCTAGTGTCTGTCTGTCTAAAGCTCAGACACAGGACTAAATGAACCTCCTAAATTAATTATTAACGTACGCTACCTTAATATGGCAGATCTTCAACAACTGCGCCGCACGGCTACGCAGGTCAGGCGCGACATCATTCGCCAAACTTCCATGGCCGCCAGCGGGCATCCCGGTGGTTCCTTAGGCTGCACGGAGCTTTTCACCGCCCTCTATTTCGAAGTGTTGAAACACGATCCAAAATTCAACAAAACTGGTGCAGGGGAAGATATGTTCTTCCTTTCTAATGGCCATATTTCTCCGGTATGGTACAGCGTGCTCGCCCGAAGTGGCTATTTCCCGGTGTCGGAGTTGGCCACTTTCCGAAAACTCAACTCGCGCCTTCAGGGACACCCGGCCACGCACGAAGGGCTTCCCGGCATTCGGGTGGCATCGGGTTCGCTTGGCCAGGGCCTTTCGGTGTCGATTGGAGCGGCGTTGGCAAAAAAACTGGATAACGATCCACACCTTATTTATACGCTTACCGGCGACGGTGAATTGCAGGAAGGCCAGGTTTGGGAAGCGCTCATGTTTGCGGCCCACCATAAAGTAGACAACCTCATTGCAATTGTGGACTGGAACGGGCAGCAGATAGACGGGCCAACCGCAAAAGTTATGTCATTGGGCGATCTGCCGGCTAAATGGGCCGCATTTGGCTGGGAAGTGCTGCAAATTGAGCATGGCAACGACATGCAGGCCGTGCTCAATGGTTTGGCTGAAGCCAAAATGCATACTGGCAAAGGCAAGCCTGTTGTGATTTTGATGAAAACGCAAATGGGTTTCGGTGTAGATTTTATGGTCGGCACCCACGTTTGGCACGGCAAAACGACGAACCCTGAACAAACCGAACGCGCCTTAGCGCAATTGGAGGAAACGCTTGGAGATTTTTAAATTATGAGGTCATGAAAGGTTTACGAAACTTTAAAAGTTTCGTAAACCTTTACCGAAAACCTTTACCAAAAGCTTTAAACTAAACATAAATCATGCTGGATCAACTCATCAGCACCGGAAAAAAATCAACCCGCGACGGTTTTGGCGCGGGGTTGTTTGAAATTGGAAAACAAAAATCAGAAGTCGTGGCGCTGTGCGCCGACCTCATCGGTTCCCTGAAAATGGAAGCCTTCATCGAAGCATTTCCGGAGCGTTTTTTTCAGGTAGGTATTTCAGAAGCCAATATGATGGGCATCGCCGCAGGCTTGGCCATTGGCGGGAAAATTCCATATACCGGCACCTTCGCCAACTTTTCTACGGGCAGGGTGTACGATCAACTCCGGCAATCCATCGCCTATTCGCATAAAAATGTCAAGGTCTGCGCTTCGCACGCCGGCCTGACGTTGGGTGAAGACGGCGCCACGCACCAGATTCTGGAAGACATCGGTATGACGCGGATGCTGCCGGGCTTTACAGTCGTGGTTCCCTGCGATTACAACCAAACCAAAGCCGCTACCATGGCCATTGCGGAACTTTACGGCCCGGTT
>JBJXFD010000404.1:0-3379 GCA_046153985.1 Saprospiraceae bacterium
CTCGTGTCTGCTCTTTAGAGTTCGAGAGCAAGGCGTATTTTGCCCCAAAAACGGGAGTTTATTCGTATAAATGACCGATTTTGGGGCAAAATACAACGCAGCTATCGGACTATAAAGACAGACACTAATTAGCGGCAAGGAAATCACCGTTGAGACATAAATTAGAAACCGTAGGATGCTCGCTGCCACCAGTCGGTTCAATGGTAATATTCAGACTTTCGGCTTGCGGGATATAGCGCAGGGCCTGGAGGTGCAAGCTCTTGGGCTCGATCAACCCCATATTGATCATAACGCCTTCCACGTCTGCCCATATCTGGTATTGATGTCCTTCCGGCGCCTGTGGCAAACGGATTGGGTTGAAATATGCGCTTTTCGCCGTATGATTCCAATATACCAGCGCTTTTGCTTTGGGCAGGAGGTCGGTGCCGTTCAGGTACACCGGACGCGTGTCCTCGTGTTCCAAAAAAGCAAGCATTTCTGTGGTTTGCAGGCAAGCGGTGTGCTCAGCCTGGCAATTTTTCAAAACCTGTTCGTTTGCCAGAATTTGTCTGTCGGCTTTGTACCATTCACTGGCAAAAAAAACGCAGACAGCAATCATTGCGGCTGCCGCCCAGCCTGCCCAGGCCGGGATGCTGGCAGATGCAAGCACTTGTTGGGAAGCAGGGGGTAGAAAATTCGGGAGCGATTGTTTCGTGTATGCATCAATCTCTTTTCTCAGGGAAGCAACCTTGCTCCGAATATCTGGAAAATCTTGTATGTAGCGCTCCACTGTTGCGGTTTCCTCCGGCGTCGTAAGGCCAAGCACATACTGTTCCAGCAATCCTGATTTCAAAAATTGATCTTTATCCATTTTGTGAATACGGTAGAATTAAAGAATGCTCCCTTTGGGGTCTGAGAGATTTACCAAAAAAGAAAAGTTTAACAAAAATGCCTGCTCAATGTTCATGAAGTCGTTTTTGCAACAAGAAAACCGGGGATTCTTCCCGCAGCTTTGTACCGTAGTCGCATAAAGCTTAACCACTATGCAACGGATTACCGGTTTTTATATTTTCCTGTTTGTGCTGTTCTTCAGCGCTTGTCAGACGCCACACCAGGCTGTTCAGACCATGCCGCCTGTCGAACTGACAATCCTCCAAATCAACGACGTCTATGAAATTGCGCCGCTCGAAGGCGGAAAAGTGGGTGGTTTGGCTCGGGTAGCAACCGTGCTGAAAGACCTGGAACGCGAGAACCCCAATACCTTCTCCATTTTGTCGGGCGACTTTTTAAGTCCTTCGTTCATTGGCAGTTTAAAAATGGAAACCGGCGACCGCATCGCAGGCTTGCAGATGGTGGAAACCCTGAATGCAATGGGCCTGGATTATGCCACCTTCGGCAACCACGAATTCGATAACAAAGACCCTTTAGTACTCAAAAAACGCATGGATGCCAGCACTTTCCTCTACACCTGCTGCAACGCCCTGGAAGTAAAAAACGGCCAGAAAGCGCCGTTTCAACAGCTCCGGGACGGGAAAGAACAACCCGTGCCGGAATATGTCATCCGCGAATTTTCAAATGGCAAAGGCGGCGTTTTCCGGCTCGGCATCATTGGGGTGTTGTTGCCTTTTGCCAAACAGGATTTCGTGCATTACCTGCCGGTTTTTGAAACTTTTCAGGCTACGCTCAATCAATTGCGACCCCAGGTGGATGCCGTGGTTGCCCTGACGCATTTGAATATGGAAGACGACGAAAAATTAGCCGCAGCAGCGCCCGGCGTATTGCTGTTTATGGGCGGACACGACCACAACAACATGAGCCGTTTTGTGGAAAGCACGGTCATCACCAAAGCAGATGCAAATGCCAAAACCGTCTACATTCACCGCATTACTTTTCATCCCGGCAGCAAAGTAGCGACCGTGCGTTCTTCCCTCAAAACGATAGACGACCGCATTGCTGAAGACGCCGCCACCAAAGTTGTGGTTGAAAAATGGCAGGCTTACGCCAATAAATCCATGACCCAAATGGGCTACAACCCGACGAGGGTACTTATGCGCGCCGAAACGCCTTTGGAATGCACAGAAGCAGCCATCCGCACCCGTCCGACCAACTACGGCCAATTGGCTGCGGCAGCTTTTGCAACAGCCTGGCCCGGCGCCGATGCCTACCTGCTCAATAGTGGCTCGATGCGGGTGGATGACAACCTTTCGGGCGACATCACCGAATACGATGTGCTGCGCACCTTCCCTTTTGCGGGAAGCATCGTGCAAATGGAATTGCCGGGCGATGTCCTCAAGCAGGCGCTCGACATTGGCTTGGTTAAGAACCGGGGCGAAGGCGGCTATTTCCAAACCGCCCAAGTGGAAGACCGGGGCGGCCAATGGCAAATTGCCGGCGAAATGCTGCGCAACGACAAGCGGTACAGGGTTGTCCTGCCCAAATTCGTAGCAGAAGGCAAAGAAAACAACTTAGATTTTTTGAAAAATTACCCGGTTCAGGAACCGCCGTCTTTTACCGTAAAAGGAACGAATATAAAAAATGACGTGCGGGACATCGTGATGTACCACATGACGCTGCTGGGGAAATAGATTACTCCTTGATTTTGGCATACAAATGACTCGCCATTGTCACCCCATTTTTGATCACACTTTTCCGGAGGATGCCTTCGAACTGAAATCCGCTCTTTTCCAAAACGCGCATGGAAGTCGGATTGGTCTCAAAAACTGAGGCATAAATGCGAACCAGGTCGGTGTGCTGAAAGGCGTAATTCGTTAATGCTTGCACGGCTTTGGAAGTTATGCCCCTGCCCCAGTAAGGTTCAGCCAGCCAATAGCCGATTTCTGCGGTAAAGCGATGAACATCAGCGCCGACAACAAGCCCTATCCCTCCTGATGCCTCTCCATTGATTGCTATGGTAAAGTTCCAGAGAGTCTCCAGGTTGGCAGAAATAAAGACTTCGGCGTTTGTCTCCGAATAGGGATAAGGAAATCCGTCCCGCAGGTTGGCGGAAACGTTGGCATTGTTGGCGTGCCGGGCAAGACTGGGAATGTCTTCGAGCGTCCAGTTTCTTATTTGGAATCCTTCACCGTTGATAACCATGTTTTTTATTTTTAGCATCAACACCAGAGACCTCATTTTTCATTCCTTCAAAATCGTTTTTTTTACTGTCTCCGCTAATGGTTTCGTAAGTTTGCACAACTTTCAGATTCCCAAATAAACCTTTTTTCAAGGCATTAACAACTCATAATCGCATGAAGCATATTGAAGCCGCAAAAGCCGTTTCCGAAATAGCAAGAAGTGCCGGCGCTGCCATCCTCAGCATTTATCACAATGTAGACGACATGCAGGTCGGGCTCAAAGACGACCACTCCCCGGTCACCATTGCCGACCGGGCCGCCAACGA
>JBJXFD010000430.1:0-14255 GCA_046153985.1 Saprospiraceae bacterium
TTAGTCTGCTAACACTCAGGTAGGTATCTGACCGGGCTAAATAAATTTCCAACTGATAACACTGCGCGATTTGCATCGGCTGAGCCAGTTTTTGAGAAACAGCCTCACAGGTATTGTTGTCGCGCACCACCATGCCAAGGTAGGTTTCCCCATGGTACGCTTCTTTGGAGACGTTGAAGGTAAGATCCGGCTGTACATCGGGCGGAGATTCTCCTGGAAACCCGCAATTGTACCAATGGATAGGCGGATGGCTGGCTCTGGCAAAATCTTCAAAAGAAGGGTTAAGGAATTCAATGGGCTGAGCTTGCGCAAAGCTGGAATTAATGGCGACGCAAAGTATCAATACAGGTAAAAATGTTCTCATGTTCTCTTTTTTGTAAACTTATTTAAAGGTAAGGTTTCGCACAACTGTTTTTTTTAAGGTTTCACACAACGGCACAAAGACACAACGGTATTCTGTTGACCTGCTTCGCGTTGTGCCTTTGTGCCGTTGTGTGAAATAATTGATCCCGTAGTGTGAAAGCACCTCACCGGATCAACCGCATCAACACCCCCGAATCGGGGTTGCCGGACCAACTTTTGGTTGCGTCAGTTTCCAGCCAGCCCCGCACGATGACCTGATCCTTTCGGGCGCCCATATTCCGGAGCGCCGTCTTCAGGCTTTGCTTTTTCTTTTCCGCCAGTTCGGGGTCTTTTTCAACAATAACCAAGGTGAGCGTCGCCAGCGAGTGTTGCCTCAAGCCTTCGAGGATGTTGTACAATGGCAGGTTTACCCATTTTTCTTTACCTGTCTGTTCATCTTTATACAGCATCCGCTTGAGCGAACCAAAATCGTCGAAGGTAATTCGGTTGGCGTAAGTTTCCACCATAGTGACCAATTCCGTTTCAGAGATCGGCGCCACCTGGGTTTCCGGAACCTGTTCTTCCGCCCCCTCTTTTTCCGAAGCGGCAAAAAATTCCGGATCGAAGCCGGGATTCTCGTTGCAGGGAAAGAGCTTTATTTCTGAAAGCTTGTCTAACAGGAGGTTGCCATTGTAAGGTACCAAAGTTGGTGTGTCATAAAACGCTTCCAAAAGGAGGTAAGAATAGGCCTCCTGCGCTTTAAAAAACAAGTGGTATGGTTTCCAATCTGTATGGGTGACCAATTGAGAAGTAGTCAGCAATTGTTTTTTATCGCAATGCTTGAATCCGCCCCAAACCCTGAGTTTGGTTGGGGTTGCATAATTGGCGGTGTTGTCCGTTAACCGGCTGACGCTCATATACGTCAGCGATCTGGCTAAATAAATTTCAAAGCCATAACACCCGCCTTTTTGCAACGGCTGGCTAATTCGTTGGGAAACGGATTCCCAGGTGTCGTTGTCGCGCACCACCATGCCGAGGTAGGTTTCGCCATTGTAGGCTTCTTTGGTGACGTTGAACGTAGGATTTGGCTGCACATCGGGTGGCGATTCGCCTGGAAAGCCGCAGTTATACCAATGGATGGGCGAGCTACTGGAGCCCGGGGAGTCTTCGAAAGAAGGATTGGTGAACTGAATGGACTGGGATTGCGCATAGCCGGAGCAGATAGCTGCGCAAAAAAACAGCGAGAGTAAATGGGTTTTCATAGCGCGTAATTTGTTTTGTGAAGGTTAAAAGTTTGTTTAGGAATCTCAAGCAAGTTTTAACGCAAATTTAGATTCTAAGAAGTTGATTATGAATATTTTTAACGATAACGTGCGTTCAGAGCGTTCAGGCATTTACTACCTGCATAATGAGTGGTTTGATATTTTGCAGGCGCTTCTGTTTATGTGCTTTCCCGTTCCCGCTATACGGAACAAGTTGGGCGGAACAGGCCTTGCACTTTTGCTGGAAATAAGGCGGACTAAAGCCCGCGGAACAAGGCACGACGCCCTTCGTTTCGCGGGCTTCAGTCCGCCGTCCCTAAAAAAATGAACGGACTAACGTCAAGTATACAAGCCTTCTTGCCACATTGCAAGGTGACAACTATTTTTTAAAATCATGGGAAGGAGCTGACGAAACCCAGGTTTGAGTATGTGAAACCCCGTTTTGACTTAGTAAAGGATTTTTTCAAACCCGTTTACCGCGTCACCTCAAAAGCCCCCGAATTTTCAAAATGCCGGAAATCCACCGGACTGACGCCCGAAACGCCCTGCTCGGCCATGTAGACGCCGTAGATGGTATCCACTGCTGCCATGGTGAGTTTGTTGTGGGTGACGATGACAAACTGCGAGTCCTTGGAAAACTTCTTGATGATCTTGTTGAACTTGGTGATGTTGCTGTCGTCGAGCGGTGCGTCTACCTCGTCGAAGATGCAGAACGGCGCAGGTTTCAGCAGGTAGAGCGCAAACAGCAGGGCCGTGGCGGTGAGCGTTTTTTCGCCGCCGGAAAGCTGGTTGATGCTTTGCGGGCGTTTGCCTTTGGGCTTGGCGACGATCTCGATTTTCGACTCTAACGGCGTTTCCGGGTTGAGCAGGATGAGGTCGCAATTGTCGTCTTCCGTAAACAGGCTGCGGAAAACGTCTATGAAATACAGGCGCGCCTGCCCGAAAGCTTCCAGAAACTGTGCCGTAGCCGTTTCTTCAATTTCTTTGATGGTTTCCATCAGCGAAGCTTTGGCCTGCACCACATCGTCGCGTTGTTCGCTAATGGTTTCGTGGCGAATTTTCATCTCATCGTAAGCCTCCACGGCCAGCGGGTTGATTTCGCCGTAGCTGTCAATGCGTTCTTTCAGGCGTTCCACACGCGGGCCCAGGTCGGCTTCTGTGTGCTCCGGATTGGGCTGCCGGTTGATGATGTCGTTGATGGAAATACCGAACTCGATGTTGAGGCGCTGGCCCACCGAACTGATTTTGAACTTGACGTCGGTGAGCTTTTCCTTGAGCTGGTTCACCAACATTTGCGTGTCCTGGCTCGTTTTGTTCGCTTTGCGCAAACCGTCCTCGATTTCATTGATGGCGCCGCGCGCTTTGAAATAGCTTTGTTCCGCTTCCGTGAGCAGGGCTTCTTGTTCTTTGCGCACTTCGTAGTCGGCCAGCAACGCCTGTTCCACCTGTGCGATCAGGTCCGCCGCCTGGGTGATTTCCGCCTCGTTCTGTTCAATATTTTTGGCGTTGACCACCATGGCGGCGTTGGCTTCCTCCAATTGCTTTTCACGGAAAGACAGTTCGCGCTGCAAAGTGCCCACCTTGTTTTGCTGGCGGATGAAAGCGATATTTTGTTCGTTGAAAGCGGTTGAAGCCTGGCTGAGCTGCTCCGCTACCTGCCGGAACGAGCCGTCGGTATTGGAAATTCGCTCTTTCACCTGCCGGGCCATTTCGTGTTTTTCCAGCAATCGCACTTCAATGTCGGCAATGTCCTGCTCCAATTGCCCGATGGCCACTGTGGCGCGCTGCCGGGCTTCGTTGCCTTCCCGCAGGTAGGTGTCGAAACTCTCCATGCGGGTGAGCAGGGAGACTTTTTCCTGCACGAGTTTGTTCATGGCCGCTCGCTCCTGCTGGATTTGCAGGGAGGTGTGCTGCGCTTTGAAACCTTCAATTTTGGCTTTGAGGGTGTAAAATTCCGTAGACAGGCGGTCGGCATCGCGCTCCGATTTTTTGATGGTCGCCTCCAGCATTTCCAGGTTCTTTTTGCGGCCAATCTTTTTGCCTTCAAACAAGCCGATGGAGCCACCCGAAATGCTGTAACGGCGGCGGATGAGCTGGCCGCTTTTCGACAGCAGCACGGCGGTGTCGGGCAGAGCGCCGGAGTAATCTTCTTTTTCCGAAACCAGCACGTTTTCCAACAGGTAGTTGCAGAGGTTGCGGTAAACCGGATCCATCTCCACCAATTCGATGGCGTTCATCGTTTCCGGCAGCATGAGGATGGGCGCCTGGTAGTCGCGGAAAGCGTCGAGTACAAAAAAATTGGCTTTCCCTTTTTGGCTGCGGCTCAGCAACTGGACCGCCTCGTAAGCGTCTTCCATGCTTTGCACCACGTAGTAGTTGAGGTACGGCTCCAGGTAGTTTTCGATGGCCACCCGGTAGGCTTCGTTCACGTAGATGAGGTCGGACAGCAGGGGGGCGTCTTTTTTCCAGTCCTTGTTGTTGCTCAAAAAGCGGATGGATTCCGGAAAACCTTCCAGATTTTCGATCATGCTTTTCGTCAGCTTGAACTCGTTGCGGCGCGCGTCGAGTTCGCGGTTGACGGTGGTGATGCGTTTGGTGAGGGCTTCGTTTTCGTTTTCGGCAGCTTGGAGTGCTGACAAACGCTGGGCTTCGGCTTGTTCCAACTCCTCTAACCGCTTCGAAAAGCGCTTTTCTTCCACTTCGAGTTGCCCGATTTTTTCCTGCAACGTCGCCGCTTCGATCTGCCGCTGACTCATGCCCTGGCTGCTGCGTTCCAGTTCCTGGCGGTAGTTGGCGATCTGGTTGCCGTTGATGGCTTTTTGTTTTTCCAATTCAAACACCGCGCGTTCGGCCTGTTGCTGGTTTTGCATCACGGCGTCCAAATCCGATTTGAGCGTGCCGTGGCTCTCGCGGATTTTTTGCAGGGTCGTTTCCGCCTGTTCCAATTCCTGCTCTAAGCGCGCTTCGATGCGTTTTTCCAGCGTCACCTCTTCGCGGTAGTGTTCAATATCGCTTTGCAACTGGCGCGCCCGGCGTTCGGCGTCCTGCACCGTTTCTACAAATTTGGCGCGGTTTTGCTCCAGGAACTGCATTTTTTGCTGGTGCATCTTGCGGTCGCCTTCCATCCCGCGGATTTTCCCCACGAGGTTGTTGAGGTCGCGCTGGCGCTCGGAAAGCGTTTTTTCTTTGTCGAGGTTGGCTTTGCGTTCCGCTTCCAGTTTTGCTTCCAACTGCCGCACTTCTACTTCGGCCTGGCGGTAGCGGTCTTCTTCCTGCTGCACCTTCTGGCCCAACGTTTTTTGCTGTTCTTTCAATTCGGCGGCGCGGTGTACGGCCAATTCGATGCTCAGTTCTTTGTATTCGGCTTTCAGTTCTAAGTAGCGTTTGGCGCGCCGGGCCTGCTTTTCGAGGGTTTTGAGGTTGTTGTCAATTTCGTGCAGCAGGTCTTCGATGCGGTTCAGGTCTTCGGTGGTACTTTCTAATTTCTGGATCGTCTCCCGCTTGCGGATTTTGTATTTGGAAACCCCCGCTGCCTGCTCGAACATCTTGAGGCGCGAGTTGTCTTTGTCGCTCAGGATGTCGTCCACCATGCCGAGGGCGATGATGGCGTAGGAATTGGAACCGATGCCCGTGTCCAAAAACAGGGTGGTGATGTCGCGTAACCTGCAAAGCGTGCCGTTGAGGCGGTATTCGCTTTCGCCGGTTCGGTACAGGGTGCGCGTGATGGTGATGGACTGGTATTCGGTGGGCAGCAGGTTTTTGGTGTTGTCGAATGTGATGGACACCTGCGCCATGCCGCTTTGTTTGCGCTTTTTGGTGCCGTTGAAGATCACGCTCGTCATCTGGTCGAGGCGCAGTTCTTTGCTTTTTTGCTCGCCCAGCACCCAGCGGATGGCGTCCACGACATTAGATTTGCCAGAGCCATTCGGCCCGACGATCCCGATGACATCCTCATTGAAGTGGATGGTCGTTTCGGTGGCAAAACTTTTGAAGCCTTTCAGTTCCAGTCGCTTTAATCTCATAGGGTGCAAAAGTAGGAAAAAAGAGATGCGGTTTTTAAAATTTGAAGATTTGAAGATTTGAAGATTGGCGCGCGCCCCACGCGTCCACCCGACATGGTAGGGGCGACCCTCGCAGTCGCCCAAAAATAAACAACACATTCGGCAGGGTGCGCCCTTTGCTGTCTAAAACGCTGTGGAACACAGCATTTTCTTCCGCGTTGTCCGCATTCGCAGCGTCGTCCGCGTTCCAATTGCGGCTTTTTCGGACCGGGGACGACGCAAACGACGCGAAAAACGCGGATTGCTGTACTGCTTTCCTCCTGCATTCTTGCCTTCAACAAGGTTTTAGACAGCAAAGGGGTGCGCCCCCCGCGGTCGTAGGTAGGGGCGACCCTCGCGGTCGCCCAAAAGGTGAACGGCAAATTCGGCAGGGTGCGATCCTCGCGGTCGTAGGTAGGGGCGACCCTCGCGGTCGCCCAAAAAGGCAAACAGCAAATTGGGTAGGATGCGACCCTTGCGGTCGCCCAAAAGGCGAACGGCAAATTCGGTAGGGTGCAATCCTCGCAGGCCATTTAGTGATGTTTTTTAATTGATTTACACGGAGTTCCACGGAGTAAACACGGAGTTTCGCTGAGTTAGGTGTAAAGATTCCTCGGAACTCCGTGTAACCAGTCACTTGGCGTAATAACATAATTGCTGTATATTTGGAAAACAAAAAAGTAGTTGAATGAGCAATCGCGAAGCATGCATTCGAGAAAGAAGACCCTTGTTTTGGACTGTTGCGGAAGACAAACTCGGCATGTACCTCAATATCATTAAGCAGAAAACCGTATTTTTATAAGACTAAAAAATTTAAAATGCAGACTCCTTCAAATTTGACCGATCTGGCTGAAAACGTCGCCGACCTCGACAATCAGACGTTTCAAAGCTTCCTGTCGGATGTTTACAAAAGGCGTGCAAAACAACGCACTCCTGCTATCCCGCAGGAAGAGGTTGAGTTGCTGGAAAAAATCAATTCCGGCTTCCCGGTAGAAAAATGGGAACGGCTTGATTTGCTTGATTCCAAGCTGGAGCATTCGGTGCTGTCGGAAGCAGAGCATTCAGAATTAATGGCTTTAAATGAAGCCAACGAAGCATATATGGTGCGCCGCTTAGTGTTGCTGGGCCAATTGGCCGAATTAAGAAAAACCACGCTCCGGGAAGTGATGAAACAGCTTGGAATTCGCCATGAAAGTGATGTCTAAGGCGAAAAATATCCTCCAACAGATTAACAAAAGCACTAAACGTTTCCTGATGAATGTTGTTCCGCGAAAAAAGTCTGATAGATGTATATTGACACAATAAAATTATCTAAAAAAGCCTACCGTAAAAATCCTTCACCATGTCCCAACTTGCTCTTGTTCTCATTCGACAAGCAAAAGAAAAACGTCTGACCAAGCTTGATCTGGGTAATTGCGGTCTTATGACATTACCCAAAGAACTTTTTGAATTGACTTGGCTCGAGGAGTTGATTTTATGCTCAGCAGGCAGCATTTACGATATTGAAAAAAAAGAATTAACTTTCTTTAAAAGCCAAAACAGAGGCGCTCCAAATAATATAATCCACATTTCATCCCTAATAAAATCTCTTAAAAATCTAAAGGTGCTTTTTGCTAACGGTTGGGGAGAAAAGTGGGAATTGGATGACCTAAACTCTTTGAGAGGTTTGCCTCAATTAAAAAAGCTTTATATTTCTGAAACATATGTTACAGATTTAAGTGGTTTAGAAGATTTGATTGAATTGGAAGAGCTTGATGTTTCAAGTACACTCGTAGACAACCTAAGTCCTGTAAAAGACTTAACTCAATTACAAATACTTTCCGCATCTTCAACGCTGGTAAGCGATTTAGGCCCCATAAAAGGTTTGAGTAAATTAGAAATGCTTTTCATTTCCTCAACATCAGTGGGTGATTTAAGTCCCTTGGAAAAACTTTATCGATTGCAAGTGCTTTACATTTACTCAACTAATGTGAGCGATTTAGGCCCTTTGAGAGGTTTGACTCAACTGCGAGTACTTTCTGTTGGATCGACACAAGTTAGCGATTTAAGCCCCCTAAAAGAGTTAGTTAAATTACAAACGCTTTCTGTCTCTTCTACACCAGTTAGTGATTTAACTCCCTTAAAAGACTTAACTCAATTGCAAGTATTTTATGTCTATTTAACACATGTTAGCGATTTAACTCCTTTAAAAGATTTAACCCAATTGCAGCTGTTTTCCGTTTACTCAACGAGGGTTAGCGATTTAACTCCCTTGGAAAACTTGTTGCAATTAAAAGAACTAGATATTTCTGCAACTTCAGTCAGTAACCTAAATCCCTTGAAAAAATTGATAAAAAGTGGTGTTTTGATAAAATTTTCAAGAGGAGAATATGTAATTAATGTTGAAGACTGCCCATTGGACACATCTCTTATTGCTGCAATTAAAAAGGGGCAATCTGCAGTATTGAATTATTTGAACAGACCAAAATCGAGATTATTTGAGTCGAGAGTATTGGTATTGGGTGAACCGCGTGCAGGAAAAACGACACTTCGTCGTAAACTTAAAAACCCCAACGCCGAAATGCCCAAGCTTACAGAAAGTACCAAAGCTTTTGAAATAGAAATAGAGCCCTACAAATGCAAAGTTGAAAAAGACGGTGAAATATATAAGATAACCTATCATTTATGGGACTTTGGTGGCCAGGATGATTACCGTCTCTTACACCAGTTATTTGTTGCCGAGCAATCGGTTTATGTAATTGTCACGGGAACAGATGCAAACAATTACGAAGAAGAATTAGATTTCTGGCTTGAAACTATACAGCGATTGGGAAAAGACAAAAATGGAAAATACGGCCCCGTTATTTTGTTTCAGAATCCTAAAAACAAACGCGAAGACCTCAATTTTTTTGAACTAAAAAAGCGATACCCATTTTGGCAACAGCCCGAACAGTTTATAGTAAACCTGAATGCAATTGGGCGAAATAAATCACATGAATTACCACACAACTTCGATAGAAAAGAATTGGAAAGGTTTAAGCATTTTAAGGATTACCTTCAAAGAAGTTTTTACCAAGTTGAGCATATCGGTAAAGAAATGCCTGAAGCATGGATCAGAATAAAAAAAGAATTGGACAAAAAAAGGCTTAAAAACTGGATGTCAATTGAGGATTTTAGAAAAAATTGCAATAAAAAAGGTATTGAAAAAATTGAAGAGCAAGATAATTTATTAGATATTTTTCGCACTTTGGGGTTTTTATTTCACTATAAAGGTGGAGCTTTGGAAGGTATGGTTATTCTTAATTCTGAATGGATAACTGATGCTTTATATCGTGTATTTGATGACAAGATATTGGATACAAACAAAGGATGGTTTGTTGAAGCGGATGTAAAAAAAATCTGGCATGAGCCTAAATATCTGAATCGTACTCAGTCATTGCTAGATTTAATGCAAGAGTTTAAACTAAGTTATTTCAATAAAGAATCTCAGAGATATATTGTACCCGCTAAACTGCCCCGAGATACAGAAGGATTGCCAGAATGGGATAATAGAAAAAATGTTCGCTTGAGGTTGAAATATGATTGGTTACCTAGAGCAATAGCTACTCAACTAGTCGTTTCTTTGCACGAACATATTATACCCATTGAAAATGGCAAGCAATGGATTTGGAGAAGAGGAGCCGTTTTAGATGGCCGTAACCTAGAATTGAAAAATGTTCAGGTTCGAATTCAAGATAATTGGAAAGAAAATAGAATAGATATAACTGCGCGTGGAGAATTCAGTGAGATGCTTATCAGGATGGTGATCCACAAATGGCGAGAAATAAACGCACCCTTTGAAGACAAAGTGGTTGTAACAAAAATTATCCTTTGTTCATGCAGGGATTGTCAAAAATCGGAAGAACCTCATAAATTCGAATACGAAAATGTGTTAAATGCCAAAGAGTTAGGCAAGAAGTTGCAATGCAACAAATCTTTTGAAGAATACAATGCTGCTGACATATTGCAAGGAATATTTGATGAGTCAACAGTTGCTGTTGATGCCTTTAGTAAGAGAGATGGGCGGATGAATACTAAAATTTTGAGTTTTATTGCTGGTAGCGGATTAGGAAAGGTAATAGAAATTCTACCAGATAATGAATGGGGAAATTCCCTCAAAAAACAGTATTGGGATTTAAAAAAAGCCTTTGAGCTTGAATTGATATCTTATCAGGATTTTGACCGAACCCAAGGCCAAATTGTCGCAAATTTGCTTTTATATGAAGAAAGCGAATCCATAAAATTCTTTGAAGGTATAAAAATACCTCAAGATACGTATAAAGAACACTCTGAAAGACCTGTAGTATATAATTTCGGCCAAATGTTTGTCACTGACAGCATAGACAATATAGCATACACTCAACAACTAGGCATCTCAAAAGCCGACTTTGATGCCTTAAAGCAACAAATCGAACAACTGAGTACCGAAAAACGAGCCGCATTGCAAGATGAGATAACTTCCATCCCGTTACCCTCGAATGAAGCAGAAAAACTATCGGCAGGTAAACGGATTTTGAATTGGTTCAACCAAAACAGCGAAGGTATCGCGGTCAATGTTTCTGCATCGGTGTATTTTGATGTCATGAAAGCCTTTTTTGGTCTCTAAGGGAGTGTCGCCAGATTTTGTACTATATTAGTGGCTTCCCTTATTCCACCTTCAATTCCAATTCATGAGAAACCTCATCGTCGGATTTTTATTGCTGTCAGGCACTTCGCTGCCTTCTCTGGCTCAAACCTTGAGTAAGTATATCGTTATTGATCAGTTTGGCTACCTGCCCACTTCCCGCAAGATCGCGGTTATTCGTGATCCGCAAACCGGCTTCGATGCCACTGAATCCTTTGTACCGGGGGCGACTTATGCCGTCGTGCGGTCGTCCGATAATGAACAAATATTCAGTGGCGCACTGACCTCCTGGAATAGCGGGACAACGGATGCCTCGTCTGGAGATAAGGTCTGGTGGTTCGATTTTTCTGCTGTTACCGAAGCAGGCAGTTACTACATCCTGGATATTACAAAGAACCTGAAGTCTTTCGAGTTTGATATCTCTGCGGCTGTTTACAACGAGTTGTTGAAGCATGCCGTGCGAACGTTCTTCTATCAGCGCGCCGGTTTTGAAAAGTCAGCGCAGTATGCAGGTCCCGAATGGGCAGATGGCGCCAGCCATATCGGGCCCTTGCAGGATAAAAACTGCCGCGTGTACAATGCGCCGGGTAATGCGTCAACTGAACTGGATCTGAGTGGTGGCTGGTATGACGCCGGCGACTATAACAAGTACACCAACTGGACCGCTAATTATGTTACGGACTTTATGCGCGCCTATATGGAAGCTCCTTCGGCTTGGGGAGATGACTATAACATCCCTGAATCAGGTAACAGTGTGCCTGATCTGCTGGACGAAGCAAAGTGGGGATTGGATCACTTGCTGCGTATGCAAAGGCCGGACGGAAGTATGCTCAGCATCGTAGGATTGGCACATGGCAGTCCACCGTCGAGTGCTACGGGACAAAGTTTGTATGGTACTCCTAACACATCGGGTACCTTGAATTCGAGTGCCGCATTTGCCGTCGCTTCAAAAGTATATGCTTCTATAGGCATGACCGCGTATGGGGAAACTTTAGAGCAGGCTGCCATCGCTGCCTGGGATTGGGCGGACGCCAACCCTAACGTGATCTTCAGGAATAATGATGCTGCTTCCGGAACCGCTGGATTGGGTGCGGGCCAACAGGAGACGGATGATTACGGACGACTCACCGCGAAAATCGAGGCGGCCATTTTTCTTTTCGAGATCACGGGGGAAACAGGTTACCGCAATTTTGTAGATGATCATTACGATGAGGTGAACCTGATTCAATGGAATTTCGCATTCCCTTTTCAAACGACGAATCAGGAAATGCTTTTGTATTATGCGTCGCTTCCGAATGCAACACCCGCTGTGGCCACTGCGATTCGTACTATTTACCGCAACGCGATGAATAACGGCAGTGAGAATTTCCCCGCCTTCACGTCGAATAAAGATCCCTATCGGGCACACCTGCAGGATTATACCTGGGGAAGCAATGGGATCAAGGCTGCGCAGGGATTGATGTACAGGAACATGATCACTTTCAACATTGATAACTTACAAGAGGCTGCTGCAATGGAGGCTGCCGAACAATACATTCATTATCTGCATGGCGTCAACCCGCTCAATTTGGTCTATCTGTCCAACATGTATGATTTTGGTGGCGACAATTGTGTGAATGAATTTTATCATTCCTGGTTTAGTAATGGAAGTCCAACATGGGATCGTGTAGGTATTTCAACTTACGGCCCGGCTCCTGGCTTTGTAACGGGCGGCCCCAACCCGAGCTACGATTGGGATGGATGCTGTCCTTCCAATTGCGGAAGCAGCGGAAACAATGCCCTGTGCAATTCGGAGTCAATCACACCGCCGAAAGGGCAGCCAAAACAAAAATCGTATAAAGACTTTAACACAAGCTGGCCGCTGAACTCGTGGTCTGTGACGGAGAACAGCAATGGGTATCAAATGAATTACATCCGCTTGTTGTCGCACTTTGTAAATACCAACTACGATTGCAGTGGCACGGAAAATGGCCTGGCATTTATTGATGTTTGCGGTCAGTGTGCAGGTGGTACTACCGGCATCACCCCTGTTACCGATGAAAGCGAATGCAACATGACAAGCGCGGGAGAGCACTTCCTCGAACGTTTCAGAGTATATCCTAATCCTACGGCTGGCAGCGTTTCCATTGTCGCCGGTAATGGTGGACGCTATTCTTATGAGGTGTTGAATGCACTGGGTAAACGTATTCTCGCGGAAGTGCATTTCGGTGATGCGCACTTCAGCCTGGCTTCGGAGCCTTCAGGCCTTTATTTCGTGTTGATCCGGCAGGAGGGCGGGCAACGTGTTGAGAAGATTGTGAAGGGCCCCTAAGCTTGAATTTAGCCAAATGTGAAAGGATAAAGTATCGCCTCACCCTTTGATTCTTTATGAAAAAACATGATCTTTGAAGCATTGATAATAGGCGCTACTCAGTAGCGGTTAGCATGCCAGAAAGAGTATGATAGGCGCTATAGAGTAGCGGTTATAAACGAGTTAGCGGTCAGGCTACAACGACAAAAAAACAACTAATAAAAATTATAACAATGAAAAAGAAAATCTTAATCACAGGAGCAAGCGGTGGCTTCGGAAAACTTACCGTAAAAACTTTACTTGCTAAAGGACATCAGGTAGCAGCTTCCATGCGTGACATTAATGGCAAAAACAAAGGCGTTGCTGACGAGCTAGAAAATGCCGGTGCAAAAGTTATTGAAATTGATGTTACAGATGACTCTAGTGTCACTAATGGTGTAAAAACTGCCATTTCAGGACTTAAAGGGTTAGACGTTTTAATCAACAATGCGGGTATTGGTGTACTTGGAATGCAAGAATTCTTTACTACGAGTGATTTCCAAAAAGTATTTGACATTAATATTTTTGGCGTTCAACGTATGAACCGAGAAGTAATCCCGTATTTCCGAGAAAAACAAGATGGACTAATCGTTTATACTTCAAGCCTTCTTGGGAGAATTGCATTACCGTTTTATGGTACTTATCAGGCTTCAAAATGGGCATTGGAAGCATTGGCGGAAAACTACAGAGTAGAACTTTCAGGCTTTGGAATTGAGAATTGTATCGTTGAACCAGGTGGTTACCCAACAGCTTTTGCTGAGAACTTGTTAAGACCAAGCGACCTAAGTCGTGAAGCGAGTTATGGGGATTTTGCAAAAGTTCCAGAAGCAGTATTACATAATTTTGAAAATGTGTTAAAAAACAATCCACAACAAGACCCACAAAAAGTTGCAGACGCTTTTGCCGAACTTATTGAAAAGCCCAAAGGAGACAAACCTTTCCGCACAACAGTAGATTTCATTGGTATGGCTGACCACATTCAGAAATACAATGAGCACCTTGAACAAATTATGACAGGACTTTATACCAACTTTGGGACACAAGGAATGTTGAGTGTAAAGAAATAAAAAGCCCGAACCGCTAACAGCGGTTTGGCGTAATGGCGGGTGCAGTGCTTCGTATGACAGTTTTGTGCAAGGTTCAAACGCAGTTCTTCGATTGAACTTTTGTGCTGAAAATCCGCCACTACGCCAAGCCCGAAACCGTTAGCGGTCATTGTAAGATGTTCGCAAATAACCAATAATGAATGGCAATTAAAGTCAGATATGAGAAAGACAATTGCAGCAATCAATATGACACTTGACGGATTTTGCGACCATACAGCAGGAATTCCCGACGATGAAATACATCAACACTAGGCTTTTAGCGGTGGTGCTGTAACGCTTTACTATGAATAAAAAAACAGAAACCGGACTCGATCATACTGCACAATGGGGCAGCCATTGCCCAAGCTCGTTCTTAGAGCATGTTCAAAATTCCATCAATCGGCTGCAAGCGGGAAATTTTGTTTTATACTTCGTTAGATTTTTTCGCCATAGCTGCCGGCTATGTCTGCAAAATCTGCCTCGTCTAAAACAAAATTTCCTCGCTCTCGCTCGATCATGGAAATTTGAACATGCTCTTAAACAAACCTAAAACAA
>JBJXFD010000434.1:0-19842 GCA_046153985.1 Saprospiraceae bacterium
ACAACAAACCGGGTGTCACCCACTTGATGACAAATTTAAAGATACCCGGTACTTTGATGTCGGCGTGGGAAGTAATCTCCTTCCAGCCTTTATCCATCCCGAATACCCAGGCAAACAGGATGATTTCCAGCAGGGCAAAGACGACTAACGAAATCGTTCCAGCCCAGTAGTCGTATTCATCAAAGACGCCGTATTTGAAAAACAAAACAGTTGGCAAACCCAAAAGGAAAATTGCAGCCCCAAATGTCCAGGCGCTTTTTTCACGGCTCCATTTGAATTCGTCCTGTAAAAAGCCCATGCAGGGCGTTCCCATCGCCAGCGAAGAGGTAATGCCGGCAAAGAACAACAACACGAACCAGAAAACGCCACAAATGAGCGCCAACACTGGCCCCCATTGCTGGAAGAGGTAGGGTAGGGTACGGAAACCGAGCCCAAGTCCACCGGTTTTAGTATTTTCAATTACCCAGTCAATGCCGAAATAGCCCACAGAAATTGGGATAACGATGGCAGCGCCGAGGCAAACTTCCACAAATTCGTTCATCCAGCCGGCGCTCATGGCATTCAGGGCCACGTCGTCGCGCTGGCGCATGTAGGAAGCGTAGCAGTGGATGCTGCCCATCCCGACCGAAAGGGTGAAGAAAATCTGACCGGCAGCGGCTACCCAGACCTTGGGGTCCCAGATGGAACTACCCGGGGTGGGCGACCAGAGGAAATTCAGACCCTCCGAGCTGCTGTATTTTGCGCCGTCAACGCCGGCTACGATCGTCAATCCTTTATACGCTAAGAAAATGCCGAATAAGATCAACAGCGGCATCCCGATTTTAGCAACTTTTTCAACCCCGCCACTCAAGCCGCGGGACAAGATATACGTATTGAGTATCAAACAGAAAATCCAGAAAGAGAAAGCTTCCCATCCCGGATTCATCACATAACTGTTGAAAAAATTAGCGATGCCTTCTGCTGTTTGTCCCTGGAAAGACCCCGCTACGGAATGCCAGGTATAAGATAAGGTCCAGCTTTCAAGGTAGCAGTAGTAGGCCGCTACAGCTAAGTTGGTAAAAATGCCAAAAACCCCTACGTATTTCCACAGGAATTGTTTTTTTGGCGCCATGTTGCTGAGAATGAACGGCGTAGAGTGGTCACCGAACTTGCCGCCGAACCGCCCCATGCTCCATTCCACAAAAAGCAACGGAATGCCCATGAGCAGAAAACAGGTCAAATAAGGAATAATGAACGTGCCGCCGCCGTTCTGGACAGCCTGTACGGGAAACCGGAGGAAGTTCCCCAGGCCGACAGCGTTACCTGCCATAGCCAGGACCAAACCTACCCGCGAACCCCAGGATTCTCTATTGGACATAACATTGAGTGATTTTAGAGAAATAAACGATTAAAGTGGTTTTCAAGCGGAAAGATAAAATAGTTTTTCGATTTGCCTTTTTAGATTTGACATTTTAGTCCGTTTGTGCAATTTCAAATGCCACAAAACGCTAATGCCCAAATTTGAACATTCGGTCTTGTAAGAAGAAATGCTATTTTTGGAGCTTTAAATCGCAATAGCAACTTGCAGCAGCAATACACCGACCAGGAAATTCAATCGTTGTTTCGGCAGGATACTGAAAAAGCCATAGAAGCGCTCTTTCAGTTGTACTATGTTTATCTTTGTCAGGCGGCTTTTCGGATTGTAACAGACTCACAGCTTGCAGAAGACCTGACTCAGGAAGTTTTTTTTGAGCTTTGGCGAAAAAAAGAAGGCATCGCGTTTACCATTTCCATCAAAGCTTATCTCCGGCGTGCAGTGGTCAACAAAGCGCTCAACTACATCCGCGACCGGAAAAAAATCACTGACGACGAAGATAAAATGCTGAAAGTGGAGAGCACAGCGCCCTCCGCCACCCAACTTTTGGATTCTGAAGAATTGCAGCAACTGATTGACCGTTCAATTGATGAACTACCCGAAAAATGCAGGTTGGTATTCGTACTCAGCCGCTTTGAGGAAATGTCGTACCAGGAAATCGCCGACCATCTCGGAATTTCCATCAAAACCGTTGAAAACCAGATTGTAAAAGCCCTGAAACACATGCGCATTGCGTTGCAGCCCTGGATGGAAACCTGAAATTGGCTGCTTCAAATGCCGGATACCCGACAAAAAAAGGATAAAATACCGTAGTGGGGACGCCCCGTATCTGTGTCTGACATTTGGAACTGAGCATAAAATGAGTATTTCAAAATACATATTACTCCTTCACCAAAAACTTAGGGGCAACCTAAGTGAGGCATCGGCTAATGAACTCGATCATTGGCGAAACGAAGCTGCCGACAATGAAGCGGAAGCCCGACAGACCGAAAAGGCCTGGGAAATGAGCAGCCGCTATAAATCCGGTTTTCAGCCGGATGCTTCGGCTGGCTTTGCGCAATTGAAAGCCAAAATGCAGGCTGCCGAACCCAAAGTCGTCCCCCTGAAACCCCGCCGGAACTGGGTCGCCATTGCTGCATCAGTGGCTTTGCTGGCCGGCTGTTTTGCCGTCTGGCAGGTGTACAACAGCCCCTCAACTCCCGAAATGCTGTCCATCAGCACGAAAGCCGGAGAGCGCCGGGATGTTAAACTCCCCGACGGCTCGCAGGTCGTACTGAACGAAAACAGCAGCATCGCCTATTCACAGGACATGCAAACCGCATCTTCCCGCAGGTTGAACCTGAACGGAGAAGCTTATTTCGACATCGCCAAAGACGCCAACCGACCGTTCATCATTGCCACCGCTTATGCAAACGTCAGGGTATTGGGCACGGCCTTCAATGTGCGCGCTTACCGTGGCGAGGCGCAAACAGAAGTGGAAGTAGAACGCGGGAAAGTGGCCCTGGATGGAAATACAGACACGCCCCCATTGGTTTTACTCGCCGGCCAGCGCGGGCTTTGCCGGCCCGATGGCAGCCTCGACCGCGTAAAATTGCCGGAATTACCCGCCCACTCGTGGCGCACGGGAAAGCTCGATTTTCGCGGCGCCCCCATGAAACAGGTGGTGGAAGCGCTTGAGCGGCACTATAAAATCCAGATAGACCTCAACAGTTCAGGCATTGTCAATTGCCCCTTTTCGGGGAAATTTGATCAAGCGCCTTTGGAAGCAGTGATGGAAACCATTGCGGTAACCCTTGAGGCAAAGACTACCCGTCTGACGGAAAGCGAATACCGGATTTCCGGAGGAGGCTGTAAATAAGAGCACGTTCAAATTTCCCGCTTGTAGCCGCTTGATGGAATTTTGAACATGCTCTAAGCCGCTTGTTTTTTCTGCTGTCCTATTTTCTCTATCTTTGCTGTTTAATGTACCAAAAATGGCAAACAACATTCTGAAAGCAGCAGAAGCGCATGTATCCGCTTTTATTGAAACAAACGTCAAACCCGAACACTATTTTCACGACCTGAACCATACCCGTTATACGGTTGGCGCAGCGGGGCGATTAGCGGAAGACGCAAATCTCGATGCCGAAAGCCTCGAAATTTTGCAGTTGGCCGCGTGGTTTCACGATACCGGTTACAGCGAAGGCGCGTCGAATCACGAATTGCGCTCCTGCGAAAATGCCCGCCATTTTTTGACAAAAAACAACTACCCTGAAGCCAAAATCAACCGCATTGCCGGGTGCATCATGGCCACCAAACTGCCGCAGCGCCCGCGCAACCTGACCGAAGAACTCCTTTGCGACGCCGACCTCTCCCACCTCGGCAATGAATACTACTGGGAACGTACCGGAAAATTGCGTCAGGAATTGCTCCTCACCCAAAACATCGTGATGTCAGACCAGGAATGGCTGGATTTTGAACTGGACTTTATGACCAACCACCAATACCATACCGAGGTGGCCAATGAAATCTACGGGAAACAAAAAGTGAAGCACATCCGGCAATTGCGCAAACAAAAGCTCCGGGCGAACCCCAAACTGGCAGAACTCATTGACGATGCCCTGTACAGCGGTGACAAGCAAAAAATAAAGAAAAAGCTAAAAATCAAAGAGAACGACCTAAAAGAAATGAACCTCGGACGCGGCGTGGAAACGATGTACCGAACCACCTACCGCACCCACATCAACCTCAGCTCTATTGCCGACAACAAGGCCAATATCATGCTGAGTATCAATGCCATCATTGTTTCAATTGTCCTTTCCAATTTAGTACCTAAGTTTGGCGACAACCCCCGCCTTGTGCTGCCCACCATCGTGCTGTTGTGCGTTTGCCTGGCAGCTTTGGTATACGCCATTTTGTCTACGCGCCCCAAAGTGACAGAAGGCAAATTCACCCGGGAAGACATTGAACAAAAACGCTCCAACCTGCTTTTTTTCGGGAATTTCTACAACATGGGCTTCGAAGACTTCCATTGGGGCATCATGGAAATGATCAAAGACCGCGATTTTTTGTACAGCTCCATGACCAAAGACCTCTTTTACCTCGGCATCGTTTTGGCTAAAAAATACCGCTACCTCAGCATCTGTTACGGCATATTTATGTATGGCCTTATCTTTTCGGTGGCGCTTTTCGCAATTGCATTTTTGGTATGAATAAATTACTGATCGTGCTTGGGCTGCTTGCGCAAATGGGGCCCCGGGCAGCCGGACAGGCGCTGATCGCGTGGAGTTCAGGCAACGACGCGCTGAATTCCACGGCTATAGCCCCGGATGGTGGCGTATACGCGTCAGGCACGTACAACGCTGCGCTGACCCTTGGCGGCACAACCCTCACCAACGCCGGTGGACAGGATTTTTTTTTATTGAAAACCACCCCTGCCGGCGCCCTCGACTGGGCGGTTTCCGGCGGCAGTTTTTTAGATGAAGAATCGGCAGGTGTGGCTGCACATCCACAGGGTGGGGTAGTCTGCGCCGGTGCTTTTTGGTTTACGGCGCAGTTTGGCGATCTGCAATTGGAAGCCGCGCAAAACCCGAAAGCCATTTTCCTGATCCGCTACAACAGCACCGGGCAACCCCTGTGGGGCAAGGTTTTGGACGGCGGCTCCCTGAAAGCAGCCGGCGACCTTGCTGTAGCCCCGGATGGTAGCATTTATCTGAGCGGCTTTTTCCAGGGGCAATTGGTTTTTGGAACCGACACGACCTTGACCGCCCAAGGCAATACCGACTTTTTTTTGGCAAAATTCACCGCTGCCGGCCAGCTACTCTGGGCGCTGAACTGCGGCGGCCAGGATAATACCCGCGGCGAAGCGCTGGCTGTTGACTCCGCTACCGGCGATGTGGTTGCCAGCGGCTTTTACGACAAGGAAGCGCAGTTTGGCGATCAAACCTTAGTGGCCAATACCTCCGACCGTGATGTTTTTATAGCGCGGTTCAATGCCGATGGTCAGATTTTGTGGGCGCGCAGGGCTGGCGGCGTACACGACGACAACGTAAGCGATTTAGCCATTGACGCAACCAGTCATATCTGCCTCACCGGGAGTTTTATCGGCGTGATGAACCTCGCCGATGGTTTTTCCATCCAGAGCCTCAACGGCATTCCCGATTTTTACCTCCTTCGCTACGCCCCCGACGGCACGCCCCTGCTGGCACGTTCGATGGGCGGCCCCGTGCAGGAACAGGCCACCGGCATTGCCATTCACGGCGAAATCATCACGATAAGCGGTTATTTTGAAGGCAGCATGACAATAGATGGCGTCAGCCTCACAGCCAATGCAGGACAAGTACGCGCTTTTTTGGCCGCGTTTGATCCAGCTTTGCAACTGACCCGATTGGAAGGGCTCAACAGCGCCGGCGATGCCTTAGCGTTGTCGCTTGCCCCCGACGGCGCCGGACAACTTTGGGCGTCTGGCAGTTTTCGCCAGTCCATTCAGTTTGGCGCCCAAACCTATCCGTCAGCTGGCGGCTTCGATGCCTTTTTGGCCCGCCTGAATCTGGTTACCGCAACGGACACCCCTATTTCACCGGAACCGGAAATTTTCGTGTTCCCCAATCCCGCAAACGACACCTGCACCCTGCAAACGCCCTGGCCGGACTACGAAGTTCTGCTATTTGATGCCGCCGGGCGCCAGCGCTTCGCCGGGCGCAATACCCGGGAACTATTCCTTGGAAATTATCCTTCCGGTACCTATACACTTTACATTCGCAGCCCGAAAGGCAGGGCGGTTCGAAAAATTATTGTGCCTTGAACAGAAGAAGATCGTAAAAAGCGTAATTTTGCGCCTTCGTAGTCGCCAGCTTTAGCTGGCAGACTCAGAGAATAGGTCTCATCGCTCAGCCATTGCCGTTAAACAGGGTTGGCTAACAAAATGAGAAAGTCATTTTTTATAGATAAATTTAATTGGTCCCGTAGCTCAGCCGGATAGAGCAACTGACTTCTAATCAGTAGGTCACAGGTTCGAATCCTGTCGGGATCACAAAAAATTTTGCAAAGCTTTTGATAATCAGGAACTTAAACAACAAAAAAGATTCCAAGTTGTCATTTGAGTTGTCGCAATGCAAAGTTAATGAAAAAGGATAGGTTGGGCAGGATTGCCTGACCTATTTTTGTTTTGGGGTTGTCCAAACCTCTATTATTGTTCGTCTCAAAGTAGCTTTTTGCTTTCTAAATGCAGACTTGGAAGGAAATCAAAAATGCTTCTTCTTTTATTGCTTCACAATACGATGTTAACATAAACTTAAAAGTACCTTATCAATTAATTTTTCCTTTCAAAAGATTAGCTAGCTGATTAGTTCTATCCTGTTTCAGGTGATCTATATACGACCGGCAAATTTCGCGGTTGATTTCTGGATGTTGAGGATTTTGGTACCATTCAAACAACAATTCTACCGTATCTTCCAGTAATTTGTCTGTTACTTCCCTACTAAGGTTAAATTTGCGGATACCTGGCATGTCAGGATTCTTAATTACATTTTTCCTAAAATCATCAGCAATATCTTGATGTAACTGCCCCAATTCATTGATTAAAACCGTTCGAGCCTCTTTAGGCAATTCATCAAGAGCTTTTCTTTTGATAGACATTTCAATAAGGGTACTTAACTCATTCCAATTAGTAACGCAATAATGCTTAAAATCGGGAGTAGTGTGCAAACCAATAGCCATGTCTTCTGATGCATTGATCCACTCTGCAAGAACTAGTTCCTTATTTGCATGCATTTGAAGTAATAATTCACTAGAAGGATATTGATTTGCGATTACGCCATAGCGCTCCTCTAATATGTGTCGGGCAAACCCCACTATGCGTACTTCTTGGTTCTCCAAAGTTGACCTAAATAGTGGCATGTCCATCTCCCATAAAGGATCATTTTGGCCAAGTTGTTTGGGCAATCGCCACCATCCACTATTTTGCTTACTTGTCATTCCAGAGGGGAATACTTCAATCTCAGTTTGTAAACTTCTATATAATTTTTTCCAAAGTTCATACCCTTTAGCAGTTGTCCATTCTTCTGGTTTTTTGCCAATCCACTTTTCCAGGTGCTCGTCTTCCATACCAAAGGGGATTGCAGAAAAAAAGAAGTAGGGCAAAGACCAATCAATATCCATTCTCGAATTTGGTGGATTGCCTTCTTTTGGGCTGCTTAACATGCGATAATATGGTGAAGCATGTACCATGTGCACTGCGTCAGAGGCAGTGTTATTATCGCGTAAAAGATCATAAACTTCTAAGATTGAGCGTTTGCTTCCTTCAGGAGGTGTTTGTAGCTCATTATATATTCGTATTTTTAATATACCTTCTAGTTTTTTATTAATCCTTTTTACAAAATTAGCAACATGAATGGCAAATCGGTTTGTCCGAATAATCCTTTCGGCCGGATTGGTTGCCTCAAAAGATTCAGGAAGTTCCCCAAGCACCCAAGGAGTGACTAAATTCCATTCTAATAAATGTTTGCTTGTCATATAGTTAAATGTAGCACCGATTCCTAATAAAGATCCTGTGACTAAAGCAGCGACACTCGTGGAAATAAATTTACCTCTGGTTATCTTATCATTGTTAGAATGATCTTTAACATAACGTTCACGAGTATAGCTTGCATCTTCATTAGTAATATAGGCATATAGCCAGTCAACTGCCTTTTTCCGACCTGCGTTAAACCTTCTATCGCCTGGGTCGCTATAATGATATTCGTAATGGAAGTACCATAAATCATCCTTGCTTATACCTCCTTCTTTTATATTCAAAATCTGATTTATATGATTAGCGGTCTCTTCATATTCTGAAGCTTTCTTACTACTGGCATTTTTGATTGGCAATGGCACATTGTCTTCCGCTGCTTTACGTCGGAGCTTGCCAATTAAGACATCAAGCTCTTCATCAGAGAAAACGGTACGAGCAGAGTTAGGAAAATTACTTGTTATATCACCTTTTTTAGTGTCATTATCCATTTTACAGAAATTTATTTTTTTTGAAAAAGTTTTTTATTTTGTAAAAATAATAAAAACATAAACAATGTTTTGTTTTGAGTAAAATATCGTATTTTTGAATTGCAGGATGTTACAAACAACCTAATATTACAAAGAACCCATTGAGCCAGCAATCCGCATTGTGGACGGTTGGTAGATATGCCTGATCAATAATCAGGTGTGTCAAAATTAACCATTCTAAAGATTACGGGTATCAAAGTATAATATTTTTTTTGGAGCTTAAAAACGCACTGAAAATGAAGGATTTAGACTCTTTAGTTAAAACGATTTGCGAATTAGCAACAGAAAGCAAGTATTCTGACATGTGCTTCCTGCTCAAAAAACACTTTGAGGACAATATGCAGCACGTTGAACTGACGGACGTGATCACTATAGAAGGCCAATTCAATCTCGTGGAACGTCAATTCAGCCTAGGTGTTTTGAGCGAAGAAACATTTTTACGTGGTAGCGCTCAAACTAGGTTGGCTTTGCTTGAAATTGTCAATCGGATGCGGGATAACAAACTACCATCTTTTGTTCCAGGTGAGGCCCACCAAAGATGTGAGGCGATCTGTGCAATGCTTGACGTGTCTTGTGTAGATTACTGTATAAGCCTACTTAAAAAGCTACTCAGGCAGTTTCCTAAGTTTCCACGGGCATTAATCCTTATGGGTGTTGCCCAAGGCTTAAGTGGGCATCCCCGTTCAGCTATCCGCTATTTCAAGGATGCTCAGTCCTTACTTATAGAAAATGACCCTTATCAAGTTGAAATTTTGGTCAATTTAGGTACTGCATATCTTTTACACGGCTCTCCCAAAAAGGCATTGTTGTATTGGCAAATGGCAGAAGCACTTGGATCAGATGTTGCAGCTCAGTGGAAAAAATACTTCATTTCATTCACTAATAAAACAAATGTTTAGCATGAAGAATCTAATTTTTAAACTAACTTATGTGGTTCTGGTGGCTACAAGTCTGCTTGCATGCAGTGAAACGTCTGACCCTGCTCCGTTTCATTACGCAACTCCAAGAGAAGAAAAAACCTTAACTTATCCCATAGTTGATGTTATTGATCCACCTCCTCTTGGTTATTTTGCTGAGGGCAAATTTCATCCTTACACTACGTTGGCGGATGGCTACAATCGGGCTTTGGTTGGCCAAATGAGTAAAGCTCTAATGCCAATTTATGAATCTTTGCCTGAGTCTGCGCGAAAATCCCCGCAGCCGTATGAAATGGAATATGAAATTTTAAAAAAGAGCTGGAAAACACTTGGACTGGAAGTGGAAGAGTCGGCGGGTAAAGCCATCCTGAAACGAGGCGGGCGACACATAGGTACTTTTTTGCTCAAAAAAGGAGGCCGCACAGCCTTAATTACTGCGGGTTTAGCTGCTTTATTAAAGCAGCTAACAGATTCAGAAACTACTTCGATTCCAAAAGAACAGTTTAAGAGCCCTATTTCCACATATCTGACACAACCGGATACAAAAGGGTTTTGAAAACAGCCTATTTATTGCAGGATAAGGCTTGTATTTAAATTTTGGAACATCCTATAAAAAGAGGGAGGAAGATGTTTTTCTTCCTCCCTCCTTTCCAAAGCTAATTGAGCTTGGCGATGCTGATTGTAAAATAATACAGAACTGTGGTTGTCCGGGTTTATCGGACAGTTAAATAAGGATGGTTTAATTTAGATGGGATTCATTTGCAGCTTTCTTTTATTCAAAATGGCTTTCAGCTAACGGCTCTTCTCACAAAAATACTTTACATTTGGCGTAAGGAAAACTCCTCAATGCTTTATCCATGCCAGACCTAGAAGCAAATATCAAGGTTATCCTGAACTCAGAATCAGTTGCTATGATGCTGCAAAAGCTGGCTGAACTGACGGGGGAGCAGCATTCCACCCCATTGAATAGGTGGATTGATGGGAAAGAGACCATGGAACTTTTGAAAATAAGCAAGAACACCCTTCAAAAATTGCGGGATAATCGGGCAATCAGATTTTCAATACCACCTGATGTGGATAAGTGCTATTACGACCGGAACTCCATCCTGGAGTACCTGGATAAACATGCGAAAAATCCTGAATGATGGAACCGGAAGACAACATGCTCAAAGGCTTTAATGCCGGATATATGCTTCAAAAATTTGAACCGGAATTGGCCAAGGTATTGCTTGCAAGCCTCGATGGAGTGGATATTCCTTACATCTCAGGTTTCCAATCAGGAGCCAAGGAGTACATTCTCGAAAAAGAACTCGAAAAATCCGACCTCTTCCCCGGCATGGATGAAGAATTTGACCTCGATATGGATCAAGACCTGAGTAAGGATGATCCGTCTATGGATTTGGAGATTTGACCCCCCTGCCCGCCTTCGTTACCCGAATAGCCGCGTCCAGAGATTTTTGGAGACTTCTTCCTTCAGGTGTTTGTTCTGCTCAAAAAGACGCTTGTTTTTTTCGCTCAGGGTTCTAAAAATGCCG
This sequence comes from Saprospiraceae bacterium, assembly GCA_046153985.1. Taxonomy (GTDB): domain Bacteria; phylum Bacteroidota; class Bacteroidia; order Chitinophagales; family Saprospiraceae; genus JABWAJ01. The sequence goes on from JBJXFD010000434.1 coordinate 10,824, forward strand.
TCGCCCTTTTCTTTCATTTCGGTAAGGCGGTGTTCCAGTGCCTTGATCCGCTCTTCCTGAGCGGCTTTTTCCATAGCCTGATTTTCCAGGCGGCTGACCAATTCATTCATCCGGTCGTTTAGCGTATCCTGTTGATGCCCCCTGCCCTCCTCCTGAGATTGTCGTTGATCCGTTAGCATCAGGGTCAGGCGTTTTTGTTGCTCCTGGGAATTGGCCAAGTGCATTTTGAGGGCATCTATCTGTTCAAGAAGCTGTTCGCGTTCTCTGTTGCGTTCATTTTCCGTAAGTTGTTTTTCTGTTTCAAGACCATTGATCCGTTCCCGTAAAACGCCGATCTCAACCTGTATCGTTTCAGGTGTATTGCGCTGTACAGGGTGTTCAATTTTAGGTGTATCAAGGGTGTTTAATCCCCCCTCCTCCGGCGCTCTGACCCGGTGTTTGTAAACCCGAACCAATTCAGAGACATCCACTTTGGGATTCCCGTCGTCGTCTTTGATTAGACTGATGCCCTTTTTTTCGATGTGCCGGTAAAAGGTGGCCCGGGTAACGCCGACCATTTCAGCCGCTTTAGAGATGGATACCTGCATGGTGTATTACTCCGTCCAATGAAACAGCAGTAGAGGTGTATAGTGGCTGTATTGTAACAGAAGATGGTCTTTTGATAAAGAGGCAAAGACCCTTGCCTCTGCCCCCTGCCCGCTTAGATGTATTATGCTGTTTCGGGTGTATAAAATTAGGCATGTCCGAAGTGTTTAAAAGGTGTTTTATAGGATGAGATTTATGTAAAGTCCTGCCAGGCTGTTTAATTGTTCGTATCATTCTGTTCTATCCTGTATCAACCTGATCAAGGTATGCTGTTTTATCCTGTCCAACCTGTTCCGTTTTAAACACAGTACCGGGTGTATCGTTTTTGAGGCCATCAACCTGAAACCTCACCCCTTTCAGGGAGATAGCCGGTTTAAAGCCGGGGTGTATCACCCTGTATTGCTTGTATAATATGGTGTATCGGCTTGTGAAAATTTAAACAGTATGATACTGTTTACCCTGTCCGCAGCCGAATCGTGGCTGCAAAACCATCGCAAACCACACTTCAACCAACCCAACCCCAAGGAGGAGCGCTCCGGCCACCAAGACCTGAATAGAAAAAACCGCAGTTGACGCTGCGGTTTTTCAAAACAGAGCAAAGCTCTTCAAATCCCAATAGTTGAATAGTAGCGCTCTGCGAATCGGAATGCAAGTCAAATATGACTCGGCAAAGCTTTTTTGCATGCTTATTCACAGGTTCCTGTGGGCTGCGCTATTGAACGCATGCACGATCTCACGCCTTTCGTTTCCCGTTCTGCTTCGAGCAGGGCAGGGGGCTTTCACTCTCCAAAGCACACGTCGTTCACAGAAAGGAGAAGCGGGCAGGGCGGTCTTGTTTCGATAGCCCATTCCGCTTTGGTCAGGGCTTACCTGCCTTTTGCCCAGCCTGTCGGGGATTCCTCATTACCCCGCCGAAAAAGCCTCTACGCCCCGGAGGACAACAACACTTTTGTCAAACCCCTCAAGCAGTGTTTCGTCAAAAATCCGCGTCTGATGCCCATGACCCGGATCATGCTGACGCTTTTATCCGGCTGGGCGGGGCAGGGGGGCTCCATTGAAACGACGATTGGCATCGTTGCAAAACACCTTGGGCGTTGCCGCCGCCAGGTATTCCGCTATTTGCAGGACGCAGCGGAGGAGGGGTACGTTTACTATTCAAAAACGAAAGACCGGATTGGGCGCTACACCGGTGTTCGGATCAAACTGAACTTTGCCGCCATCCGTTTTACGCATTTTCGCAAGACCGAAAAACGCAGCAAACCCGCAGCAACTATAGAGGTGACTCATGAGTCCGAGACTAATGATAAGTTTATATTAAAAAGGGAAGATGACCCTGATTTATGGCAACGATTAGAGTGTTTAGCGACTTCCGCAGGTTATGAAATGCCGAAAACGGCTCCTTCTTAGTGAATAGCTGAGCCATCCACGCACTGCCGGAGGCTTGATCATTGCTTTCATGGGGAGCAAGCGTTAAAATTTCATCCAAATTACCCAGGCAAAAGACCGGGATCACGTTGCTACTGAAAAAAAGATACAGGAACCGGGCATTGAACAGCGACCAGGCAAAAAAAATTGATCTTCCTGACCTGATGTCCCGGCTTGGCTATAAGCCGGTCAAGACGACCAAAGGCGGACGTGAACTTTGGTATCAATCGCCCTTCCGGAAAGAAAGCGAAGCCTCTTTTCATACTTCTTTCTTAGGCGGCAAATGGATATGGAAGGACTTTGGCGATACGGGCGGCAACGTCCTTGATTTCGTCATGCGCCACCAGGGCATACAACTTAAAGAGGCGCTTGCTTTCCTGAGATGCTTTTATCAGGGCAGCCTGTTCGAGTACACCAATGGAGCAGGGGGCCAAGTTACGGACGCATCCAGCCCTTTATCTTTTCAACAGCAGGGCAGGGAGTGCGCTCCGGTAACTGAGACAGAGCGGGATCTGGAGTTCCTGGAGGCCCATGAAATCAGGAACCCGGTCATTTTTTCCTACCTTGAAAACCAAAGAAAAATACCGCCCGACATAGCCAGGTTGTATCTGAAGGAAATCAAGTACCGCAATAAGCCCAAAAACAAGGTCTTCTTCGCCTTTGGTATGGAGAATGAAAGCGGCGGTTATGAAATCCGCTCGGCTTCCGATCAGTACAAATTTAAATCGGCGCTGATTAAACGGGATATTACCGTCATCCGGGGCAGAGCCCCGAAGCAGTTTTTGGTAAACGTATTCGAAGGTATGACCGACTTTTTGTCGCTCTTGGTGATGTTGAAAACCGACCGACTTTCCGAGGACACTATTATTATGCATTCGCTGTCATCTTTTGACCTTGCGGTTGAAGCCATTCGTCAGCATGGGTATAAGCAGATTGATACCTTTTTGGATAACAATGTGGCTGGCCAGCAATTTACTGAAAAGTTTATGGCAGCGTTTCCAGAGCAGGTAACAAACCAGAGCCAATTTTTTGCACCGCATATTGATCTAAATGACGCTTTGAAAGCGGGGACTTTACCAGTTTTTCCACCCGCCCGATCCTGATGGCAAAAAACCAGGGCAGGTTAACTTGTCGTCCGGACAGCAATTAGCCATAACTCTTTTCACCGAAAGACTCCATCCAATAACCCGCCACCAGAATTGGCATATTACCCAATCGTGTTTGTTTACCCATCTTTGTGATGAAGGCCTCTTCGCAAATATACGAACGGACTACCTGCATCCATTCAGCCTTACCGTTTTTGAAAAAGAGTTTTCCATACCTGATTTTGCTGCTATTGACATTTCCCCCGCACTCCTTTTGGCTTGGATTACTGATCATCAAAAGTCTGCCATGCGTTGTCAAAGCTGATCAAAGGCAAGCCGGTGACCCGGTAAAGTCGTGCAAGCACTCCCTTGCTCTTTTGACATCTTTGCCCGACACGCATGGCGGGCGACTTTTGTCAGTAACCCAAAGCGAAAGGAGCTTAACATGTCTGACAATAACGCAACCAACCAGGCCCGGAAACCCGACCTGTTCATCCACGTCAAAGTCCAGGACGGACGCAGTGACCGGATTGGCTCACGCATCGGCGTAGCCTTCCATCACAAAGACGGAACAGGCCTCAACATCATCTTGGATGCCATGCCCATTCCGGTGGACGGACGCATCGAGCTGGTGGGTTTTCCGCCTAAAGAGTAACGGCTCCTAAAGCCGTCCAGCCGGGGCAGGGCATCCTGCCCCGGTTTTTTATGCCCTCATGATCTTTCCCCCACCCGCCACCCATTGATACGGAGGCCGCATACGCGGCCAGCCTTTTGTTTTGAAGGGGACACCCCTCGCACCGGTCAAGGCCAGGACGAGTTGGTTCAAAAAAAATCTCCACCCTGCGGGTCGTATTTTTTTCGCCCAAGCCCTGACCGGCGCACACCCCGCAATTCGGTATCCATCGAATTGTAAGCGCAGCCCCGCAAGCAAACTTGCGAGCTGCCTTACAACCCGAAAAACCATTGTAGAAAGGAAAACACCTATGACCAACCTCATTCAAGAATTGCAGCATTTCACCGGAAGCGACATAGTTTACCGGAATCCGCTTTTCGGAAAATTCGTTTACACCGAAGGTGTTCGGTATCTCGCCGAAAAAGCCGGAGCCTACTGGCTGATTGATTATGTCTTTTCCAACCAACTGGACAAGAAAATCAAGGCGGAAGAGTTTCAGGTCTGGAAAATCAAGGTCGAGGAGGATAAAAGCGCTGAAATCCGGGTAGAGGATGGAAACGACAATTTGGTTAAACGGTTTAAACTGGAGTTTACTGACTTTCCGCTTAAGGAGTTCTCGCTTTGGTTTTACAATAACACCTTACTTTTGCCGGGTGAATGGTAAACGGAGCAGGGCAGGGGTGTAACTACCCCTGCTTTCTTCTTCCCTGAATGAAAAAAAACATGAACCTTGGGCAATTTAAATTTAATTGACAAATTCATGGTCTTATGGATATAAATCAGGCAACCAATCAAAAGGATAGAAAAATGGCGCAACATTGGGGCGATTTAGTACAAGAAAAAACACAGCAATATGGCCAATTATGTGTGGGCATTGACCCTGTGCTTGCAGATATACCCCATGCATTTAAAGAAGGTGGAAAAGAGCCTTTGGAAGTTTTGTCCAACTATGTCCATTTTGTCCTTGATACCGTAAGCGCGGACGTGGGTTTTATCAAACCTCAGTCCGCCTTCTATGAAGCTTTTGGTTCTGGCGGGGTTGCAATTATGGCAGACCTTTTTGCCAAGGCCAAGTCGAGAGGCTTGGGCATTATTCTGGATGCGAAACGCGGCGATATTGGCAGTACTGCTGATGCCTATGCACGAGCTTATCTGACACCTAAATCGGCAGGCGGTTCCGATCTGGAAGTTGATTGCATCACGATCAATCCATTCTTAGGTCCCGAAACGCTTGAGCCATTTGTTGAATGCGCCAAAAAATATGGAAAGGGAGTCTTTTTTCTGGCAAAGACATCAAATCCAGGCGCTGGATGGTTACAGGATCAAATGATTGAAGGTCAAACTGTTTCAGACAGAGTTTCCCGTTTAATTTCTGGCTGGGCAGAAGAAACTAAGGGGCAGTCAGGTTTGAGCGCTGTTGGCGCAGTAGTTGGAATTACATTTCCTGAAGATGCAAGAAGGTTGAGGCAAATGATGCCAAATTCCATTTTTCTTGCGCCAGGGTTAGGGCCACAAGGAGGCAACCTGGAAGATGTTGTTGCTTTGCAGAGACCAGATGGCCAGGGCGTGGTCGTACCAATGTCGCGGGGTATCACAATGCCGGAGGATCTCCATGTTTCCCTTGAGGATTATGCCGATCTTATTTCACAAAGGGTTCAGCATATTAAACTATCGCTGACCGCCGCTGCCGCAAATACCTTAAAAAAAGATAATGGCCCTGAATATGGTACGCCGGGATTGTAATCTTTGATTTTTGAGTGAATTAAGCATGCACTTGCCGAAGTATAAAATCATTGAAAAAGTACTGGACGTGCCGTTGCAAAATATTCAATACCCGGGTTTTATGCTGGGGGCTTATCACACCATAATCGGCCATTCCAGTGCTGAACATGCCATTCTCTATAAGCCCCGAATTGACGAACTGGGCGAAGCGCCCCTTGTCAGAATTAATTCTGCCTGTTTTACGGGGGACATTTTTGGGGATCGGCGATGTGATTGTACCGAGCAGTTGTTTGCGGCCATGGATCAGATTGCCGCAAATCCAGGATTGATCATATACCATTTCCATCATGAGGGGCGCGGCCTTGGGTTCACAGGTAAGCTCTCGACTTATAAACAAATGGAAGAGGAAGAAATTTCAACCTTTGAAGCCATGAAGAACAAGGTGGACGTTCAGGATTTAAGGCGCTACGGTTCGGCCATTTTAATTCTAAAGGATTTAGGGCTTACTAAAATCAGGCTTATTACCAACAATCCCGAGAAAAGGGGGGTGTTGGAAAACAATGGCATCGAAGTCGTTGAGACTGTCCCCGTAATCATTGACAGGCCTGAAATCAGAAGATATTTGGCTACGAAGCAGGCTGAACAAGGACATGCTATCCACTTTAATGATATAGCCACACCATCGGATTGCATACCTGGATCGAAAAAGGAAGGGCTGATTATTTTAGGTGCTAAAGGGAGTCTTGGTAGCGCTTTTGCCGAGGCTGCCACCAATAGTGGCAAGTTTGAAGGCGCTCATATTCATCTGTTTGACAAAACCCCTGATGCTTCTTTTTCTGTAAAAAGCTGTGATCTGAGTTCTACTTCAAGCATTAATGCTGCGCTCAACGAGATTGACTTTTCACAAAGTGACCATTGGCGAATTTTGGTTGCTACGGGCATATACAATGGTACAGACCCAAGCTGCACAAATTGGGATGAGATCAGCAATACCTTACAAGTTAATCTTATCGGGGCTTGCCAGTTTGTGATCGGAGCCGTTGACAAAATCAAAAAGTCAGAAAAAACAGCCAGGATAGTTGTTGTTTCTTCTGCTGCTGCCGGAGTGGGTAGCCGGGATCTTGGATACGGCATCTCAAAAGCTGGGCTTACCGGGCTGGTCAGATCCATCTCCAAACAATCTGCAAAAGATGGCATTACCGCCATCGGCATTGCACCTGGCCTGTTCAAGTCAGCGATGTCAAGAGATCATCAGTCAGACGACAGGAAAAAGGACGCAATTCACCAAACCCATTTGGGAAGAAGCTTAGAATTAAATGAGATTGTAAAGACAGCCTTCTTTGCCATGTATGAAGCGCCTGATGCACTGACTGGCACCTTCATCAATCCTAATGGCGGTCAGGTCATAAGTGTTGAACCGGGATTTTAAAATGACCATTGTGGACTGTGAAAATATGGTTATCAAAAGGTGGCACTTGTGCGCTTTCAGATAATTGGATAAAAGACGCTGTAACCCTAAAGTGTGGACTGAGATGGAACAAGCTGAAAAAATCGCCCAATTGAACGATGAATTCCGGAAGGCCGCAGGGCAGGGCGGTCTTGCGTATATGACGCTGGGCATTCAGGCGTTACCGCCGGAAGATCAGATTCAGATATTCAATCTGGTCAAAACCTTCAACGACTTTTCAGAAGACAACGACCCATACGGGGAGCATGACTTTGGGGCTTTTGATTTTAAAGGGGATCGAGTTTTCTGGAAAATTGATTACTTCGATAAAAGCCTGGCATATGGAAGCGAAAATCCGGCTGATCCGGAGGTGACGGAGCGGGTGATGACGGTGATGTTGGCGAGGGAGTATTAAGAGTTGAAGTATCTCTTTATTTAGCATACATGGAAAACCCGAAATCCCCGTTTGGCTTGTACTAACCTACTCTGAAAAAATAAATTATTTGGTACAAAAATATCTATAACCAATAAATTAAACATATAAAGTGAGAATCTCTGAAAGGAAGCCTTTAAAGTTTTTTCAACCTCGCGGCAAATACCTCACATAGCTTTTTGCTAAGTTGGAGTTGGTATTCACTTACGTACTAATTAGAGAATCTAAGAATTCAACTATCTAATATTGTGGGAATGCATTAAATGTGTAAATAAAATATATAATCAAAAATTACTTTTAACCAATAATTTACGCATTAATAATATAAATATGTAGCTCGTGGCGGCAACAATTTTACACTGGACAGCGTTTTTTTATCGATATTTTCCTTATTCTGTAACTTATAAATTAAAATCATCACGCTTATGAGAAAGCTTGATTTAGTTAGCGATCTTAAAGAAGTCGCCAAGGGTGTTGCCTTTCTTTATCGCTTAGAAGAAGATCAGGAAAAAAAAGAACATCTCAATGCAATTCTTGGGAAAATTCTCAAGATGCTTGAGGTGCTCGAATCCAAAGATGATGAAAAAATGGATGACGATGACCAGGATGACTTGTTAACTCAGGTTTGGAGCGAAGTCGCCAAAAACTTCATCAAATATGGACTTGAGGAACTTTTTGAGCGATTTCTTGAGTTTGGATTCGTGACGTACCGAGTATAAAACCTTTAATGGATGAGAATGCTCTACGTCATGTTGTCCCGACATTTGGTTGCCCTTATTGGCAACTACCTGCCTCGCGGCAGTCCTGTATTCCTATAAATTAACTGGCTAACGTAAGCGTCGGTGACAGTTACAATAAGGGAAACATTTTTTAACTAAAATTCCTAAACATGACTATGATGATTAATTTAAATCCTAAGCCTCTGAGAGGGATACCATTCGTGCTTCTATCCTTACGGAAAGAAAAAGGATATACCCAAGCAGAGTTCGCAAATTTATTAGGAATCTCTCGTTCATTTTTATCAGAAATAGAAACAGGGGTAAAGAATCCAAGCGTTCAATTGCTAGAATCATTAAGTGATAAGCTAGGAATTCCTCTGGCGATCATTTATCTAAAGGCACTGAATGTGGAAGATATTCCCTATCAAAATAGGGAAGAAATCCTTGCAGCAATCAAGCCACACATCAAAAAGATTGAATCTTACTTTTTGGTAGAGGAAAGGATTGTTGAGACTCAATAATGCACATACGAGCTGTTACTGCTGCTTTATCTTTTTAGGCAGCAGTAGCAGCTACCTTTATATCCTCTTACAATATCCCTTGTACAATTCAAAGTGCTAAATTACTTGATACGGAAAGTTCAACAAGACTGTGCAAAGCTTATTTAAAGGCAGTATAATATTATTTAATTTATAATAAAGTAAATGTTTATAAACGATTTGTAGCCCAACCAATCTTAATTTTCACTCCCGCTCCCTAACCTCAACCCGCCCCACAAAAACCCCCTCCTCATGCGGATCAAACGTATCCCTCTGACCATCCCCATCTTGCAAGCGGTTTTAGCGCCCGTTAAATTTGTCCACAAAAAGAAATGGAAGGAAAAGAAAAACGTCTGCGGCGGAGCGCAGGGGAGATGTATGGTGTAATCGA
>JBJXFD010000439.1:0-7848 GCA_046153985.1 Saprospiraceae bacterium
CGGAATTAAAATAATTGCGGAATCAATAAACTTGGTTTTTAAAAAAGGAATCAAGGTTTTGGATAATTATTTGGACGCTTGTAATATTATCCATGATTCCGTTAATGAAAAGTGGAATTATCAGATCTTCCCAATGTAGCCAAACCCGACAGTTATTTTTTCAGCAGCCCTTAGTCAATCAATCCTACCTGCTGCAAAAATTCCCCGGCAAAGGCGGCTGGGTCTACGCGGCCATTCCCGAAGTGCTGCAAAATAAAAACAACCCGTTCGGTTGGGTGAAAGTTAGAGGCAGCATTGACGACTACGCCTTCAAACAATACAAGCTCATGCCCATGGGAAACGGGCAATTGTTCCTGCCGGTGAAAGCCGAAATCCGCAAAAAAATTGGCAAGCAGGAAGGCGATTTTGTACACATCACGCTCTATGTTGATGATTCTGCCTTAGAAATTCCCGAAGAAATCCTGGACTGCTTCAACAACGAACCAAAACAAACCTTTGACACCTTTCTATCCTTCACAGAAGGCGAACAAAAAGCGTATTTGGACTGGATTTACGAGGCCAAAACAGCAGATAAAAAGGCCGAGCGAATTTTGAAGATGATGGAGCGGGTGGAGCAGGGATTGAGGTTTTATGATTGACTTGGGATTATGGGGTATGCTTTGCGAGACTCTTTCCCGCGAAACTTGTCCCGCACAACGGGAGGGCGCAAAGGTTTCGCAAAGAGCACAAAGGGGAGGTTCAGGGTGTTCAAAAGTATTGGTTTTGCTTTGGGCAAAGAACCTGATGGAAAAGGAAAAGAAGCATTAATTCGCGATTCGCGAATTACAAATAAATACCTATCTTAGAAAACCAACATGCTCTAAGATTCGCCCATATCAGGTAGTTTTATATTTTTTCAAAGCCTCAGCCACATTTTGTGTATTTGGATGGTCTTCGCCTAAATATTTTGCCCGGGTAGCATAGGCCTTTTCCCATAAAGGCACTGCTTTTTCGGGTTGTTCTAAATCAAGATACAACCAGGCCAAATTATTATAACTCACTGCCGTTGAGGGGTGGTCTGCTCCAAAGTTTTGCTCATCGGAGCGCATGGCTTTTTCCAAGAGGATTTTTGCCCCCGCATAATCGCCAAGTTGGCGGAGCACTAAGGCCAAGTTAGAATAACATTGCGCTGTGGAAGGATGGTCTGCTCCATAGTTTTGCTCATCGGAGTGCATGGCTTTTTCCGAGAGGATTTTTGCTCCGGCATAATCGCCAAGGTCTTTAAGCACTACGGCCAAATTAGAATAACTCACCGCCGTTGAAGGATGGTCTGTTCCAAAGTTTTGTTCATCGGAACGCATGACTTTTTCCAAGAGGATTTTTGCTCCTGCATAATCGCCAAGGTCTCGAAGCACGGTTGCCAAATTAGAATAACGAGTTGCCGTTGTGGGGTGGCCTGCTCCAAAGTTTTGCTCAGCGGAGTGCAAGGCTTTTTCTAAGAGGATTTTTGCTTCTGCATAATCGCCAAGGTTTTGAAGCACCAAAGCCAAATTAGAATAGCGAATCGCTGTTTCAGGATGCTCTGCTCCAAAGTTTTTCTCGATGAACTGCGTAGATTTTTCCAAGAGGTTTTTTGCCTCTGCATAATTGCCAAGTTGGCGGAGCACTAAGGCCAAATTAGATTGCAATCGGGCAGTAGTTTCGTGGTCTTCGCCATAGTGCTGGAGACTGGTCTGCAAAGCGCTGTTCCTCAGTTGTTTTGATTTTTGATAATTGCCCATTTCTTTATACACCCAACCGAGCCTGTCTTGCAATTCCATGATTTCGGTGGCGCCCATGCCTTGCGAATCGTGAAAAGCCTCTAATATTGCATCTCCAAAAGGTTGCCAGGGGAATTTTTCGACCGGGTTGTCTTTCGTTTGGTCTATGTGCAATTTATCGGTAATCTTTGAGATCAAGGCGGCTACATCCTGGACAGATACCAAGGCTTGCCTGTTGACCACTTCGCCCAGAATGCGGTGCATTTTATAAGCATCGGTTTCGGGAGTTTTCAGCAGCCAGCCTTTTTGGGCGAGTGCTTCGAGGGTTTCAGCAAAGACCTCTGTTTTGCCGCTTGCTGTTGGATGGATCAGTTCGTCGAGCAGGCTATAGAAGTGAAATTCAGGTGGCAGGCACACAAATTGATTCAGCAGCCACAACTCGTTCTCTTCCAGTTTGCTCAGTTTAAAAATAGAGACCAAAAACGAGGTAATGCGTTCAATTTTTTTTGTGTCGGGGCGGTTGATTTTGACGTTGGCCCGGGCGTCGGAGCGGACGGCTTTTTTCAAGGTTTCCACCTCATAGCGCTGCACCATCGCTGTTTTGGCTAAGATTTCAATGGTCAGCGTGTGGTAGTCCACGGTTTTGACTAAGTCGGCAATTTGGTCATCCGACAGGTCTGGGCGGGTGTAGTGCGTTTTGAACAGCAAGACCGCGTCGTCGTGGCTCAAAAAATCGAGTGCTTTCCCGGTAAAACCCTGTAATTCCTGCCGGGAGGTGATGAGAATATGCCAGAGCGGTTGTTTTGGCAGGGCGTGCCGGAGTTGTTCGACGCTGTCGTCGGCGTTGTCGAGGATGAGCAGGTTGGGGCCTTGCTCTAAGCCATTGAGTTTTCGCATGATTTCGGCAAAAATCTCTTGCGGGTTGCTGAGTTCCGGAGAGAGGTCTAAGTTTTTGGATAAGGTCAGGGCCGTGGCGAAGTCCTGCAGGATATTGTCCGAAAGCTGGGTAATCCAGGCCACGTGCTGGTAGTCGTCCCAATATTTTCCGGCGTAGACCTGTGCCAGGGTGGTTTTTCCGATGCCACCCAAGCCGTTCATCAATACCACCTGGCGTTGGTCGAAGAGCAGGTCTTTTAAGTCTTGCAGGTCTTTTTGGCGGCCCACGATGGCGGTTTCGGAAAGGATGGGAATGGCGTGCGTAAGCGCTTTTGGAAGTTTGGACTTGGGAAGTTGATAAATATCGCCAATGTGCACATTGCCTCCCGCCTCTATACTGCCCGCCACCATGTTTTTGACATTCGTAAACGTCTGCCCTTTTTGTTGTTCCAACGCCTTGAGCAAATCTTGTTTCAGTTCGTCGGTGGCTGTTTTCAGGAATTGCTCCAGGCTGGCAGGGTCGCTGGCGTTGATCGTAATGGTAGCGTGGCCAGCGTCCTGCACCACAATATTCTGGTTTCCGTCAATTTTTATGGTGTTGTTGGGCATGGTTATTCGTTTCCTTTTGACAAGGTAGTACAAGGATTTGTATATTGCAAATGTTTAGAGCTTGTTCGGGAAATCCCCAACAAGTTCTTGGCTTACGCGGAGGATCCATAAGCAGCAAAACAACAATCGTTATGAAATTAATACCAATCCTATTCGCGCTGTGGTGGATGGCTTTTGCCTCGTTTGGGCAAACCTATACCGGGACTTCAACAGATAAAATGGGAAAATACGATTGCCTGTTTCGCATGGGCAAAGACAACGCTGTTGACTTCATTTACAACCAAAACGAGTATGTCGTTTATGCGGCGTATTCGGGAAAAATGGAACGATTAAACGACACCTTGTACCGGGTGTCCGCAACGATGACTATCGGGCAATATTATATGAAATCCTGGAGTATGGATACCTTATACATCCAACTCGATCCTGCCATTGCACGCCAGCTTGACAAAATCGAGGTGAAATATGCAGATGGGATGATCAAAAACTTTTCCGGTTACGACAACAAGGGGAAAGCGGAAAATTTGTTAAAATTACCGGTTGATAAAAAACGCTTTAATCGCTCAAAAGGGGCGGACTATGTCACCATAACCGTCAACCGGAAAGACCTGATAACGGGGCGATTTTTATCTTTTAAAATTCCTTTTGGATCGGCAGCTTCCTTTACCAGCGGTCAAAAATTGGAATTTGACTTATCCATCAAAAATAACATAGTCCGGACCGTTGGAGAACCGCCGTTGCAAACCGGGCATTTTAAGCTGGCCAAACAACCATCATGGTAATGCCACCCAGGCCATCAACTTACTGAATGTGCAAAGTTTTGAAAACCAATCACTACCTTTGGCCTGTTTTAAAAAAGCAATTTTTTAAATATGAATAATAAAGCAAAGGTGTCTATCCTTATGGCCGTATACAATACCGAGTTTTCTTTGGTCAAAAGAGCGATTGATTCCGTATTGAACCAAACTTTTCAAAATTTTGAACTCATCGTCATTGACGACGGCAGCGACAACGACCCGCAAAATCAACTGCTCGATTACGTAAAAAAAAACGAGGACAAAATTCTTTACCTCCGCCATAAAAACTGCGGCCAATCCCAATCCATCAACCGGGGAATTTTAAACAGCAACGGGGAATACATCACCATTCTGGACGCCGACGATGAATACCAGCCTGATCACCTTTGGTCTTGTTTGCAGGAAATGGAGTACGCCGACCTGATCGCTTCCACCACAAAAACCATCGTAGACACAGAAGAAGATTATTACGTGCCGGATAAGCACGATACGAAGCAGGTTATCCACGTGGATGAGTGCATTTTATTCGCCACGCTGTTTGGAAAGAGAAAGGTTTTTACTAATTTAAAATTTCAGGATTTCTACGCCGCCGATGCCGATTTTTATGAACGCGCCGGCCAGCAATACAACGTCAGGAAAGTGGATTTAAGAACCTACGTTTATTACCGGAATATCCCGGGTAGCGTCAGTGCAACCCTGAAAAGAGAAAATGCTTCATCCGCATCTTTATGCCATTCTTAATGGACAAACAGCTCATTTTGGCTTGCCATTTTACAGGCATTTATGATGTAAATCGGAATACGACGTTAGAAGATGACGATTATTCGATCGTTCAGGCATGGGCTGAATCCATTGCAGCGCTGCAATTAAAAGGCATCATTTTTCACAATAATTTCACTTCGGAAACCTGTTCAAAATACCAAAACGAACACCTTGTTTTTATTAAAATTGACTACAATCCCCGGTTTAATCCCAATGTTTACCGCTATTTAATTTACCGCGATTTTTTACGCGCCCACTCAGCGGAACTTGAAAGCGTTTTTGTGACCGACGTATAAGATGTTGTCGCGCTGAACAATCCTTTTATCCACCCTTTTTTTACCGAAAACCCAAACGCCATTTTTTGTGGCGATGAACCCAAAACCCTTCACAATGAATGGATGGAAGCGCATTCCGCCCATCTGCGCAGCAAAATTGCCGATTACGCCGCTTATGAAGCCGCCTTCAAAGATGCGCCGTTACTCAATTGCGGGGTCATCGGTGGAAATATTCGGGTGATGCAGGCGTTTATTGAAAAACTCGCCGGGATTCACGAGCAATTTAACCACGATAACCAGACCGCTTACACCGGCGACATGGGGGCTTTTAATTACCTGATGCGCACCCAATTCAACGACCGGGTTTTGTTTGGTTCGCCAGTTAATACTATATTTAAGGCTTATGAGGTTGACCGAACCGATTGTTGGTTCAGACATAAGTGAAGTAATTTAGAGCATGTTTGGATGCTTATGTATCATTGCAAATGATTATTAACTGACAAACCAATACGCATGACGATTACCTACTCCCTTTCCGAAAACGACTTCCTTACCCACCAGCTTTATGCCGCCTCTACGGCGGAGCGGATTATCAAAAAGCGGCAAAGAGCAAGGCTTATCGGACCGTTGATTTACCTTTTACTTGGCCTCTATTATTGGTTTGTCAGCAGCCGGACAGCAGCCGGTTTTTTGGTCATTTTGGCCATCCTCTGGTACTTTATTTACCCCATTTGGGAAAGGAACTACTACGTCAGGCACTACCAGGCTTATATCCGGGAAAATTTCAGGGATCGGATCGGAAAGCTTTTGACGCTGACTTTTGAAGACGACCATCTCTTTGCTAAGGAAAGCGGCATGGAAAGCAAAATACCCTATTCTGAATTAAGCAGCGTGATTGAAATCCCCGCTACTATTTTCCTCAAACTCAAAACAGGAGAGGCCATCGTCCTGCCCAAAAGCAGCATCCAAAACCTGGAACCGTTGAAGGAAAAATTGAAAGCGCTTACATCTGCCTTGGATGTACCTTATGTCCTGAACGAGCAATGGCGGTGGAAGTAGAATCATCACTCTGACGTGCAGCCCACCAAAAGGCCACAATTCTGCATCCATACTGGGAAGATCGCACCCATTTGTTTGACAAACCCATAACCTTCAGCAACATGAAAAAGACCACAGCCTTCCTCATTTTAGCGCTTTCCGCATTTACCGCATTTTCACAAGAATCAGAGTTTGAAAATCACGCCAATGGATTGATTTATTCTGATACTACAGTGAAACAATTAAAATACATCGTGGATTCGCTGAATCTGAAATTCAGGGTATGTGAACTGGATAAAGTGTACCGGGCTAAATCTCAAGCTAAAGTGCATTTTGTGAGGCTCGATACAGGGGACATCAAAGCAGCAAAAGCCGATATGGAAGCGGGCATGGCCTACGAAGAATTCATTCAAAAGCACAATCAGGCAACAGCTGTTAAAGATTTGCTGGTGGTGAAGTTTAAATACCGGGATTATGAGGATCGTGAGTTAGTCGAACTGAGCACGGTAGGCTTTGACGGTAAATATGAGTATAGGCTGGAGTTTTATGAAAATCTTCAGGATTACGATAAACCGCTGAAAGGGAAATGGGTTTGCCACTATTTCAGCAACAGCGAAGATGCACTGGAAATTGTTAGTGCATTTTATTTTACGGAAGATTTTTCACAGCGACCCTTAGTTGAAAAGTATGCCCGGATGGTGCAGTATTCCGATTGCATGGTAGATACTTCGACACAAGTATTTTATGAAAGTAAAACGGAATGGGAAGATGTCTATACACGTACCCAAGGCCCTGAATTAGCAAAATTTACAGATTATGTAAAAAAAGCAACCAACTGCCCGGAAGTCCCTGAAAACAGTAAGAAAAAAGATTGGAGAAAGTATTGGAAAAAAAACCAACTATGGGAATCTCAGAAAATTTCAAAAATTGACAGCCTGAGAAAAAAAGAGGATCGGTTTGATGCACTTTTGAGCAATGCGGTCAAAGAAGTGCTGGAAAACGGAACCTCGGACGATGAATTTGAAGAATATGTGGAACTTTATTATTCTCCAAAAACAGCACTCGAACTCAAAAGAAACCGCAGGGTTGTGGGCGGTTGCAGCCAGGACGATCGTCCCCGCGTTCATGCCCTGAATATCGCCAAACTATCCGCAGAGACCACCAGTTGGGAGTTATTCCTCCGCGCCCACTTAGACATCATGAACGACCGGTTTGACCGGGTTACCGATGGAAGTTACGCTTGGGCTGGCAGAAAAACGTACATCCGCGAATTGGAGGTGTTGGACATCAACGTGCAGGATTTGCTGCTGGGCATCAGTTTGCGGATTGAAAACCCAAGCAACAATCATTACTTTGGCAGCATCGGGCGAATAGGGAGAGCCTTGACTGAATCCGAAAAAGCGGCGGAAATTGAAGCGAAAATGCTGGAAATGATTTCGGATCAGGAGCTGGATGATTACAACAGGATCCTGATGTATTACCTGTTTTTGAACTATACCTATCACCGGGAGGGTGGGAAAATGCAGGATAGCAGTAAAGAAAAACTGAGCGCTGCAGTAAAGACTTTGCCGGAATACCTGGCGTCAAAAATCACCCTCAAATGATAGACTTGTTGCGACGGGTATCCATACCCTGCGAGGATTCCCGTCTAATGTCGTCAACTTAGTGGGGGATAACCACGAAGTGGTTGAAGGTGAATAGCCCCCGATGCAATCGGGGGTTGGTCGCATAAACGGGGTAACGCCGAACCCC
>JBJXFD010000440.1:0-8051 GCA_046153985.1 Saprospiraceae bacterium
GTAGACAGTTTCAGGGCTTGCGTTAACCAGCACCTGCTTTTGGAGCATTTTGGAACCGACTGCCAAATCGGAGCCTGTGACAAACATCAAAGACTGAGGTCCTTCAAGCGGCTGCGCTTTCCAGAAATCTGCTTCAGATACACCTCCGTGGTCAGAATCCAGCAAAATTTTCCACTGCCCCTGTTCTTTTTTCAGAATGACATTAAATTTTCCAAAATAATCCTGGCGGGGTTCGCCCTCCTGTTCATAGGAAGTGCGGTAATAACCAGTTTCATAAGCGAACGAATCCACGGAAGCGCGGTATTCAAACCGCAGGTCAATGGTTCGTTTGCGCTTTTCCTGTCGGTCGCGTTCGTCGCCGCGTAGCTGACCTGCGCGGTACGTCTCCCAATCCATTCCAGCGGGTTTGCCTTCAAGGCCAAAGCGGATGACCTCCTTTGAATGCAAGGCCATGAACGCGTCCGTATTTCCTTCCGAAAAATGCCGGATAAAAGGCTTCCAGACTTGTGCGTTGATTTGCTCTTTTGCAGTTTGCGCCTGCAATGCTCCCCAGGAGGTTACAAGTAGGAGAAAAACATAATTTTTCATAACAATCGGGTTTTATGGTGAGTAACCAGTTTTGCCTATCTTAACTCAATTATTGGGCTGCAAGAGCCGGTTCACATCCAACACCAAATCTTTCGCAACCATCATTGTTGTCGGCTGAGCTGCGATGTGTTTTCCCAATTTTTTTAAATCTGATTTAAAATCCAGGCGCATGTCCTCGTGCATTTTTTCGATAAGCGACAGGAGTTTCAGGGCCCTTTTTACAACGTATTGGTTGAAGGTATGGGATCTTTGATAGTTTACCGGGCGAATTTTATCGCCAAAAAGGTCGAAAGCTTCATTCAGCAGCAACAAGTTCAATTCTACTTCGCCATATTTATCGCGGGTTGTCGCGACGTGGCGGTTGATGACGCCGCTCAGGTCGCGCAAAAGTAAGAGTAAAATACCAGGAGAATGGTAGTGCGCTTTGTGTTCAGCGAGGGCATTGATGATTTCTGCAGCTGCCACAGCCCGGCGGTCGTCTTGCGTATTTCCTCCTTCCAGCAACTCAAAGATCAACTTATGAGCCAGGGGCGGATTGCCAGCGATCAGCCGGTAAAGCAACTTGTCTTTTTGTGTTGGCGACAAGCCGCTAATGGCTTTTTTCAAGTCGTCAGTAAGCTTTATCCTCGCCATAGTGTAATCTATTGAATGATCATTGTCGTTGAAAAAACGCCTTGCCGGCTGATGACTTTCACAAAATAAATACCTGCGCTGAAAGCGTCCGCATTTATCCGCCACAAATTATCGCCCTGAATGCTTTTTGCAAGCAAACGCCCTGCTGCATCGTACAGCAAAAATTGCTTTTCACCGGTTTCGTTTCCTTTCAACTGTACCGAAAACTCCCCGGAAGCAGGGTTGGGAAAAACGGTAATTCGGGCAGTTTCCGGTTCCGGCGCCTCCGTATCCACCAGCACCGCTTCAATATCCGTCCGAAAAACGGAAATGCCGCCACTGAAATTTCCAACAACCACATCCAGCCAGCCATCGGCATCAAGATCCGCAAAATCGAGATGCGTTTGGTTGCCTGCTTTGAAATTGCCGTAATTGGCTTCCAGCGCTGTAAAAGCTCCAAACAAATTGCCTTCTATATTGCCATAAGTTTTAATGGCGCCGCTGGTTGTACCCAGAAACAGTTTCCAGGAATGGCCGATTTTCAAAAAATGGGGGTGCGCATTGCCGTCAAGGTAGCCCGGCGCGCAGGCATTCACATTCCCCAAACCTGGAAAAACCGGATCGAACACGCCATTTCCCAGGCCCTTTGCAAAATTGAGGTTGCAGTTCTTTTCCCCGATGACTAAGTCGTTGATGCCATCTTCGTCCAGGTCCACGATTTGCACCACGCTGGCTTGCCCTACGTCTATCCCGAAATTGTTGTACTGAACCGGGGCAAAAGCGAGCGGATTGCCCGGACCGACCGTGTTTTCTGCAAAAAACAAAGCGCCGTTTTGTTCGCCGATGATCAAATCGAGGTCGTCATCGTTGTCAAGATCGCCAAATGCAGGTGCAAAAGCAAACGTCGCCGAGCTGCTGAACTGGCTCATACCCAGCCAGTCGTCATTCACCAATTCAAAAGAAGGGCTGGTTGCTGTGCCTTTGTTTTCGTATAAAAAAAGTCGGGCGTCTTTTTCACCCAAGGGCAAATAATAGGTGTGATTTCCAACCACTAAATCCATTAAACCATCCACATTGTAATCCACGAAAACAGGATAAGCGCCGGAGCCCAGGTCAATCATGTCTTCAATCAGAAAATTTTTCTGCTGAAAAGAAAAAGACGGTTGCTGAGCGGTATTCACATTTTTATAATACCAGAGCGCGTCATAACTTTCGGAAGACTGGCGGCTGTTCGGCGCCACCAAAAGGTCCTTTTTGCCGTCGTTGTCTACATCGAGGTAGAACGCAGCAGGAAAAACGGGGATATCCGCAGACAAATTATAGCTCGGAAAAGTCGTGTCCTGTTGGGTAAACCAGGCTTCCTGGCAAGTGCCATTGTTCGTTAGGTAAGTGATCGTATTGTACGTAATATCACCAAGGATGAGCTCTTTATCTCCGTCGCCGTCGCCATCATACGTCAGCAAAGTTGAGCCGGAATGCCGAAAGTTGAGCGGTTCGTCTTCCCCGGTAAAGTTCCCGGCGCAGACTCCGGGAGCACTGCCATATTCCACGGATGGCGAAAAGGCGTTTTCGTAAATCCCCCCCCAGCAGTTTTCTACAAACCGAAAAATCAGACTATCGCGTCCGTAGCCCATTTCTACAGACCGGTTGGCGAACATTTCAACATACCCACCGGCAATATTGAACGTGGCAATGTCTAAGTCGCCGTCGCAATCCAGGTCATCAATCGCAGGATAATCTATGGTACTGACATAAATTTGGGTGGAAGAGCCATTCGGAAGCGGGAAAAAGATGATGTTGAAAGCCGTGTTAAATTGAAAGCGTTGGAATTTCAACTGGTTGTCTTCAAAAAATCCGCGATAAACGATGATGCCGCCAACCGGCTGATCCGGGTATGCAAAAATGTCCATCGCCCCATCATTGTTGTAATCGCGCAACAAAACCCAATTTTCAAGGTGCGGAAAATTGGCGGCGTATTGCGGTGCATATACATAAGCTGCTTCCCCCGGCAAGCCGGTATTGATGAAGGTGAGCTGGCGATTGCCTTCCCGGTCAAACACGTAAAGATCCAGCATGCCATCATTGTTCAGGTCTGCGGCCGAGGGTTGAGGTGCGTTTAAGCCTCCTGCCAGGGGGAACGCCAAAATTTTACCATCAACCCGGAATGGAATGTCAAGGCGTTCAAAATCCTGCCCCAAAGTCGTCTGGAGGGCAGCAAAAATCAGGAAAACGACAAGGTAAACGGGTGTTTTGTACATAAACACGGCTTTATTTTTAAGACGATTCGACGGAAATGCTTTTCTTAGGGGCTGTTTTAGCTTTTGAAGTTGCTTTTATAGAAACAACCTTCTGCCGCCAAAGGTGACTAAAAATGTAAAAACTTGAAAATGAAATTACAACATCTCCCTTTGTTTGCGCAGCTTTGTTGTCTATCCGTCACTTTGGAGGCAAAAACAAGTTTACCCAAATTTTAACCATGGAAAAAATCAATTATCCGCTGTTGTGTTTCAATATCAGTGAAGAAGCCGTTCTGGGTATCCTTGTTGGGACAGAATACGAAGTCGTGGAACGCGATCTTGAACAGGTGAAAGCAACCCTGAGTGATTACCTGTACAAACAGTATAAAAAGCATGGAGATTACCCCGAGTCTTTCCTCCTCGAAGCAAAACTTAAAGTCATCAAACCCTCCCTTCAACCCACTTACCGGGGCGAGTTGTCGGGTACGTATCCTTTGTCGCAGCACCTTCAGGTACCCATTCCTGTGGTTTACGGGCCTACGGAAGACGGCTATTCCGAGTGTTTCCTTCCGCTGATTTACGAAAGTTTCCGCTATCAGGATGAAAAACAATTTGACACCTTGCTCCAATATATGGCCATCAACCGGCTCAATAGCCTACCCCCTGAAAAGATTTACCGGCTGATGTCCTACCCTACCCCTTATTTAGACACTATTTCACTAAAAATCAATGCTTTCCGCGAATACAAATGGGGCGCGTTTTTTGAACGGCGCGAGTTCCCCACCCTGTCAAAGCTAGCCGAACAATACCCATTTCCCAAAGCAGCCGGAAAAACAAGGATTGCGACGATAGAAGCCGCTTGGGAGATGGAGGAAAAAGTTGCGGAAGCGCATGAAAAATTGATCTACCACCGGGCAAATTTGCTGATTATCGGCGCGCCAGGATCCGGAAAAAGCGCTGTGCTGACCCAGGTCGTAAAAATGGCGACCAATCAGGCAAAAAAACAACGGCAGGAGCTGAGTTTCTGGCGCCTGATGCCGCAACGCATTACTGCGGGTTCCAAATACCTCGGAGAATGGCAGGAAACCTGCGAATTATTGGTTGATGAACTTCAGTCGGCCGGAGGAATGCTCTGGATTGTAGACATTGTGCGTTTGTTTCAGACCGGCGGCCAAAGCGTAAATGAAAGCATTGCAGCCTTTTTGCTTTCATTTTTGCAACAGGGAAAACTTCAGATCATCGGAGAAGCCACGCCGCAGGAATTAGAAAGTATGCAGCGCCTGCTGCCGGGATTCGTTCAGGCTTGCCAGGTTGTGTACTTACCTGAACTCCCGGAGCAGAAAGTGTTGTCCATCATGGAGCGTTTTGCGGAGTATTGCCGCAACAATTATGGCGTCAGGATCGAAACCCAGACCATTCAATTGGCTTTCAGGCTCATGCTCCGGTATTATCCTTATGAAAGCTTCCCCGGCAAGGGCATCAAGTTTTTAGGCCAGTGCATCAGCGAAGCACAGTTGAACGAACGAACGCTGGTCAGCAAAGACGACCTGATTGCCCAGTTCATCCGGCAAACCGGCCTGCCGGAATTGTTCCTCCGCGACGATCAGTTGTTGAACGTCCGGGAGGTTCGGGATTTTTTCGAGCACAGAATCATTGGGCAACGGTCGGTCGTAGATCACCTTTGCAGTTTAGTCAAAGTGTACAAAGCCGGTTTAAATAATCCTTACAAACCCATTTCCACGCTCATTTTTGCGGGCCCTACCGGCGTTGGAAAAACCGAAAGCGCCAAGGCTTTGGCCGACTACTTTTTTGGAAAAGGACAAAAAAATCCCCCACTGATTCGCATTGACATGAGCGAATTCCAATACCCCGGACAAATTGGGCGCCTGATCGGCGAAGGCAATACCCCCGGGCAGTTGATCCGCGAAGTTCGTGAAAAACCGTTTTCCGTCATCTTGCTCGACGAAGTGGAAAAGGCCGATTCGTCCGTATTTGACGCCTTGTTTAATGCGCTGGACGAAGGTTTGCTGGTGGATGCTTTTGGCCGGGTGACGAATTTCAGAAATACCATCATCATTCTCACGACCAACCTGGGCGCGTCGGGGCGGCGGTCCCTCAGTTATTCGGAAACGACACCGGATGATACCATCTATTTGTCGGCAATCTCCAGGCATTTCCGCCAGGAATTCATCAACCGGATAGACGGCATTGTGCTTTTCAATACGCTTTCTGTTGCCGACATCCGCCTGATCGCCCTGAAAGAACTGGAGGCCTTGAAAAAAAGAGAAGGGATTGAAAAACGGCGGCTCGTGGTGGATTTTGATGAATCAGTGGTGGATCGGCTTGTGGAAACCGGTTTCGATAAAAACTATGGCGCAAGGCCCCTTCAACGAGCCATTCAACGCCAGGTAGTGAGCGCTTTGGCCAACTGGTTGCTCGCGCATCCGGGGGTTTACGACGCAACGCTGCGCATCGGGTGGGATAAAACAGTTTCCGTTACCCGAAAGTGAACAGAATAAACCCTTTGTTATGCTTATCCTGCAATCTATCCTGATCCTGTTATGGCCGGCAATTGCCATCCGCCTTGGCAAAACTAAGCTGCCCGAGGTGTTCAGCCCGATTGTACTTTGCTATTTGTTCGGCATTTTGTTGCGCAACAGCAATTTGTTGCCTTTAGACGACATGGTCTCTGAATATTGGATGAATGGCGCTATTTTAATGGCTATCCCGATTCTTTTGTATACGACCGATATTCAGCGCTGCATCCGCTATGCGGGGCGGTCTATGCTGGCGTTTGGTCTTTGCGTGGTTGGTGGGCTGATCGGAACCGGCCTTACGACTTTTCTTTATCCGCTTCAGGAAGCTCCGCCCTGGATGCTGTCCGGGATGTTGGTGGGTATGTACACCGGCGGAACGCCCAATATGCAGGCCATTGGTATAGCGCTTGGCGCCACCCGGGAAACCATTATTTTAGTGAATGCGGCAGATATTGTCTGCGGGGGGATTTGGCTGGTGATCCTGACTTCTGTCGCACACCGGTTGCTTAAAGGGATACTCCCGGATTTTTCTGATGTGGATGGTGCTTCCGGGAATCCCGAAGCGCATCCCAATTCAGGGATACGACTGCAAGACAGCCTGAAGGCAATTTCACTGACGCTGGTCATCGTTGCCGCATCGCTGGGGGTATGCTATTTGGTATATAAAGACATCAACCATACCGCTTTTTTGATGCTGATGCTCACGACCTTCGGCATTGCAGCCGCCTTCCTACCCGCAGTAAAACGTTGGGCCGGGGTGTATGAAACCGGCGAATATTTCCTATTGATGTTTTGTGTGGCATTGGGGCTTCAGGCCGACTTCAGTCAGGTACTCGATAAAGGCGTCGGCATTTTGATTTTTACAGCCATAGCTTTGCCGCTGTCCATCGGTTTTCACCTGTTGCTGAGCCGCTTCTTCCGGATTGACCGCGATACTTTTTTGATCAGTTCTACCGCCGGCGTTTTCGGCCCGGCTTTTATTGGCCAGGTTGCAAGTGCCATCCACAATCGGCAAATGATTTTTCCGGGCATTGCCCTTGGGTTATTGGGGTATGCAATTGGCAACTACCTCGGTATCGGGCTTGCTTATGCACTGAAATGGGCGATTTCCTAAGGGGCAAGTTGCAAGGGGCAAGAGTCAAGGGGCAAAACTCTCGAAAAAGTAGAAGGTATTGGATGACAATTCGGGGATACTTGGCGAGTTTGCCATTTTGCCCATTTGCCTACTTGCCTACTTACTCTCCATAAATAGCCGAAATCTTCGCACCGGGTGCTTTCCATTCCGGCTGCCCTCCTTTTTCGGGTTGGAAAAACAGGCCGTAGATGCCAGCCAAACCAATGGCCATGACGATGGCTAAGAACAAACTTTCCAAGGGTAATTTACGCTTAACGGTCGGTTGTTGTAGTGCTTCCTGATTCATGTGTTTCAAGTTTTTTTATTGAAAATCAATTGTTTAAAAAATCAATACGGGCATAGAACCGCCAGGGCAAGGCAATGACGCTTTGCGCGGTAAAGCATTCAAATTTGAAGTAGGCATGCCGGGTTCAGGCCAATAAAGCAAGCAGCGCTTTAAAAGCAACATCAGGAGACAAGGCTCCCAAGCCAGTCCGCACAACATAGCGGCGGATCAGCTACCCGATTTTCCAGAATCAGTTTGGGATGCGGTTTTTAACGGGATGCTCCTGCCTCGGTCATATTTGGCAGGTTACCAATCATAGCGTGGAGCAATTCATATTTACTATTTTACTAATATTTTGAAATAAGTTTCGTTTTCAACCATCAAATTATAAAAATAAATAATCTGATGATAATTATTAGTCCAAACATCGTGCCAAAAACTGCAAGACACTGTCTTAAAAGTTAAAAAAATATTATATACTTCACGCTGCTCAGTTTTCCCGCTTTACGGGACAAGTTGTGCATTGCCTTTAGTTTAACCACATGGTTCGCAGCGTTCAGTATGACTAATGTCGTCAACTTAGCGAACGGTAAGCACGAAGTGGTTGAAGGTGAATAGCTCCCGATGCAATCGGGGGAGGTCATAAAAGAATTATAACGGGCAACCCCGAATGGGGT
>JBJXFD010000443.1:0-11450 GCA_046153985.1 Saprospiraceae bacterium
GCAGATTGTATGGCAACCTGGGAAGCATTGCTGAGCGAAATACCGATCGTTGCTTTTGCCAAAGCAGGCGCGTCGTTAATGCCGTCGCCGATCATGGCCGTGGGCGCTTCGTTTGACATTGTCCCGATCAAGTCCAATTTCTGCTGCGGTAATTGGGCAGCAAAAAACCTTTGAATGCCAAGCTGCTGCGCAACGGCCTCCACTTTTTCGCGTTTGTCGCCGCTCAACAGCACGGTTTGTTTACCGGAAGCGTGTAGCCATTGGATCAGTTGGCGGGTTTCGGGTTTCAGTTCGTCTTCGATTTCCACCACGGCAAGCAGGCGGTCATTTTCCGTCAGGTAAACAGCACCCCGGGGTGTAGCCAGGGCCGAATCCGCTAAAATGCGGTCCGAACCCAATTTGTAAACCCGGCCATCTTTGGCTGATGCGACCACCCCTATCCCTTTTTCTTCCCGGATGAACAATTCGCCGGGATCGAATGCCCCGTTGCCCTGGTATTGCGCCGTTTCTTGTACTAAAGCTTTTGCAATCGGGTGCGAAGAATAATGCTCTAAGGTGTGAATCAACGCGTACACCTTTGGCTTATCGGCAGCGGCGCACTGGATGTTGCTGATTTTAAAATCACCAGTCGTCAAAGTCCCGGTTTTATCAAAAACAAAATTTTGGATGCGCGACAGGACTTCCAGCGTTTGTCCGCCTTTGATCAAAATGCCGTTTCGGGCCATGAGCCCTACCCCCACCATAACGGCGGTCGGCGTTGCCAGGCCCATTGCGCAGGGACAGGAGATGACCAACACCGCGATGGAATTGAGCAAAGCTTGCCGGAACGCCAGGTCGAATACAAAATAGCCCAGCAACAAGGTCAGCATAGAAATCCCGACCACTGCCGGGACAAAGATGGCGCTGATGCGATCCGCCAGCCTTTGAATGTCCGGTTTGTCGCGCTGGGCGGTTTTCACCAATTCGATCATTTGGCTGAGCACGGTGTCTTTACCAACTGCCCGAACGGTTACCCGGATGTTCCCGGACAACAGCAGCGCGCCTCCAATGACGGCGTCGCCTTCCCGTTTGGATACCGGCATGCTCTCGCCGGTCAGCATTGATTCGTCAACAGTAGCCTCGCCGCTTTGGATCACGCCATCGGCGGGAACGGTGTCGCCGTCATTGATCTGCAAAAGGTCGCCTTTTTCAATTTCGCCCCGATCCAGGCTAACGATCGTTCCTGAAGGCATGATTTTTTTGGCTTTCCGGGGTTGAAGCCGGCTCAATTCGCCAATTG
The DNA here is from genome assembly GCA_046153985.1 of Saprospiraceae bacterium. GTDB lineage: Bacteria > Bacteroidota > Bacteroidia > Chitinophagales > Saprospiraceae > JABWAJ01. The sequence goes on from JBJXFD010000443.1 coordinate 1,280, forward strand.
CAGTGGTGGTTTGGGCCACAGCCCGCTTTTCCAACCAATTTCCAATCAGCACTAACGTGATGATGCTGGCAGCCGTTTCATAAAAAATGTACTGTGCTTCATTGGCCAGCGTACCGATCAGGCTGTAGATAAAAGCGGCGGTACTTCCCATAAAAATCAGGACATCCATATTGGGATCGCCGGCGCGCAAAGACAGCCAGGCGCTTTTCCCAAAATGGGCCACCCCGATCACAAAAACAGGCAGGCAAAGCAACAATTGAGCAACAAAATTGTGCATCAGACTGAAGTGTACCCCAATGGACATCAACAAATGCCCGAGCAGTAAAGGCAGGGTGAATGCGGCGCTGATCAACAGTTTGCGTTCCAGCGTCCACCAGGGCTCCTTTGTGTCGGACTCCACAACGGTGTAGCCCAACTTATGGATCCCCAACTTAACGCCTTCCCTGCTGATTTTGCCATCATCCTGCCTGAACCGGACTTCTTTCGTTTGGAAATTGACAAATACGTCCTCCAGTCCTTTGCGCTCCAAAAACCGGGAGATACTGGCTGCGCAATTGTTGCAATCCATGCCTTCAACCGTCAACTCTATGATTTCTCCGGATTTCATAGGGTCGCTTGTTCATAACGGCGGGACACTTCCTCCCAGTTGACTAAGTTCCAGAAAGCGGCAATGTATTCCGGGCGGCGGTTTTGGTACTTCAGGTAATAAGCGTGTTCCCAAACGTCAAGGCCAAGAATCGGCGTTCCTTTTTGCTTTTTGAGCAATTTTGCCATCAAGGGGTTGTCCTGGTTGGCCGTAGAGGTAAGGAACAGGCCTTTTTTCTTATCCACGACAAGCCAGGCCCAGCCGGAACCAAACCGGGAGGCCCCTTCTTTCCCAAACTGCTCTTTAAATTTGTCGAAAGAGCCAAATTTTCCATTGATTGCATCGGCCAATTTGCCGGAAGGCTGCCCGCCGCCTTTTGGCGCAAGCGAAAGCCAGAACTGAGTATGGTTGTAATGACCGCCGCCGTTGTTGCGGATGGCGGCAAATTTATCGGTGACTTTGGCTAAAATCTCTTCAATTTCCATCGTTGCAAACGGCGTGTTTTTGACGGCTTCGTTGAGGTTGCGGACATAAGCCGCGTGGTGTTTGCCGTGGTGGATCTCCATGGTTTGCTTATCAATATGAGGTTCCAGCGCATCGGTAGCATAGCCCAATTTCGGCAACTCAAAATCGCCGCTCCGGAAAGTTGTCGCTTCAATGGGTTCATCGTTAGCCGCCGAAAAGCGGAATGAGTTGGCAAATCCGGCCAAGCCCAGCAGGCCGGCAGCTCTCAGAAAATCTCTTTTTTTCATAATATTGTGTTTTTTATTAAAACAACTTATGGAGAAAAAAGTATGAACCAACAAGGGTATATTTTCACCACATAGTTCACATAGGGGGTTTCACATAGTTCACATAGTCGCCGTGCCGGGTAGGCCATATACAGCTATGTGAACTATTGTGAAAACAACTATGTGCCCTATGTGGTAAAAAAAATCAACCTATATGGTAAAAAACCCTACTCTATTTTCACCACGCGTTCCCTCAGCAGCATATTCCCATCTGTCCACAACTGCAATAGATAGGCGCCCGACGGATAATCCGAAATGTCGAGCGAACGGGATTCCTGCCGGGTAGCGTCTGTCCTTTCCTGCCAGATCATCCGCCCATAAGCATCGTATAGCGCCCAACTGACCTCGGCGATCCGGTCTAATTCGAATTCTACCTGAAGCAAACCGTTCGTTGGGTTTGGGAATACCCGCGCCTGCCGGAGTTGTACGACTTCCGCATCGCCATTAATGAGCATGGATGCCGTGGTCACACACTGGGAATCATCCGTCACCGTCACTTCGTAAAAGCCGGACAGGAGTATCTCAATCTGGCTCGTCATGTCATTGGTATTCCAAAGATAGTCGTAGTCAGGCGTGCCGCCTGTAACAATTGCGGTAGCTGTAATCGGCTGATCAAACAAAGCCGGTTGGATGTCCACTTCAAGCGGGTCGGGCGCATCCAGCATAAAATTGAAAAAGCGCACACAGCCTCCAAAATCCTGCAAAATCAGGCGGTAGTCGCCGCCCCCAATGCTGTCTAAGACAGGGCCGGTTTCTCCGGGCAGGGTAATGCCGTTTTGCTGCCAGGTGTACAGATACGGCGGAACGCCCCCGTTTGCGGCAGTGACGATGGCGCCATCTTCCGTGTCGTGGCAGGCAGGAAGCTGAAACTGCGCATTCGGCGCTAATTGTTGGGCAGGTTGCGTCACCGTAATTCCGGGAATAATGGAACGACAGGTATCCGCATCCGTCACCGTCACTTCGTAAATTCCTGAGGGAATGTTGATCAGGTCTTCTGTCATCGCGCCATTGCTCCAAACGTAGGTAAATGGCGGAATACCGCCGGACAAGGTAATGTCTATTGCGCCGGTGGCGTCTCCCCGGCAACGGACGTGCTGGATGATGGTCAACGAATCTACTAAATTGATGGCCGTATTTCCGCTGCTGGTTACAGTTGTTGCCAGGGCGACCTGGCATCCATTTGCATCCGTAGCCGTGACCGTATAAACGCCAGAGGCGATGAATAACAGGTCTTCGGATTCTGAAATCAATTCACCCGCTTCATTGAACCACTGGTAGGTGTAAGGGCCAACGCCGCCACTTGTTGTAATGTAAATCCCCCCGTCGTTGCCTCCAAAACAATTCACCACGGCGATGTTGTCTCTTTCCACAGCTAAGGGGTCGGGTTGCCCGGGGCTTTGGCTCATCGAAGACACGACACAACCTGTATTCAAATCGGTGATCGTGACGCTGTATGCCGGGCTGTGCAACAATTGTCCGACGGTAACGCTGGTTGCGCTGGTGACTTCGATGTACGTTGGAGTAAAATGGTACAGGTAAAACCCCGACCCTCCGGATATGGTCGCCGTCATGGAGGCATCGGCGCCGTTGTAACAACTCACCGTTGTTGCAGAAAAGGCTTCAATTAAAACGGGTGGTACGCGTTCCGGGACTTTCACGGTCGTGGATCGGATTTCGCAGCCTTTGGCATCGGTTACCGTAAGCAGGTAATCGCCTGGTGCTGCGTTGGGAATGGTGGGCGTTATGGCGCCATTACTCCACAAGTAGGTGTAGGGCGGCGTTCCACCGCTTGCATTCGCCGACAAGGCATCCATTGCATCCGAATCGCAGATGTCCCCCAGGGTTGCTGAGGTTTGCAGGGCTAAAGCCGGGGGTTGCGCCAAGGTAAATACGGTATCAATGGTGCAGTTGCGCTGGTCTTCAACCAATACCCGGTAGCTCCCCGCTGGCAGGTCGTAAACATCTTCATTATCGGAAAACAAACCGAACCAGGTATAAGAATAAGGCGGCGTTCCACCACTGACGCCCCACTCGATGAAGCCGTCTGCTTCCCCGTGGCACTCTATTTCGCCAATGGCATCAATTCTATACGTCAATGGCGACGGCCAGACCATCGGAATGGTGGCGGAGACAAATTTGCACCCCTGAGCGTCGCTCACCGTGACCTGGTATTCGCCGGGGGAAAGGCCGGAAACATCCTCGGTGGTTGGGCCGTGGCTCCAAAGGTAAGAGATCGGGGGCGTGCCGCTTTGCAGCATGATGACGTCTACAAGGCCATCGAGCGATCCAAAACAACTGGGGGAAAGCGCGTTGATTTCGATGCCGAAAACCTGGGGGGCAGTCAGGACGATCGCCGTGTCGTACACGCATCCCTGCCCGTCTGTTATGCTCACCGTATAAGTGCCTACCCCAATATTATTCAAGTTTGCAGCGTGGCTGTTGTTGTTCCAGGTGTATTGAAAAGGAGGAGTTCCCAATACCTGCAAACTGATGCTGCCATCCGTTCGTCCGACGCAGACTGGTGAAACCTTGGTCACGTTCAGACTAATTGTGGAAACCGGCAATAATTCCAACACCACAGTATCGCTTTGGCAACCTTTGGCATCCACTGCAACCACGCGGTATTCCCCTACGCCTAAGCCGGTTATTGCCGGGCCGGTGGCGTTATGATCCCAAAAATAGGAATAAGGAGCCGTTCCGCCGGTTGCTGCAACGGTTAGAGCACCGCTTTCATCCCCCAAACAAACGGGGTCTGTCGCCGCAATCAGGTTTACGATCAAAGGCTGCGGCTGGGTAACAAACAGGGTTCGAACCGCCTGACAACCTCTGAAATCAGTTACCGTAACCGTATAGGCTCCTGTTGGCAGGTTGCTTCTTACCGGCGCGGTGTTGTTGTCGTTCCAATTAAACCGGTATGGGGAAGTGCCGCCTGTAGCCGATACTTTCAGGTACCCGTCGGCGCCCCCGTTACAGGAAACGTTCTGCATCGAGTCGAGTACAATTTGCAAGGGCAACGGCGCTGGCAAATTGATCATCTCCGTGAGTGTACATCCGTTCCCATCGGTGAGGGTTACACTATAATCGCCACCGGTTAGTCCGGATATATTTTGGGTGACGGCCATATTGCTCCATAAAAACGAATAATCGGGCGTTCCCCCAAAAACGGTCAGAAAAATCGCGCCGTTCGCGGAGTTATGGCACAACGGAAAGGTCAGGTCGGGTTTTATCCGCAGCGAGTCGGGTTCATTAACCACAATATTGTCTACCACCGTCGCGCACATGCCGTCGCTAATCGTTACGGAATACGTGCCGCCCGCAAGGTTTTGAATACAGGGAGTTGTGGCGTTGTTGCTCCACAGGTACTGGGGGTTATCGCCGTCCACATCCAGACAAATACTGCCGTCGGAAGCCCCTGCGCAGCTTACATCTTCCCCAACCACGTCCTCAACAATGGCACTGGGGCCCTGCACCAAGACATTGCGCAGGATAAACCGGCAACCTTCCGCCGATGCATCCGTGATGGTGACGCGGTAACTGCCCTGAGCCAAGTTGGTGATGTTGATGACATTCCCTGGGCTCACGCCATTGCCGGAAGCGCCGTTGCTCCCGGTCCACTGATAATTGAAAGGGCTTAACCCGTTCAATGGCTCAATGTTGATGCTTCCGTTGTTGCCCATGCAAGTGGTCACGTTCGTGATCATCACGCGAATGGAATCAATGCTGTTGGTCGTCGTCACAGCGATATCGCCTGTGCTGAAGCACCCTTCGGCATCCGTTACTGTAACCTGGAAAAGCGCGGTTGTTCCGGGATTCCCGGAGGCACTGATGGGGATGGAAGGTGTGTTGGCGCCCGTGTTCCAGAAATAGGTATAATTTCCGATGCCGCCATTCACCTGTACGCCAATTGTGGTCGTGGATTCTTTGCACAACGAAATGGAATCAGCCGGGAAAAAACTCAGGTTGGGGCTACTCAACACCGTAAGCGTAACCAAACCTTCGTCTGTACACCCATAAGGATTGGTGATGAGGTAATAGTAATCGGTAGTAGCCTGAGGATTCACCATGGTTGAAGGCAGTTCGTTGGCAGGCGTGGCCGGACTTTGGGTATGAAACGTGATCGTTCCGCCGGTGAAATTTTCATCCACAATATTGAGACTCGCCAAATCGAAAACTGCGCCCGGACAAACAGATGGCGTTTCGCTGAATGCCCCCACCGGTGTTGGATTGACCACAATCCGGACTTCGGTTCTTGGTTGTGAAAAACAACTAAAATTGGATTGAGAGGCGTAATACAGATAAACCACCGGTTCGGAGCCGTTATTCGGCGGCAGAACGGGCATGTAACAGCTTCCAAAGTGGACAACATTGTTACCGGAAGGCGAATCGTACCAAAACATAAAATATCCTGGCAGCGCGGTGGCACAGATCACGGCTTGTTCTCCTGAACAAATCGTATCGGATTCGGCTGGCGGGGGCGGCAAAATCAAGTCGTCAGCTGAGCCATTGCAGTTGTTGTCAATGCCATCACATCCCACTTCAGGCGCACCCGGATAAATCGAAGCATTTGTATCGTTGCAATCGTCGTCGTTGTTGGAGTATTCCGCCGGCGCTGTTGCGGCACAACTCAACACAAACGTACCTGCCCGGCCAAAGCCATCGCCGTCGCTGTCGGCATAATACTGGTTATTCGGAAAGCCTAAATTTTCAGAGCCATAAAATACAATCTGATCCAATGCAATATCGCCCCGTACGCCATTTCCTTTAACGCCCACAAAGCGGAATTGCACCACGGCGTCGTCCGGAAAAGCTGCGAGGCTGAGGTAGATTTTTTTCCACGCATTGCTCTGGCTGCCACTGAGTTGCCAGAAGACTGACCAGGTAAATCCGCCATCGGTGGACGTCTCTAACCGCAAAGCGCCGATATTCGGACCAAACATGTGGTAGTGGAACGAAAGGTGGCAATCAGGAAACCCTTGTTTGTCGATCCGGATACACGGCGACAACAACCGAGCCTGGGCGCCAATGGCGCATTGATTGCCGGTCGTTTCGATGTAAACGTACCTGCCGCCGCCCGACACATCGTCCAACGGCCCTGTTCCGGCTGTCGGCGTTGGCCCCGTGGTGACCAACCAGTCAAAAGCGTCGCCGGAAACATTGCGCCACAAACCGGTTGTGTTACAGGCAGCATTGCAGGTGTTGGTGTTACACAATAACTGGCTATTGAACGTTTCAACCAGGGTGATTGGCGGCGGCTGGCAACCGGTGGCCACCTTAACCGGGCAGGAATTCCCACTGTATCCGCCAGTGTTGCAAAAACGCCGGATGTAAATATCGTAATTGCTTTCAGGGTTCAGCCCCTGCAGCAAAAAAGGCGGGCAGTTTCCAAATGCAATTTCTCCACCGGCGCCTGCCTGTGCGGCGGTCCCCGGGGTAAATCCGGGAGGCCCGTATTCAATGATCGTGGTTCCGCAAAATTCTGCAGGAGTCCAGCCCAGCAGCACCGAAGTGGTATCCACATTTAAAACCGTAGCCTGGGAAATGGGCAAACAGGCGATCGGCTCAAAAACCAATTCAACGTATTCTAACGAACCTGCATCGTTCGCGAGGTCATCGCAGATCCGGAGTTGCCAGGTTCCGTTGGGGTTGGTCACGTTGTCGTTGAACAGGTAGAAACTTTGTTCCGATGGGTATGGCACTGCCGTAAAAGGTGCGGCGGCGCTGTCTAATGGCGTGCAGGCGCCCACGGCAAAAGTGGCGTAACTCTGGCACCCCGAGTTCGGGTCTCCAAAATCATCCCCTGCCCCGCCTCTGTTCTGTACTACTGTGGCTACTACCCCACCCGGTGAAACTAAGATCACGCCAATATCTGCTACCCAGCCATGCCGGATGATGAGGCGCACTTCTTTCAGGTAAACGTCCGTGCCCAGCGTTGTGCCGGGTGCGTTGCCGACGGTGATATTGAACAGATTGGGCTGGTAGAATACGCCGTTTTCCGGGCAATTGTTATCCACGATGGGAAGCGCCAGCTCACAACCCGAGGGGTTCGTAAGCACAGGAATCCCCTGCGCGTGCAAGCTGCACAAGGGCATTAGCATAAGCAATATATACACAGGGCAACGAAGAAGCGGCATCATCTCACGGCAGTTTTCAGGAATTGTTTTATGGTCTGCTAAAGTTAAACGCTGCACCTGTGCAAAGTCTTATCTTCCAACCGACCATAAAACTGATCGGTAAAAATACAGGAATACCCTGCTTTACGGCAATATAGTGGCAGGAAAATGTTCTGCAAGAAATACGATTATTGCTTCACAAAAGTGGCATTGCTCACGCCTGCTTCTGTATGCAGCCGCACCGTATAGGATCCGGCAGGCAGTTGGGAAACATTTAAGGGCGCTATAAGCGCATCCGACGCTGAAAAACGTTGCACTGTTTTGCCTGTGAAATCATAGATTTCCAACCGGTCGCCGGGCTGTATTAAATCTGCTGTTTTGAGATGGAGTTCATGGCTAACCGGGTTGGGGAATACTTGCAGCCGGTCTGTGTCGCCGGTTTCGTTCATGAGCACAGCCTGTACCGGCGAAAAAGAAAACTGGCCGTCGAAATCCACCTGACGCAGGCGGTAGTAATTCCAGCCGGTCATTGGGAATGCGTCTGTAAACCTGTAATCGAGCTGTGTATGGCTCGTTCCTGCCCCTTGCATTTTGCCAATTTCTGTAAAATCCCGGCCATTGGCGCTGCGCTCGATATGGAAAAAAGCATTGTTGAGTTCGCTTGCGGTGCGCCAGTCCAATTGTACTGTTTTGCCGCTGGCTTTTGCATTAAAAGAAATGAGTTCGATGGGCAATGCACCCTGACTGGCGATGGAAAAAGGAGACAAGGACGTGATGTTCGTAAAAGTCAAACTCCGGGTCATCATGGCATTTTCCGGAGAGCCGACGACCCATCCGCCGCCAGAATAATGTGCGCCATAACATTCATCGGCTGTAAAATCCATGAATTCATCGGCGACATTCCATTGCAGGGTAATGTCTAAGTCGCTTCCGCCTGCAACGTCTTCTTCAATAAACCAGGTCCGGTTGACGACCTTTTCGGTCACCGGCGCGCCGCTGTCACCATCAAGGAGTACCTGGTCGGTTACCCGAACGCTGAGGATATCCGGTGTGCCTGAGTTGATAAGGCTTGCAGGGTTGTAGGTGCTGTTGCCGACCGGAAATTCAACACTGCTTGCCAGAACGGTTTGCCGAAGGGTTCCGACGCCGTTCGTTTGCACATAAGCCGTTGCATCGGCGTCCACAACTGCGCCATTCACCTGTAAATCGAAAGCGCCGAGGGTAAAGAGGCCGGATGTCAAAGTCAGGTCGCCGGGAATGGTGAGGTCCGTAATCAACAAGACACCCATCGAATTATCCACCGTAAAATCAATGGATTCGTTTATAGTAGCGGTTGCTGTAATGCCCTGGGTTGCTGTACCATTTAAAAGGATATTCCCGTGCCCGGTTCCGATGGCCGTTTCTGTAATCGTGCCTCCGGTTGCACTAAAACTCCCTTTCACCTCAAGGGTTCCGATCCCCATAGCGCCTGAACTACCGGCGGCCATAATCAACGAATCGCTTGTCATGGCGAAATTGCCAGTCACGGTCACCGTACGATCGTTATCCGCGTTTGCCAACCTGAATCTCCCACCTGACTGAGTGAAGTTGCCCCCCACATTTAAAAAAGCCTGATTCAAATGCAACCTGCCCGATCCTGTGCTGTGGATGGTAAAGTTGCCCGAGATGGACATCGTACCCGCGTCGGGGAGGCTCTGGTTATTCATTTGTCCGGTCCTGTTCCAGGTAAAGTTTCCAAAATTCTGTGCAAGCCCCGTAATGCCGCCCGCCAACATACCCGCCACTTCGCAAGTGGAAGAAGCGTGCCAATTGGCATTCGGGAGCACACCTGCGTTGCGAAAATGGCGGTAAAAGCTGTTGGCGTTAAAAATAATGAGGCCACTGCCAATTGAGACAAAATTGCCGCTCCGGTTGATCGCCTCGCCATTGACGATAATGACAGCGCCTGTAGCTTTTGTGACGTTCCCGGAGAAGTCCAGTATCCCGTTTACGGTCATGTCTGTGCCGGCTCCGCCATTAATCGTAAAATTGACCCCTGTATTGACCACTACCTGGGCGCCAGCTTCAATGGTGAATTGATCGGCAGTGGTATTTATATCCACCTCCACGATATGCGGGCTTCTGACAGTAATGACGTTCTTTGCACTGGTAGGCGGGCCTTGCATAACAGTTGGCGTTTGCCAGGTCACCCCATTGAACCTTTCCCAGGTTGAGCGGTCGTCCCATAAGCCGCTCTTTACAGACTGGTATTCGTTGTTTACCTGTCCGAAACTTTTCGTGCTGAACAACAGGAAAGCTCCAAATACAATGGCAATGGGAAAAGCTGGTAACAAGGTACAAAATAGGCGTTCCGCGCGCCATGGCGCGGTCAGGTTGTGTAGTTTCAAGCTCATAGTACAATAGGGTTAATGGTAATTAAAAGTGGTAGTTATACCATTCCAATGCTAAATGTATCCTGATTATACGTACCACAGATAATTTGTTTCAAATTTTAACAACAAACTGCTGGTTTTCAGTGTATTTTGAAATATTTAATATGTAAAAAAGGGATTTGATAATTTGAAGAGTTGGTGATTGGGTGAAGTAACAGACCAGTAACAAGTAGCTAAAAACCTGTATCTAACATGAATTCGGGCATTTTTAAGGAACGGCGGCCTAAAGCCCGCGAAACGAAGGGCCGTGCC
>JBJXFD010000446.1:0-6351 GCA_046153985.1 Saprospiraceae bacterium
GTTCTTAGTATCTTTGCACTCCGAATTCGGAAATATGGCAAAAAAGAATCTGATTAAGCAAGACGGCATCATCGAAGAAGCCCTATCCAACGCGATGTTCCGGGTTCGTTTAGAAAACGACCACCAGATCACCGCAACAATATCCGGCAAAATGCGCATGAATTACATCCGCATCCTGCCGGGTGACAAGGTTTCTGTAGAGATGTCACCTTATGACTTGAGCAGAGGCAGGATCATTTACAGGTACAAGTAAAACATTGAACCATGAAAGTCAAACCGTCCATCAAGAAGCGTTCGACAGAGTGCAAGATTGTCAGAAGGAAAGGAAAACTTTACATCATCAATAAGAAAAATCCTAAGTTCAAGCAACGGCAGGGTTGATTTTATCTGTTTGAAAATCAAGTACATTGGTGCGCCAGTGTAAAAACAATTACATCAGATGGCTCGTATAGCAGGCATTGATTTACCAAGGAACAAAAGAGGCGTTATCGGCCTGACGTATATTTACGGGGTTGGACGTTCAAGAGCCCAGGAGATTCTCCTGCAGGCAGAGGTAAGCGAACATACCAAAGTCCAGGATTGGACGGATGAGAACATTCGCGAGATTTCCCGTATTGTCAACAATGATTTTAAGGTAGAGGGAGAATTGCGTTCTGAAGTTCAGTTGAGCATCAAGCGCCTTATGGACATCGCCTGCTATCGCGGTCTGCGCCATCGGAAAGGATTGCCGGTTCGTGGACAAAGAACGCGAACCAATGCACGGACTCGTAAAGGCCGCCGTAAAACGGTTGCCAACAAAAAGAAAGCAACCAAGTAATTTGCTTGCTGCTTAATGTTAAACTTTTCAAATTGTTTCCATACTAATGGCAAAGTCAACGGTAAAAAAAGTAAAAAAACGGAAAGTTAAAATTGATGTTGAAGGCTACGCCCACATTCAGGCAACTTTCAATAACATCATTGTTTCCATTACCAATAAGAAAGGCGACGTTATTTCCTGGGCTTCTGCCGGTAAAGCCGGTTTCAAAGGATCCAAGAAAAATACGCCTTACGCTGCTCAGGTTGCCGCCAACGATGCTGCCCGTACGGCTTACGAAGCTGGCATGCGCACCGCAGAAGTTCTGGTGAAAGGCCCGGGTTCGGGAAGGGAAGCGGCTATCCGTGCCATTGACGGCTCCGGGATTAAAGTGACCAAGATTCAGGATGTTACGCCTATGCCACACAATGGCTGCCGTCCACCCAAGCGCAGAAGGGTATAAACGGTGCGCGACAACCATTATTCAGAAATATTCAACGACTAACAATGGCAAGATACATCGGCCCGATAACGAAGAAAGCCAGAGCATTTGGCGAACCTATTTTTGGATTCGACCGTGCTTTCGAGAAGCGTAAGTATCCTCCGGGCCAGCATGGCTTAACCAAAAAGCGCAAACAGCGTTCAGACTATGCCCTCCAGTTGATGGAGAAGCAGAAGGCTAAATATACGTACGGCGTTCTTGAGCGCCAGTTCCGTAAACTTTTTGACAAAGCAAGTAGCAAAAAAGGCGTCACCGGCGCAGTATTGCTGCAATTGCTGGAGTCAAGGTTGGACAACACGGTATACCGCCTGGGACTCTCCCCGACGCGCCGTGGCGCCCGCCAGCTGGTTGCTCACCGTCACATTACCGTGAACGGCGTGATCACCAACATTCCTTCTCACCTGCTTCGCCCCGGCGATATCATTCAGGTGCGCGGAAAATCCCAGACTTTGGAAATCATCAAAGACTCGGATGGCAAAGCAGAAGCAAGAAAACACACGTGGTTGGAATACAACCCGGACAAACTTCAGGGAATTTTCCTGAGCTACCCAGAGAGAGAGCAAATACCGGAGAAGATCAACGAGCAGTTGATCGTCGAATTATATTCCAAGTAATATTCGCCGTGAGACTTTGGCTGGGAGCGCATCCCGGCCAAAGTCATTTCGCTTTTTAACCGCTATATCCTCTCCAAAGACAGTATTCTATGAGTATACTTAATTTTCAGAAGCCGGACAAAATCGTAATGCAAAAAGCAAACGATTTTGAAGGAACCTTTGAATTCAAACCCCTCGAACCTGGCTTCGGCCAAACTGTAGGCAATTCGCTGCGTCGGGTGCTGCTTTCTTCTTTAGAAGGATTCGCCATCTCTGCTGTTCGGATTGCAGGGGTAGAACACGAATTTGCCACTATCCGCGGCGTAGCCGAAGATGTGGTTGATATCGTGCTCAACCTTAAGCAAGTGCGCCTCAAGGTGATGATGTCCAACGAAAACATCAGCAACGAAAAAATCTACCTCACCATCACCGGTAAGGAAGAATTTCGCGCTGGCGACATCGAAGATCATACAAATGTATTCAAGGTCATGAACCCGGAACTGGTGCTCTGCACGATGGAACCCGGCATCAGCCTCGAAATAGAACTCACGGTTACGAAAGGCCGCGGCTATGTTCCTGCAGAAGAAAACCTGCCGAAAGACGCACCCATCGGGGTTATCCCGGTTGATGCCATCTACACGCCGATCAAAAATGTGGCTTACCGCATCGAGAACACGCGTGTTGGACAACGTACCGACTACGAAAAACTGACGATTGACGTCAAAACGGACGGCACTATCCACCCGGAAGATGCAATCCGCGACGCTTCGCGCATCCTGATTCAGCACCTGATGCTGATTACAGATGAAAATATTACGTTCGATGACGCTTCCAGCCGCGAAGACACGATTGTGGATGAACACATCCTCCACATGCGCAAGCTGCTGAAAACTTCACTCGAAGACCTCGATCTCTCGGTTCGCGCGTACAACTGCCTCAAGGCAGCTAAAATCAACACCTTGTCGGAGTTGGTTAAATACGATACGCACGAGCTGCTGAAGTTCCGCAACTTTGGTAAAAAATCCTTAGTGGAAATCGAAGAGTTGCTGCAGGAGAAAGGCCTTACTTTCGGTATGGACCTCTCCAAGTACAAATTGGACGAAGAATAATTGTCAGAATAGAGTAGGCTGTCAGGATAGTGGAATGAAAGCATTTCGCAGTCCGGCATGATTTTATCAAACCTGCAATAACGACCTTCGGATATACAGCGGCCTACTGCTGAATGCTTGAATAAGCATGCCCGATGCGACGTGTTGCGAAGTCAATTCTATCGGTGTACCATGAGGCACGGTAAAAAAGTAAACCATCTTGGCCGCACAGCGAGCCACCGCAATGCGCTGTTGCGCAACTTAGCGAATGCGTTGATCAAATACAAGCGTATCAACACCACAGTAGCGAAAGCCAAGGCCCTGCGTGGGTTCATCGAGCCGCTGATTACCAAATCCAGAAGCAACACGACCCATTCCCGTCGCGTTGTGTTCAGCTACCTGCAGAACAAAGAATCGGTAAAAGAATTGTTCGATGCGATTGCAGAGAAAGTTGGAGATCGTCCGGGCGGTTATGTCCGTATCCTCAAAACTGGATTCCGTAAAGGCGACGCCGCCGACATGGCGATGATCGAACTGGTGGATTACAACGAAATCTATACTGCCGGTAAAGAAGCTGGTAAAGAAGATGGCCGCAAAAAACGCAGCCGTCGTGGAGGCAGTGGCAAATCGGCTGCTACCGCTGCTGTTGCTGCTCCGGCTGCTGTTGCTGCAGTAGAAGAGGCAATCGTTGAAGCAGAGGAAGTTTTGGAAGAAGCCGATGACGTGGTTGCAGAAACTGAAGCTGCGGTAGAAGAAGCTGAAGCCAACGAAGCTGCTGAAACAGAAGAACCGAAAAAAGACGGAGAAGCTTAATCGCTTAACCTGATCAATAAACAATAAGACCCGACCGTTTTTAATAAAAATGGTCGGGTCTTTGTATTTTGTGGCGGTTCCTGACGAAACCGGAACCACTGCTATGGAAACCTTTCGCATCTACCTCCAATTGGGCTTCGAACACATTGCCGACTTGAAAGGCTACGACCACATCCTGTTTATTGTGGCTTTGTGCGCCGGTTATCCTTTGAAATCCTGGAAAAAAGTGGCTTTGCTGGCTACAGCATTTACACTTGGGCATTCCCTGACCCTTGCCTTGGCGGTGCTGGATGTGATCCGGATCCCGTCGGCTATCGTCGAGTTTCTTATTCCGCTGACCATTTTTCTGACCGCGCTTTACAATGCCGCGCTACCGGACAACCAGGAGCAACAGGGCTTGTGGACGCGCCGCTCCGTCGCCCATTACGCGCTGGCTGCCACATTTGGGCTGATCCACGGAATGGGTTTTTCCAATTTTTTGCGCGCCATGCTCCTGCCCGGCGAAGAGGACGCACTGGGCTTGCAACTCCTGGCATTTAACCTCGGGGTCGAGTTGGGGCAACTGCTCATTGTCCTGGTGGCACTGCTTGTGGCTTTTGCCGCCATCCAGGGTCTTAAAGTGCAGCAGCGATCCTGGACGTTGTTTATTTCCGGGGCTGCTGCGGGGTTGGCGCTGGTCATGGCCCTCGAACGAATATAGGTAGTGTCTGTTTTTATAGTCCGATAGCTGTGGAGATGCAAGTGGGTGTGTCTTAGCGACTTGACCAACCCCCGATTGCATCGGGGGCTATTCACCTTCAACCACTTCGTGGTTATCGTTCGCCAAGTTGACGACATTAGATACCTGCACTAACCAAACCGATCGAAAATGGTAAATGATGTTTTAATTGTTTAATAATGAATAACCTATTAATCTGCCCGTTTGCCCTGCTGCTTTGGACTGCCAGTCCGAACCTGCATGAATTCCATGCCAGCAAGTGTCTGATCGAATACCGGTCGGATGAAAAGGCCATTCAAATTAGTCTGCACCTCTTCATTGACGACGTGGAAGAAGCGCTGCGGCGGCAAGGCGCCGACAAGCTGTTTCTTTGCTCCGAAAAGGAAAGCAAGCAGGCGGAGACTTATCTGGAACGCTACCTGCGGCAGGCGCTGCAACTTAAATTGGACGGGAAAGCACATCTGGCTCGATTCGTCGGCAAAGAGCCGGCCGACGACTGGATGGGCATGTGGTGCTATCTGGAAGTGGTGGACGTACCCGCTTTTCAGGAATTGTCGCTGACCAACGCAATACTGACCGAAGTCTTCGACGACCAGAAAAACATCGTGAGCATTGTGGGCCCCAATCACAAAAAAAACTCTCTGCTTTTTCACAAGCAAAAAACGCAGCAAACCGTCGCTTTTTGACGATTGCAACCCAACCATGAAGCTGCTGATCATTCTGGCGCAATACCATCCCGCACTCAACCCAAACGTGTACCGTTGGCGGGCCATTGCCACCCATTGGATCGCTCAGGGCCACGAAGTGCATGTCCTTTGTACCAAACGCAGCGGATTGCCTGACGAAACGGAGTTTGAAGGCGTTCAGGTACACCGCGCCGGGCAAAATTCGCTCTTAGATTGGGTTTATAACCTCCTGCATACCAAAAGGCGGCGCGGTGAAGCCGGAGGCGATTTGCCTGCCCGGCATGGCGCACTCCGGAAAGGGCTTGAAAAATTGACAGACTTCAGTTGGCGCAGCGTGTATTGGCCCGACGGGCGCTGCCTCTGGTATCTGCCGGGCCGGAAACGGGCTTTGCAGTTGTTGAATGCTTACCCTTTTGACGGATTGATCAGCGTCGGAGCACCATTTACCGCGCACTTGATCGGGTTGGCCTGCAAACGCGCTAACCCGGCGTTGAAGTGGCTGGTTGACATTGAAGACCCTTTTGCGTTCGTTGACGCGTATTTCATCAACAATCGGCTATTCTACCAACGCCTGAATTTTCGGGCAGAAGCCTTAGTCCTGGAAGCTGCAAATGCAATTGCGGTTACCGTGGATACGGCAAAGGAAACCTATGGCCATTATTTTCCGGGCATTGAAGCCAAAATTACCGTTGTGCCCCCGCTTTATGATCCCGGACTCGTAGCCGCTTCCGACTTTGAGGGATTTGACCCCGGGCGCATTCACCTGTCCTACCTGGGCGCCTTCTATTCGCCCATCCGCACGCCCGATGAAGCGCTGAAATTGCTGGATTTGCTGTTCGAACGCCATCCTGAATTCCAAAATCGGTTGCTCATCCATTTTTTTGGAGAAATTGAATACGCCGTTAAAGCTGCCTTTGACCGCTACCCCCGGCTTGTGCCCAACCTCCGGCTGCATGGGTTGGTTGACCGGGAACAAGTGGCCGCCGCCATTTCCAAAACTACTTTTTTGCTCAATATTGGAAATACGACAACGTATAACCTGCCCAGCAAAAGCGCCGATTACCTCGCTTCCGGCAAACCCATTGTTCATATTTCCGCAACAGGCCAGGATCCCAATCGTGACCCCAGTCGTCCTACCACATCGAGTGGTAGGGCGAC
>JBJXFD010000457.1:0-8342 GCA_046153985.1 Saprospiraceae bacterium
GCGGGCGTCGCGGCTCCGCCACGCGTCTGGTATTTTTCAGGCTCTGCCTGAAGTTTTCAAAAAAAATTAAAAATTTTCGGCGTCGTGCGCCAGGCGGAAACCGAGATAGTTGATGCGATGCGTAGACACAAAATTATACCGGAGCGCGCAACGGGCAAATTCCGGCTGGTAGTTCCAGGATCCGCCGCGGCACACTTTATTTGGCGTGCGTTCCGGCGAATTTATCCAGGCCGAGCCATCTGGCGGTGCGCCTTCATAATTTTTATGCCAGTCATCCTCCACCCATTCCCAGACATTGCCACTCATATCGTAAAGTCCAAGTTCATTCGATTTTTTCTGACCAACAGGCTGTGATTTATTGCCAGCGTTTTCAGCGTACCAGGCTACTTCTTCAACTTTATTGCTCCCTGCGTATTCTGTCATCTTAGAAGCTGCTCCCCCCCGTGCTGCGTATTCCCATTCTGCTTCGGTAGGAAGACGGTAGTTTTTACCGGTTTTTTTATTCAGGGTTTTGAGAAATAACTGAACGTCATCCCAGGAGACTTGCTCCACCGGACATTGTTCATCGTCTTTGAAATGGCTGGGGTTTTCGCCCATTACTGTACGCCATTGAGCCTGGGTGACCAGGTATTTTCCAATATAAAAATCATTGAGTTGGACTTCATGGGTGGGGATTTCGTGGTCGTTTCTTGCACCGTCGCGGCCTTCGAGCCAGCCCATGGGGAAGGAGCCGCCTCTGATCAAGAACATTTCGGGTTCATCAACTTCTATTTTTAAATTTTCAGGGTTTAGTTGATATATAAATTCAAAAGTAAAGGCTGCCATATTTTTTACTGCCCGTTCCTGGGAATATCCCGCATCGGCTTGTGCTTTGCCGACCAGCAAATCTGAGATGCCGCGGATGTTGATGAATCGGATTTCAGGGTTAAGCTGCATAGCTTGACCGAAGCCACTAGACTCCATTTCTACGGCTGTAATATCATTGAATGATTGCCTCAACAATGTAGCAATGGCCTCGTCTTTTGTTGCAATGACTCTATCACCGGAAGCAATGGGACCAAGAGCTACTTTTGCATTAAGACTCGTATTTGCAGCTCTTTTTTGCCATAAACCGCTTTCTGCAACAAATTGAGCAGTTATTAATAAGTCTCTACTGTAACTCCCGTTTAGAGCGCGAATCGTAAAGCGTGGCTGTCTTTCTTGTTCACCTCCATATTCATAACCGTAGAACTTTGTTCCTACAACTACATCCCCTATTTCAACATCTTTGATTCCTCCAGCGACGCCTGCAAGGATGACTACCTTAGGCTGAAAACGGCGAATTGCATTAGCTGTTGCCAAAGCAATGGTGGTATTGCCTGGCCCCGTTAATTGAGTTACAATGTTAATACCCCCATACTTACCCTGGTAAAATCCAGATATGTAACGACTTCCTTCAACTATCCTTTCTGTCCTTGAACTCAAATACGCCAGAATAGCATCGTGCTCGGGCGGAATAGGCGTTAAGATTATGATGGTTTGTGATTCCACAATTGGTTGTTTAAACTGTGCTATCCTCCATCTCAAAGCCTCATCCGCCCCCTGCTCAAATCCCTTAAGCACCTCCTCCAATTCCATCTTCCGCTCCTCTGGCCACATCCCTTCCTTCCTCAATCCATCCGCCGCTTCCACCCATTTATACTTCACAAACAAATGTTTCACCATCGGCACCAGTTCCAAAAGCAGCGCTGCATCCGTTTCCATAGGCCGTTGGTGAATGGAACTGGCAATACCAGCCAGCAACCCCTGACTCGAGCGGGGCCTCAGCAATACGCGTTTGTCTGTGACAACAGAATTCATCACTTCTCCGATCTTTTGGGCCAATTGCGCTTTTCTGGTGACCCGCTCCCTTTTGTCCGCAAGGTCCAGCGTATCGTATTCAAAAACCAAAGCCCGCAGCCCGGAGTCTGCAATGCGATAGTAATCGGTGAACCGCTCGCCGCGCCAGCCGGTAGTGAGCCAGGCCGCGCTTTTCAACTGGAAGGGAAGATTTTCAGGGGCTTGGGTGACTTCTTCGCGCGCTGACCGGTGTGCGCCGCCCGATGGTTCTGAGCCAGTTCCGAAAGCCTCCAAAACTTCACTAAAAGCCGCAGACAAAGCATTTCCTTTCACCAACCACTTGCTGTAAAATGCGACCGCAAATTTGGAGGCCGTTGCATCGCTGACTTTCCCTTCCACACCAATGGCATTCCAGGCGCCCAATTGGGTCGCCCAAGTGGCTGTTTGGTTGCTGAAGCAGGAGTTGAAAAACGCAAGGCGCAGGTTTTGCTGGTATTGCAGCCAGGGCGCAAATTCAAAAAAAGGAAGCAGGCCGTCGGCGAGCAGAAAGCCATATTCGGCTGGGCGTTCCGGCTCGTCGCTGATGTTGGACATGCTGCCAATGTTCGACTGCTGCTGGATGGGCGCTGCTTTCCGGTGCGACTTTTTGATGAGGGGGTCATAGAAAGGTTTGGTTTCGTGGTCCAACCCTGAAAAATGGAACAAGTGCAGCCGGTTTCGGTATTCCTGTGCGGTGAAATATTGCTGAACTTCCTCAAAATCAGGATTCTCCAAAAAAACAACTTCAACGGACGTGTTTTGTAATTGCGCTTCGATCAGCGGTTTCAATTGGTCCCGTTCCTCCTGAACGCCGGGCAAATGGCCGTTCGCATCTGAAAAAACAAACAGAAATAAGGGGGCATCCGCCTTCTCTTTTTCGGTGAGAAACGTAGTGAGCGCCGATTTCCATTGCTGTTTCGTGGCAGAATCGGATAGTGCCAAACGCTTCCGCAAATCGGCTAACGAGGCGCCGCAAAATCGCAGCAGCCGTTTCAACTCGTGCGCAGGACTCAAAGCCTGCAAAAAGGGACGATCTGCGCCGAGCGGGGTGGCGTAAAACTGCGGATGCTGCTGTTCGCCCAATTTGTCCTGCGCCATACCGGCGAGCGTATCCACAAAAAGTGCCGCATTGCCGGCATCCCTGCTGCCCTGTTCCAGTGCTTCGATGAAATATTTGGTAAAAAAACCTTCGCCGCCACTGATTTCATAACCCATTTCCGACAAACCGGTATTGGCAAAAACGACGTGTTTCGGATTCATCGGATCCAACCAGTTGGGCGAACCGGTGAATTGCGCATCGAGTATCACCGTGATATAGGGCCGCTGCCGCGCATTAGACGACACGAGGTTGCGGAAACGCGACACGGTCAGCATGGGCATGTTGGCCAGTAGGCTGTCGTAGCAAATCAGGTCGGTTTCGTCTCCGGGTTTGTCCTGGCGCGCATGACCGGCGAAATAAATCAACACCTGGTCTTCGGCTTCAACATTCTGAAGCACCTCTGCGCGCTTTTCCAAAATGGACAGGGTCGCCTGCTCATCAAAAAGCGTATTTATGCTGACTTCGCTCCAAGGCGAATCGGCGGATCGGTGTTGGCGCTCTAACCAGGCCACCAATTTCCGGGCGTCGTTTTTGCACCCGCGCAGTGGCGAAATTTTCGATTCGGGATGGTATTCGTCTATGGCGACCAGCAAGGCATGCAGCTTTCCTTTTTTGGGGAGAGAAAGGCGGTTACTTACCGTCGTTTTCACTTTCCCTGGCAAGGGCAGCATCATGCCCGAACCGCCTTTCTGGACAACGCCTTTCAGTAAATCGGCTGCGTGGTAGGCGTCACCCGTTTTATGAAAAGCGGACAAGCCTTGGCTGTACTGGAGCAATGCCCCCGTTTGTTTGGGTTTTTGGCGGTCTTGGGCCAGTAACCCTGCTTCCCATTGCAGATCGAAACGCGCCACTAAGTTGCTCAGGCGCACCTGTTCTGCCGGCGATTGTTCGGCTTCCCGAAAAGCCTGGGTCAGGGTTTGCAGCGCTTTTTCCGGCTGGAGCCAGGCGTCCACCACCAACTGCTGGGCGCTTCGAATGGCCTGCCCTATGGCGTCGGCGTCGCGGTAAGCGGCCTCGATGTAGTGTTTTAAAAAAGAGGCCAGTTCGTGCAGGCGCGCCTTCCCAAACCGCTCGTCCTCCTGAAAAACAGCAAGCAGGGTGTGCCGGATATTCGCCGGCATCTCGAATCGTTGGTACCCGGAAGGCTGGCATAGGGGCGACAACAACAAGTCCGAAACGGCAACGTAGGGAATTTCGCAGCGTTCGCCGGCTTCGTTCACGTAACTCCGGAAATTCTGCCAGATTTTATACACCAGATCCGCCGTCAACACCATCGGAAACGCAACGTGACAAGCCAGCAGCACGTGCCCTTCGCCATGGTTTTTGGCAAAAGCTTCCACCAACAGGCTTTCGCCGGAAGTGAGATGGTTATTCATCGTTGTTTGATCGTCTGGCATTTGCTAATTAGTTTACAGTTTTTCAGGTGGCAGATATTTAGTTAGTTAGCAGTTTTTCAGGTGGCAGTTGGCAGAGGGAGTACACATTTCATGATATTGGATACTAAACAACTGGATTTTCATTTTTCAAATCGAAGAGTTGGCCGTTTTCAGTTTTCCAGTTGGCAGTCTTGCTTCTACTTTTGATGTTGTTCCATTTTTAAATCGAACACAGGAAAGTCAATCGTTTAATAACCAACAAATTGAAACGAGTAACCTCCTGCCAACTCTAAAACTGCCGACTGCCAACTTCATGATCGAGTAACCAGCATCATGAATCCTGTAACCTCCTGCCAACTGTAAAACTGCCAACTGCCAACTCTTTCAATCCTGACATTTCCCTCCAAAACAAAACCACTCCTGCCAACTGCCCACTGCAAAACTGCCAACTATATAAGCTTTCCCTTCAAGGTCTGTATCGCCTTATACAACCCAATCCGCTCGGTCTCGAACATCGGTACCCGCCGCTCGATGTATTCCGCAGAGGTATCTTCCCAGCGCTCGCGGGGCATCGGGTTTATCCAGGCGATGCGTTGCACGTGTTGCCGCGCGGCTTTTAAAAAAGCATGGGTAGACCGGATGCGTTCAAAATCGGTTTGCCCGCGGGAAGCCCCGCCATCGCTGATGATCAGCATCATGGTGTGCCGATGGCAACGCCGCCACAGAGCGGGCAATTGCACCGATTGGGTATGATAGGGGTTGAGGTACAAATGCTCGCCGGGGTAATTGCTGAAATAAAAAACCTCCTCGTCGGTGACGAACGGATCTTCCAGGGCAGCTTCGACGAAGCGTTGCGCCAGTGTTTCAAACGCAATCATGGAAGAACTGTCGTCAATCAAAAACAACAGGTGCGTGCGGTTGAGGGTTCTTTTTTGGAAAATCGGTTCCAACAGAATGCCCCGTCGGGCGATGGAAGCCACCGTGCGCAGCAAATCTATTTGCGGGGTGATGCCGCGCTCGAAATTATTTTGCAAAAACCGCCAGTGTTGCTGCATGTCGCGGGGACTGACGGGCAGGTAGCGCTCATTCAGCAGGAAGCGGTGGGTGCTGATGCCGGCTTCTGAAAGCGGCGTTTCTTTTATATCTTCTAAGGTGAAACTGCCGGATTGCTCCAAGCCGATGGACAAATCGCCTTCACCGGAGACTGCTTCCGAATCGGGAATGCGTTCGATGGCTTCGGCTTCGCTCAATTCTGTTCCGGTTGGAGCGGGCTCTGGTTTTGGTTCAGGTTCTGGCTCGGGTTTTTCAAGAGCATCGTCGGTTGAGCGTTTATTTTTAGCCTCCTCAACGTCTTGCCTGTTGGTGGTTGCTTCCTGCTTTTCGCGAAAAGCGGGCGCAATAATCACCTCAAACAACTTACGGAAAGCCTCAAGTTGCGTCTGGTCTTTCAGCCAGATCGTTTTGCAAAGCTGCATCAAAGCGGCCTCGTCCCCGAGCGGAATGCCTTTTTCGTGCGCCTCAAACAGCAGCTTGTATTCGCCTACCCCCAACTCGGTGTGCAGGTCGTGACGCAGGCGGTGAAAAAACTGGAACAGCGCTGCGTTCAAACGATCGGGAAGCGCTTCAGGCATTGTTTTTCAAAATATGTATTTTAAAATCATTCAGCGATTTGACCAAAAGATAAGGATACAAATCTTTTAAATCCTTGTTTTCTAAATCCATTGCCAATTCCTTCGACAAATCGGGCAACAAGGCGTCAATCTGCCGGCTCAATTGGGCGTCCAAAGGCTGGTTTTCCTCAAATGCTTTCAGGATGACTTCGATCTCAGCTCGTTTTGCGGGTTGTTTTTCCAGCAATTTCCCCAATTCGCCTTTTATTTTTTCTTCAAAAAAATGGGTAATGGCGCGCATCCAGTCGAGCAGTTCGCTGGTGGAGACTTCCTTTTCTGTATTGGGATGTTTTTTCATCTCAATGCGCAATCCGTAGAACCGCTCCACGGCACTTTTGACTGCCTCGCTTTTCAAAAAAGGAAAATTGGCCTGTACGATGTTTTCAAGGTCGCCCTTTTCGGGGAATTCGATGTAGTAAAACAGGCACCTGCGCAAAAAAGCCGGCGGCAACTCTTTTTCTTCGTTGCTGGTAATGAAGATGATGGGCGGGTAGGCCGCACGCTGCACGCGCTTTATCTGTTTTTCCTGGTCGGGCGCAATTTCTTCGATTTCGTAGCGCAACTGATCCAGCTCCAGCAGCAGGTCGTTGGGGAAATCAATGTCGGCTTTGTCAATTTCATCAATCAGTACAATGGCCGGTGTGGCTGCAGTCGAAACATCGAAAGCGTTGCCCAGCGGGCCTTTCCGGATGTATTGCTCCGGGTGCAGGGCTTGCTTATCCTGCGCATCGCGGAGCCGTTCTAAGTAGTCGAAAGTATAGAGCCCGTCTTTGGCTTTGGAGGTAGATTTGATGTTCCATTCGAAATAGTAATCCCGGTAAGCACTGCCGTAAAGTTCATAAGCCACCGCTTTGGACAACCTCGTTTTTCCCGATCCCGGCGCGCCTTTGATGAGCAACGGGCGCTTGAGGATGCGCATGAGTTCCACCACGTGGATCAACTCAGCAGAGGGGATATAAGGAGGGATGGTCTCCGATTGCGCTTTGCCATCTTTGTCGGTATAAGAAAAAGAGGCCGGCTCTTTTAAGGAGGTTCCTTCGTATCGTTTGTTTTGGACGCTCATGTTTTTTTAGGTATAATCTCTTTAATTGATTGATATTCAATGAATAATCGTCGGCGTTACCTCGCAGATTTCGCAAATTTTTCCGACAACATCGCCTACATAGCCTTCTTCCAACGGCATGATCTGATCCCGGTTTTGCCAGATTTTAGCCAATTGTGCGTCGTCGCTCCAGGCGTTCTTTTCAGCGACAAGCCAGTTGATAAACTCGGGTTTTGTAATTTTTGCAATTTGCAAATGCAGGACATCTCCGGGCGAAAGTGAGGGGTCGCAGCAGAGTTGGTCTGCATTCCATTCTTTTGTCGCATCACGATCTACAAGGTAAAAGTGAAGGGGTTTATCAAAACTATTTTTGTAAGGGCTAAGGTGTCTTAGTAATTCTATCCAAAAAGCTTGCACTTCCCCCAAATTAAAACGTGCAATCGGATCGAAATGAATCACAATTTCAGTTTGCTTGAGCAATGCACTTCTCAATTCCGCGCAGACAAGTATGGCGTCAGAAATGGGTTTCTCAAAGAAATTTTCGCTGACCATCATCCATAACTGGTCTAGAGAAGGACTAAGCGCAGTACTGTCTAATTTGACGGAAATAATCTTAGGGTTTTTAGATTTACTTTCGCCCAGTAAGCGTTGGAACAGCAGGCTCTGGCTGCTTTGGCGTTCGCCCTGCAGTAAGACGGCATACACTTTTCGTTCACTGCTCGAATAGGTAATATAGGATGGGATTTCTTTGGAAAAATTGAACCGTAGCAGGGCGTTTCGCAGCAGGATTTCGCGGTGGGAATTGCTTTTTTGGGAAAGCACCTCTGTTGCCAATCGTTTCATCTCCAGTTCTAAGTGTAGATAGGCTTCGTCTAAGTCAGCCCATCTGGAAAGGAAGACTTCTCCTTCACTCGCTTTGGGCAATGCGGAAAAACCGATGATGTCTGTTCCATCAAGGTTAATCGGTCGCAGCAGAATCGGAACGATGCATAAGGCTTCCTGTACTTTGCGTTTTAGAATGAAGGCGTGCCTGTTTTTACAATCGTCGTCTGAAAAATAATCAGCGCTAATCAACAGCAGCACGATTTGCGCAAGCCCCAGTTGTTGTTGGATCACGGCATCAATATCGTCGCCGGCTTCAATCAGTCCGGTATGCCAATAAGTGGCAATAACCTGTTTGTTGCGCAGGATAATCAGCCGTTTTTCAATCTCTTTGAAAAATTCGGCGTCTTTTAAAGAGCTGTTATTGTAATGAATGAAAATGTTTACCATAAATTGCCGTTCCCGGATTCCATGGG
>JBJXFD010000351.1:0-6729 GCA_046153985.1 Saprospiraceae bacterium
GATTTACTCTTTCAGTTTTTTTAGTTCACCCAATTCTTCCTGCATAATGCTCAGGAATGCATCTAACCTGGCAAAATCTTTAGCAGCAGCTTCAGGTTGAGCTGGATCGAATGCATGCCGCTCAAAAGCCGCCATGGTGTAGGTCATTTTTTCCAAACGAATTTCTGTGGGCGTGGTAGCCTCTGCAAATGGATCGCGGCTGGGCTTTCCCGAGGAAATCACAAAGTCTGGGGCCTCCTCTGGCTTTGCGGCTGGGGTAATTTGCCCTGAAGTAGCGGTTTTGCGCCGTTCAACCTGCGCGGCAGCTGTCATAGCCTTTGCCGTCATTTGATCGATTTCTTCCCGCATACCAAGCAGAATATAAGCTTCATTAGCCACAATTTGGCTCATGTTTTTTTCTACAAATGCCGTTTTAAGTGCGGCCAATTTTCGAGCAAAATTTGCCACTTCATTGGTTTCTTTTAGCAAATCGGCATCCGCAGGGCTAAGTTGTTGTTGGGTAAGACGCTCAGTCGACGTAACATCTGTTTGGGCATTTAAGCCACTGAAAAAAAAGATAGAAAAAAGCAGATAAAAGAAAAATCGTAACATCGGAAAGGGAGGTTTGTGTGGGTTTGCGCGGAAAGACTAAATTGTAATCACTTAAATCAAGCGCGAAAGACCCATCTGGTGAAAAATTATGAGCAAAAGTAACTGGGAGTTTCGACTTTTGGCCGTGAAAAAAGAAATGAAAAATGCGGCATTCCACACATTTTACCTTGAAGCCCATGCTGCACTAGCTTCCTACAAATAAATTTTTCTACAATGCAATTAGCCAAAACACTCCCGATCCTCTTTGCAACCCTATTCTTTTTCTCTTGCGACCCTGCCAGAAAGGCCACAAAAAGTGGCGATGATGGTATCCTTGAATTTCAAATTCTTCAGATGAACGACGTGTATGAAATATCGCCGTCACCGTCTGAGAATATTGGAGGCCTTGCTCGTGTGGCCACAATCCGCAAAGAATTGCTCGCTCAAAATCCTAACACTTTTACGGTGCTGGCTGGAGACTTTATTAGCCCCTCTGTCATCGGAACATTAAAATTCGAGGGCAAACGCATTAGAGGCAAACAAATGATTGAAGCGCTCAACACCCTTGGACTTGATTGGGTGGTGTTTGGAAACCACGAGTTTGACTACGACGATCTGGCTGATTTACAGGCCCGCTTGGATGAATCTACCTTTACCTGGCTGGCCGGAAATGCAAGGTTGAAGGGAGGCACCTGGACTCAGCAGTTTTTCAAAAACAAGCCTGGTGGTGGCACAGATATTTGCCCTGACAATAAGGTTATTGCGCTCAAAGATGCAGATGGTACTACGATCAACCTCGGCCTTTTTGGCGTACTAATCAACAGTGGAAAAAAACCTTGGGTAGAATATTCAGATTGGGCTGAAGCGGCTAAAAAGAATTTCGCCGAGCTGAAACCCAAATGTGATGTGGTACTTGCCCTCACCCATCTGGCCATCGAAGACGATAAAAAACTTGCTGCAATGTTTCCTGAAGTCCCGTTAGTAATGGGTGGTCATGATCACGATAACATGCGGATACCAGTGGGTCCAAGTGTGGTAACAAAGGCTGATGCCAATGCCAAAACCGTTTATATCCACACGATCCGCTATGATAAGCGCAAGAAAACCTGCTCAGTTAAATCTATGCTGAAAAAGGTCAATTCCAGCATAGCGGATGAGCCAGCTACTGCAGCAGTGGTGGCCAAATGGGAGAAAATCAAAAATGAATCGCTAAGTTCTTCAGGTTTTAATGCCAACGCTGTGGTCACCAAACTTGAAAAACCGCTTGATTGCCGTGAAGTAGTCATTCGGCATAATCAAGCACCTGTTGGCGTGATGATCACGGAAGCTATGCTCGCCGTATCTCGCACAAAACCGGAATGTGCCGTACTTAACAGTGGTTCTATTCGGGTTGATGATGTGCTGAGTGGCACGTTAACCGAACTCGATATTGTGCGCATGTTGCCGTTTGGTGGCGGAATTACAGAAGTGGAAATGAAAGGCAGCTTACTCCGCAAAATGCTGGAAACAGGACTTACAAACAAAGGTAGTGGCGGGTTTCTTCAAGTTATCCATGCACGCCGTGATGAAGCAACAAGTAAATGGCTTATAGGTTCCAATACATTGGAAGACAATAAGTTATACCGAGTTTCGCTTCCTGATTTTTTGCTTTCAGGCAATGAAGCCAATATGGGTTTTCTCAAAGCTACAATCGGTGCCGACGGCAAAAGTGATAACCCAGATATTCCTAAAATTATAAAACCTGACCCTAAGGATAAATCAGATCTTCGCAATGATGTACGGCTTGCACTAATCAAGCATTTGAGAGGCGAGTAGGAGACTGAATGTGTGGCGCACCTTTTTCAGGTGTGCCACACTTCTCGATCGTAAGAAAACTTCATTCATCAACCCCTTTTTCGTCAAATTCTGGCAATTCTGGTATTGGCGCGCCAAGGCGTTTTAGATCCCTAACACCTTTTTGCAAGAGATCCAGGTTGTCGTATCCTCGAAAATCTACGTAATTATTGAAAAATTCTTTGTATAATTCGATGGCTTGATCGCGGTCTCCTGGCGAATTACGGAGTGAAAGGGCGTGAGCCAAGTTGGGCTTCAAGAGCCCTTTATTGCCAAAATAAAAGTTAGTAGGGTCTTGTTTTTCTATATAAGCGTCTGCGGACTCGACATATCGAATACACTCAGTTAATGCTGCGGGCTTATTCCATCTTCCAAGTAATAAATAGTACGGTACGTTAATATGCTCATTAAGCCAAGCCAGGGTCCAGTATTCGCTTGCATAAGGTTGCTCCATGCATTTTTTTGCAGCTGCCAAGGCAAGGGTATTCCAGACGATGGCAGAATCCCATTGAGTTTGTGCTGCAAAATGGTCAGCCTTGAATTTTGCAAACCAATAATCGGTTTCGGCATTGATCAAACGAGGATTGGTTGCCTTCAAAGCATTCCTAAGCCGAGTAGCAAACCCTTCAATCTGGGCACTTCTATCAGGAAAGCGCTCCCCTAGTCGGCTTAGGACAAATAAGGCTTCTGCAGCTTCATTAGGGTCTTTAATACCGCCATAATCCAAAAATGCCTGATTTTCATCGTTTTCAAATACAGCCACACTAGCCCGATAAAGTGTGCTCAGGCCATAGGTGACATAAAAATTACTAGATTGCTCATAAGCTTGTTTTGCCTCGCCGGGTTGCCCTAAGAGCAGATAGGTCGTTCCAAGTTTTTCGTATAGTGGCCCCACGAGGTTATCGTAATAGATCGTCAGGAGCGAGGTGTCAGATCTGGACACTACTTCAGAAAGCATTTGTGCGGATACAAGTCCAAGGTTAAATTGTGCAAGCGCTTCGGGTAATTTCCCAGCAGCTAAAAGTTGCTTGCCCCAGGCTAGTCTGGTTGCGGAAAGGGTTGAAAGGCGGCTGCTATCGGATATGATTTTGAATTCATCTATTTCTGTGAGTAATTGCACCGATTTTTCGAAATATGTATAGGCATCTGGACTGTTTAGTTCAAAAATAGCCCGCTTTACATGCGTTGTGGCAAGCTCTAACGTAACTAACTCAAGCCATACCTGTTCCTTGGGCTGGCCTTGGCGAACAAGAGATTTTGCCTTTTGATGGGTTGTTTCAAGGAATTGAGTCTGATCAGCGAGGCGCAGTGTTTTGCTGGCTGCATTGCGAATTTCAGCAATTTCCCAATGTGTGCGATCTGTGTAAGAAAGAAAATCTGAATTATAGTTTTTTCCTAATGGGCATAAATTTGAAAGTGCCCCGGAAAGGCTAATAGTTCCGCAAAAACAGTTGATTTGAGTAGAGTCTATAAGTTCATAATCTCGAAGTTTCATTATATCTAACTCGACATAACCAAATTGATATTGCAACCCAAAAGGTAAAGGCAATACATCATCTTCACTCATCAAAATAGATTTGGAATATAGTGCAGATGCTTTTGTGAAATCACGCTTTAGCAAGGCGATGTGGGCATTTAAAAGTACCGATTCCTTATCGAATTCTTGCTTGATAAAGCTAATCACAGCGATTGCTTCATTTATATTCCCTCGAAGCAATAGTTTTCTGGCATAATCTCCGTACATCATATTCATATCAATCTGCCACAAATCCTTTGAGGTTTTATCCAGTCGTTCATACAGGTAAAAAGCGCGCTCGCAATAGTCGCGAACCTGCTCAATGTTATTGCTTCCGATCGCTTGCTCTCTAAAATATTTGAAAAAAGAACGTATCAAAGGGGCATCACCAGACTCCGCCAATCGTTCAAAATTGCCAGGATAATAAAGCGAAGCTTCCAAATTATATTGAAGTATATGCTCGGCGTCGAAGGATTGTAATTGGCGATTATCATCCTGCGCTATGGCCCTTATAATGCTCGGATCTAGTATATAGGACAATAATTGTCCATCTGTGACCGAAATTTGCAACACTGTCCCTTGATCTGAAAATCCAATGGCATTAATTCTTTTCCCGCTTTCAAAGAGGTCTTCTTCCGGCACAGCTTGCAATTTGAGTGAGGCTTGCCCTGTTGTATCGTTCCAAAAAACTATTTTTCCTGATGAATAAGCGGCTGCAAGTAGATTGCTATTGGCCCGAAAGGCAATGGCTTGAACATACTCTTCGGTGGTAGCACGAATTTTAAGCACCTCATTTTCAATGTTTTTTAAATCAAAAATGCGAATATCATTTCCATTAGAAAAGGCGGCTTTACTACCTGATTGGTCTACTGCAACTGACAATACTGGATAATCGTCCAACCGAAAAACTTTTGGGTTTTCGCCCGTGCGAAGTGGCGACCATAGCTTCACATTCGATTCGCTATTTACATTTTCACCTGCCGCACTATGATGCACCACCAGCAAATTATCAGTGCCTGGAATAAAATTCAGCGCTCCAACTGCACCGCCTTCGAATACCCTGCTAGCCAATAAAGCGCCTGTTTTCAAGGAACGTACTTCTACCGTATTCCAGTCTTTAAGGTAAGCCATAAGCCTTTCTCCTTTCGAATCAATGGCATATAACAACGTTGCATCATCATTTTTTAGCGGGAATCGCAGGGCTCGATCATCAGCCAAATGTCTTGCTTCAGCTGAATCAACCGAGACTTGAATTATCGCCCAATGGTCTGAAACACCTTGTAAGGGTTGGCCAATATTCTTCCAATTGCGGGGTTCTTTTTGAGGCGCGCTGATATTGAATATCGACAAGGTGTCAGCGTACGTAACAAAAAGACGACTTCCTTCAGGGCTAAAAATGGGCTTATCATCTGCGATATCCGGCAAGAAAACTGCCGATTTTGTCGGCGCGTCTTGTAATGCCCACACATTCAAGTTGCCTGTATAAGACAGGGCGGCCGCCCATTGACCGTCGGCAGAAAAATTACCTTCTAATACGTTATAACCGGTGAAATAGGGTATCCGTTGGCGTAAAATAGTATCGCCTGTAAGGGCATCAATGATCCAAAAACCATTAAATCTGTAATTACTAAAGTTTAAACAAGCGATTTGATGTGTCGCTGCAGATACGGCAATTGGGTACATGCTATCATAAGCCCTCACTTTTGGCTTGGCGGCGGTATTTTCAGCTTTTAAGTTCAATGGAATAGACCAGGTACCTTGAAGACAACATAAGGTTGCAAATCCCTCTTTTGGAAATAAGGTTAGTTGCATGCCTTTCTCACCTGAAAATTCCGGAATAGTAACCCCCTCAAATCGAATGATTTTTTCCCGAGTCCAGGGTTTACCCGGCGCAGTTTTCACTAATACTTCCACTCGATCTTGAAACCCAAGCCAGAATTTTGCTTCATAATATTCCATGGCCAGTAAACTATCGGGCACACCGGTTACAATTTCCCGTGGAAGGACAGGGGCTTGGACTATGTTTGAACCTTTAGCGCCCTTACGCAAATTTTGCTGCACAAAAGCCTCGCGGAGATTCAAAACACTGATTTTTTGTTCCGCGGCATTTTCAAAGAAAAACTCGTCTCCACGTGTACTGAAACACCAACGGGTGACGGATGGAACATCTACCCGAATGGAACGTGAACCTCGCCGTAAATCAAAAAATTTGTTGCCCCAAAAGATCAGGTCACCATTGGGCGAAAAATCAAATCCGAGGTATCCATTGTTCTCTCCAGTGCCATAAGATTGTACCAGTTTCATGCTGGGCAATTCCCAGGCGAACATATCGCCAACTTTTGGTACGAAAGCCCAGAGCAAATGACTGCCATCTTTTTGTTGTACAAATTTCACCTGAGTTTCTTTGTTCAAATTACCCTCCAATTCGTAGCAAAAAACAGGGTTATACAGCTCGTCCAGGCGATTTTTAGAATCCTCAGCGGGTTGATAGTACCAGGCATCAAACATGGCTTGTACGCAGTCCGAATTGTCATCAGGAGCAATGTACTGGTTGGCAAAATCAGCCAATCGAAAAGCCAGGGAGCGGTCATTGGTTTGTAGAAGCTCTTGTGCATCATCGGCCAGATTAGCTGCGATAGCATGGCGTGCCTGCCGTTCAGCTTCCTGTTGTTTCGCAAAAAGCTCGTTTTCGGCGGCAATTCTGCATTTTGTTATCTTAGCCGACATACTTTGGCGTTCGTTCTGATCCGCATCGCTACAGTTTTTTGCTGCGCGGTACAATGCAGCAGCATCCTCCCAAAATTTGAGCC
>JBJXFD010000353.1:0-4704 GCA_046153985.1 Saprospiraceae bacterium
CGTTTGAAATCTATTTCCGTCCGGGAATAAAGGATGTTGACCAAACTATGCAAAAAACCGTTTCGCGAAATTTTCAAGCCTTTTTGGATGCGGATGATGCCGGTTTTATAATCCTCCGGGTTCCCCATACCGTAAATACAGGACACCGACGCCACGATAATGATGTCGCGCCGACCCGACAACAGCGAGGACGTGGCCCGGAGGCGCAGTTTGTCCACCTGTTCGTTGATTTGCAGGTCTTTTTCGATAAAGGTATCAGTCACAAACAAATAGGCTTCCGGCTGGTAATAGTCGTAGTAAGAGACGAAGTACTCAATAGCATTGTCCGGAAAAAACTCGCAAAACTCGCCGTAGAGCTGGGCGGTCAGGGTTTTGTTGTGGGTCAGCACCAGGGTAGGGCGATCCAATTGGGCAATCACATTCGCCATGGTGAACGTTTTGCCCGAACCGGTGACGCCCAGCAATACCTGGGACTGCTCGCCTGCTTCGACGCCTTTTACTAATTTTTCAATCGCCTGCGGCTGGTCGCCGGTCGGTTTAAATGGAGAAACTAATTTGAAACTCACAGTAGCCTTGTTTGTAGTAGAGGAAGAAGATAAAACGCCATAGGAGAGGACAAAGTTCAGTTTTTTTTATGTACCTATGTAGCGAAAAAACACCCGATCATGCATCACCTTACTCCTACCGAAGCGCTGCAGCAATTGGCCGTTTCCGGCAAATTATTCAGCGACGTATTCCGTCATGGCAGCCTTGTCGTGGAAATCTACCGCCCGGATAAAGTGGATTTGCAACAGCCGCATACCCGCGACGAAATTTACGTCGTCGTAGCTGGCACGGGCCAATTTGAGTGCAATGGCGTACTCACCGACTTTGCGCCCGGCGATTTTTTGTTCGTACCCGCTTTTGCGCCGCACCGCTTCATTGATTTTTCGGAAGACTTTGCGACCTGGGTGTTTTTTTATGGGCCGGAAGGCGGGGAGTAGCTCCCTGTACCGCCGAACTCCGATTCGGCGGAGTTCGGGAAGCCGTCCTACGACTTCAAGTCGTAGGACGGCTAAGAACCATGATCATTCTGTTGAACTGGTCTTCATCAGCCCTACTAGGGCCACCGTCATCGCATTCACCCCCGTTCTTATCGTCGTAGGTGGGTGCGTTAAAAACCGGGGCGAATGGAGCGAAGGCAGCACTTCCCGGGGCTTGCCGGATTCATCAAATTTAGCAGGATCCACCGAGCCAAGCCAGAGAAAAGAAAGGGGAATGCGTCCCCCATCGGCGTAGTGCGCAAAATCTTCAGCAAAGGTATAGGCTGGCTCTTCCCGGATCTTGTTTTGACCCAAATAGTCCACAAAAATCTCCTCCACGTTGGTCGTCAGTTCCGGGTCGTTGTAAACCGATTCGGTGAAAAAAGAAAAGGGCATCACTTTGGGAAACAGCGCTTCCGGCAAACCCGCAGCAATCGCCTCTCCCCGGCAAATCCGTTCGATGGCCTCCAGAATTTGCAGGTAAATCGAATGCGAAAAACAGCGAACGGTCAGCTTCAGCAGCACCTCGCTGGGAATGACTGTGCCTTTTTGCGAATTGGTGACAAAAGAACCCACCGTAACGACCGCCGGTTCGAGCGGATTCACTTCCCGGCTCACGATGGTTTGCAACCGCATGACAATCGAAGCGGCCAGCACCACCGGGTCTTTGGTTTCGCTGGGGAACCCGCCGTGCCCGCCGATGCCCCGGACCAAAATATCCAAATGCGCCGCGCAGGCCATCGTCGGTCCTTTCCGGATGCCCACCGTGCCGCCGGGCAACGTCGGGCTGCAATGCCAGGCTAAAGCCAGATCGGGGCGCGGGAACCGCTCGTATAAACCATCGTTCAACATTTTTCGGGCGCCGTCTCCGCTTTCTTCACCCAACTGACTTACAATAACCGCCGTACCAGACCAGTGCTCCTTTAACGAGACTAGGTTGCGCGCCACGCCCACCGAAATGGCCGGCACCATGCTGTGACCGCACAGGTGGCCAACATTGGGCACCGTGCTGCGGTAAGGAATGTCGTTTTCCTCCTGGATTGGGAGGGCGTCGTGGTCGTTCCGGTACAGGATCGTGGGGCCGGGGCCGTTTTCGATGAGCGCAACAACCCCCGTTCCAGCCAGCAGGGCAACCTGATCGCAACCCGCTTTGCAGTATTCTTCGGCCTGCCGGGCAGCGGTATTGAATTCAAACAGGGTCAGTTCCGGGTTGGCGTGGTAGTGCCTGTGAAGCGCAAAGAGGTACTCGTAATTGCCTTCCGTTAAAGCTTCAATTTTTTGAATCAGCGTACTTTTCAGCGGCATAATGGTCGAAATCATGGTCTTTTTGTAATGTTTACCACAGGTATTTTTTTCATCTTTTTGAATGGCAGGCAGCGCTACCCCTGTTCATTGTATCTTCGCTTCAAAGGCCTTCCTAAAGTCATTTTCACACAAGGTACAAGATTTGAATTCGTAACTTGGTCATCGTATTTTAATTGCCTTCATTTGCGGCGTGAGTAGTGAGGGTGCCACTTGCCCCCTCGCAGCGATCAGACGCAAAAGACAGACACGAATTTGCATTCGAAAAAATTCTCAAAAACAGTTTAACACATGAACGCAGCAGTACTCCCTACCTGGTTTTCCAAAAAAATAATTTGGCAATTGAGCCAGATAACACATTTCAGTCTGGGGCATGGACCACGCATCGCTCTGTCGGCAGCCATTTTATCGCTTGCCTGCTGGGGACTCCCAAATCCCGTTTCTGCACAAACTACGCAATATCAAATAATAGGCCCTTCAGAAATCTGTCTCGGACAATGCGCGACTTATTTTGCAGAAGGGATCAGCAATCCCAATTTCCCGTTAACCTGGTCTATCCTGTCCGCAAACGGCACTGTTCAAAACGGTGGAACAGGCAATGTCATTACCTTCTGCCCGGAATTTCCAGGTTGGCATTTCATTGAGTTGTATGGTTTTGGGGCAGGCGGACAGGATCCAATTCTGCTGGATACGATGCAAGTAACCGTCTTTCCGTTTGGTAATTTCCAGATATTCTCCACCGTGCAGGAAGTTTGCCCTGCGGCCAACCACCAACAGGGCCCCGATCTAAATGACTGCGAAACTGTGTGTGCAGGCAGTACCGTGAGTTATTTTTTATCGGGTACGCCTGGTGGCGTCAGCAATTTTGTCACCTGGACGGTTTCAGGCGCCGAAAGTTATGTAATTGATCCCACTTTGCAGCGCATCACCGTCACCTGGGGTGCGCCGGGAAGCGGCAGTATCAGCGCATTCACACAGGACAACGTCTGTCCGGGCGAAGCTTCGGTTTGTGTGGAAATCCTCCCCGATCCCGTTGCTTCGTTTGAAACAGTTCCGCCAGCTTCAGGCGATACGCTCCAGGTTTGCCGGGGGCAGGAAGTGCAGTTTCAGAATACAAGCCAGAATGCGACGACCTACCTCTGGAAATTGGGCGCCGCCACAGCAGAAACACCAAACGTTGCCTATACTTTCAGCACGCCCGGGGTATACGAAGTGACGCTTTTTGCTTACAATGCCTGCCTTTGCAGCGATACAACTTCCCTGTTCATTGAAGTGTTGGATGCAGAAAATCCGGGTTTGGATTGCATCGGCACTGTTTGCGAAGGAGAAACGGTTACGTACACCTCGGATGCCACCTGCAGTAGTTTTATCTGGAATGTCAGCGCCAACGGGGATGTGCTCGGCGGCGGCGGTGCAGGCGATAATTTCGTCACCATCAACTGGCCAACGGGGCCGGTGGGAACCGTAGAATTGCAGGTGAGCAACTGCGGCAATCCCAATGTATGCCTGGAACCGACCATTGCGACGATTCCTGTCCTTTCAGACAACGCCGAAATCGCCGGGCCTGACCGCGTTTGCAAAGGCGAAACCAGCATTTATTCCTTGCCGGAATACGAAGGCACGACTTTCCTCTGGACGGTTTCTAATTTTGGAACCATCGTCGCCGGCGCCGGAACCCACGAAATCACCGTGGAGTGGTTCGGCGGCTTCCTGCCCAATCAACCCCAGCTCGTTACCGTCGAATACGACAATTGTTACCTCGGTTGCGGGGGCATTGATTCACTGGTGGTGAACTTCCGGCCAGAATACATTGCAAGCGGCCCAATCGAAGTTTGTGCCGGCGAAACAGCCACTTATACTTCAACCGATTTGCAAACGAATGTGCCGTTTTCCGCCAACTGGATCGCCCGCGCATCGGACGGAACCGAAGTTTGGAATTCCACCGGGACGACTGCGGCGATCACCTGGCCGACGACTCCCGGCTTTTACACCTTGTCGGTCACCGCAGCTGTTCCTGCCAATTATTGCACAGAGGTCTATGACATCCGGGTTGAGGTTTTACCGCCTCCAGGTGCGCTGAGCGCCATCGTTGGAGAAGCGGAGATCTGCCCTGGTATCGCTTATACATATGAAGCAACAGGCGTCAGCCCCAATCATAGCGTGCGCTGGGAGGTCAACAACGGCGGCACAAATACAACCTTTTATGGCAACCCGCTAAACGTGCTCTGGGGCAATGCCGGCCCTTATGAAATGTCGGTCGTTCAAATCAACAACAACGGGCCGGGCTGCGCCTCAGCGTCCATCAGCTTTTCGGCGCAAGCCATCGCCCCTTTTACCCTGACGGGCGATCCGGATGTTTGTGAAGACCAAACCAGTGTGT
>JBJXFD010000502.1:0-12549 GCA_046153985.1 Saprospiraceae bacterium
CGGAAGTGGTCGTGCTCGAAGCCGGCCCTTTCTTCGACTCGGCGGAAGGCGATATGTTCAAATGGCCCTACCACTCGCCCCGGCGCGGCGCGGGCACTCACAAGCCTTTCGGCGAATTCGACGCCGCGTATGGCGGCTGGAAAATCGAAGGCGAACCCTATACCGTTGCACCGGGCGGACACGGGTGGGACTGGTTTCGCTCGCGCATGCTGGGCGGTCGCACCAACCACTGGGGGCGCATTTCCCTGCGCTTCGGCCCGTTGGATTTCCAGCGCAAAAGTATTGACGGACTGGGCGAGAACTGGCCAATCACTTACGAAGACATCAAACCTTATTACGATCGGGTGGATCGCTTAGTTGGCATCTTCGGCACCAACGAAGGGCTGCTCAACGAACCCGACGGTATTTTTATGCCGCCGCCAAAACCGCGGGGTTACGAACTTTTGGTGAAACAGGCGGGCATGAAACTGAACATCCCGGTGGTGCCCTCGCGCCTGTCCATCCTGACCCAACCGCTCAACGGGCGCGCCGCCTGCCACTATTGCGGGCAATGCGGACGCAGTTGCAGCACCCATTCCAATTTCTCTTCGCCGTCGGTGCTTTTCCCACCTGCAAAGGCAACAGGCCGATTGACCTTAGTGCTCAACGCCATGGCCCGTGAAGTGCTCACCAACGCGGAAGGCAAAGCGACCGGCGTTTCCTACGTCAGCAAAGAAGACGGACAGGAATACCGCATCAAGGCTAAATCGGTGATTTTAGCCGCCGGCGCCTGCGAGTCGGCGCGCCTGATGCTGAATTCAAAATCGAGCAAGCACCCGGACGGCATCGGCAATTCCAGCGGCGTGCTGGGCCAATACCTGATGGACTCCACAGGCGCCAGCCTCGCGGGTTTCATCCCCAAATTGGTGGACTACATGCCGCACAACGAAGACGGCACCGGCGGCATGCACCTCTACACGCCCTGGTGGCTCAACAAAGCGAAACTCAACTTCCCGCGCGGCTACCACATCGAAGTCTGGGGCGGTCGCGGCATGCCGAGCTACGGCTTTGGCGGCGAAATCCACAAAATCAACGCCTGGCTCGGCGACATTGACGGCGTCGTGCGCGCCAAAGGCGGCGGCGGATACGGGCGCCAACTCAAAGAAGATTACCGGCGACTCTACGGATCGGTGGTCGGATTTTCCGGTCGCGGCGAAGCCATCGCGTTCAAACACAACAAATGCGAAATTGACCCGACGGTGGTGGACAAATGGGGCATCCCCGTGCTGCGTTTCAGCTACGAATGGAGCGAACACGAAGTGCGGCAGGCCAAGCACATGATGGATACGTTCACCGAACTCATCCACACGATGGGCGGCAAAGTGATCGGTCCAGTGCCGGGCCGCGATTCCAATTACGGCCTCGCCAAACCCGGCCAGATCATCCACGAAGTCGGCGTGGCGCGCATGGGCGACGATCCGCGCAGCTCCGTACTGAACAGTTATTGCCAGTCGCACGACGTGGACAACCTTTTTGTGGTGGATGGCGCGTCATTCGTGTCCATGCCCGACAAAAACCCGACGTGGACGATCCTGGCGCTGTCCATGCGGGCTTCGGAGTATTTGGCGGAAAAATTGAAAAACAAGGAAATCTAATATTACCACATATGTTTTTCTACCACATAGATACATAGTTATTTTCACATAGAGCACATAGGGGGCTAATGTACCCTAACAGATGACCGCATCTATGTGAACTATGTGAAAACCTCTATTGTGAACTATGTGGTAAAAAACAAAAACTATGTAGTAAAAAACAAAAACCTGAGTTATGAAAAAGATCAGCAGACGAGATACGTTGTTTTACATCACTTTAGCCAGTTTGGCCGCGGGTTTACCAGCCGGTTGCAAAACGGACAACAAAGAAATGCCCAAAGAAGGCATGCACGACAACTCCGATGGGTTTAAAGGGCTTTCGGAAGAAGACAAACTGTTGTTGCAGGAAAAATTCTTCACCGACCATGAACGCGAAACCGTCCGGGTACTCGCCAACCGCATCATACCCGCCGACGAAAAATCGGGCAACGCGGAAGAAGCCGGTTGCGTGCAGTTCATCGAGTTCATGATGCTCGATTTCCCGGAAGAATACGAGGTGCAAACCAAAATGCGCGGTGGCCTCGCCTGGCTGAACGCCGAATGCCTGAAGCGCTTCAACGCAGATTTTGCCACCTCCACCGAAGCCCAGCAAACCCAGATCTTGGACGAACTCGCTTACCCCGATACGGCAAAACCCGAATTGAGCCACGGTGTGGAGTTTTTTAACCTCTTCCGCGATTTTACCGCCTCCGGTTTCTGGAGCAGCAAAATTGGGATTGACGATTTGCAGTATATTGGGAATATGCCGAATGCATGGGATGGGCCGCCGCAGGCGTGGGTGGAGAAGTTGGGGGTTGGGGATTTGATTTGAGGAATGGAATGGTTATTGGTTACTGGTTATTGGTGGGGGATGACAAGGGATCGTAATCTCTCCATGTCCTGTCATACCAATAACCAATAACCGATAACAAATAGCCAGGAAAAGATTGGGTGCGGGCAGAGCCGGTAGGGTGCGACCCTCGCGGTCGCCCAAGCACGCAGCGAACGTCCAATAAGAAAGATTTGGGGAAGTGAGAACAGGCCAATAACCAATAACCGATAACAAATAACCAGAAAGGATGCGAGAACAGAACGACATTTCGACTCCGCTCAACGAACAACGATCAACCGACAACGATCAACCACTTCTGACCGATAACAACTAACCAGGAAAAGGATTGGGTCGGCTGTGGTGCAGCGCACCCAAATATCTGTAGATATGGGGAATTAGCGGGTTGGGAGGTGCAGCGCACCGGAATACGGAGTGCTCATGAGGTTTGAATCACGACACCCAAAACCTTCACATATCCATTCGTTCGCATACAACAACACTCATAATCCATGACCATCACCAAAACCTACCAACAAACCCTCGACCAAATTCGCCAAAATCCAGCCCTGTTGGATCAATACCGGTTTGACAAGGACGCAGCAGATTCCAAACATTTCGACCGGCTGCGGCTAAACATTGCCATTTACAACGATTTGAGGCAGACCGATTTTGAAATTGCAAAATTCTTGTTTGAACAGGAAAAAGAATGGCGGAAGTTGGAACCGGATGAAGATGAGGAGGTGGACAACCTGTACTTCAGCGCTTTTTTGCTGACGCTTTTTAACAACCCGGCGGTCGTTTGGTTGTTTTTGGAGACGAAATACATTGATTTTGACAGCAGCATCGGATTTGATGGCCAGTATTTGCTTGCAGCGGGTATTGAAACCACCTATCAATACCTCGAAACGGCAGATCACCCGGACAAACAGCGCCTGTTGAAATACATTGGTCAGACCGCTGAAGCGTGTTTCTATACCCAGAATGAAATAGACGATTGGAAAGCTAATAAAAAAGATTATTTTCAAGATTACCAGTATCCGATCGAAAACGAAATTGATTTTCTCTATTCAACCAATGAAAAACAATTATTCCTGGAAGCATTGCCCGGATGGATAAATGCACAGGATAAATGGATGCGCGACAATTCATTGACATACAATATGTATGCAGAATATGCCGGAGATATATTGATGCAGATTGAGGCGACAAGACGGGTGGTCGAAAACAGCAATAATGATATTGCAGACTATTACAAAAAGGATTTAGCGGCACTTTATATAGACCATGGAAATTATGCCGAAGCGCTGGATATCCTGTCCGAAATCATCAGCAGAACAGATAATAAAAATAACATCAGAAGTTACCTTGGGCAATTGTGCCGGATTGTTCTGGCAAATAATACAACGTCAAATGCGGTAACCCTGAGCGCTTATGAAATCATCAAAAGGGAGCAGCAAAAGCATGGGAGTTTTTATCCGGAGTTGGACAATCTCATAAAAAATGCTGACGAGCAGATGTCAGGTTATTAAAATGTGAGTGCAAGACATTTGACAGCTCTCGAACTCTAAAGAACAGACACTGACTAAATGGACGGACACTGCTTATTCTCTATCCATACGTTGAAACATTACCACCATTAGTTGAAAAACTCCCTGCCAGAATCCCATACGCCCTATCTTTGGATTAAACTTTGGCCCGACCCAAGGGTCATAGCATTTCATTTACAAAAGAACAACCAATGCACTGGCGATTGTTGACTGCGTTTTTATGGATGGGCTTCACGGCTGCGGCCGCTCCTTCCGACAGCATCACCGTTTATCTTTTCCTGCGCGAAGATTGTGTGATTTGCCAGCAATATACCCCCCAATTGGAGCAGTTGTACGCCGAATACGGGAACAAAGGCGTCCATTTCCTCGGCGTTTTTCCTAATGCCTCTTCTTCACCGGAATTCGTAACTGAATTTGCTGAAAAATATGGGCTGACTTTTCCTTTGGAAACGGATGCCGACCAAATCTTGACCCGTCGGTTTGGCGCCACCATTACCCCGGAAGTGGTGGTTTACGACCACCGGCTCGGACAGGTTTTGTACACGGGCCGGATAGACGACCGTTATGTGAAAGTCGGCAAGCGCCGGCGCCACGTGCAAACTTCAGAACTGGAAGACGCCCTGAAAGCCATTCGATCCGGGCAGCCCGTTGCTGTTCGGGAAACGCAGGCGACGGGGTGTTTGATTACCCTGTTGGAATAGGTCGGCGGGAGGAGATGACACCTTTTCAGAAGGTGTTACCTCTGTTAAAGTGTCCTCAAAAGGTAACACCTTTTTAGAAAGGTGTCACCTTCAGGCCGACACGCTCTTTCTACTTTCTACTAAATACCTTCTACTTTCTACCTTCTACTAAATACGCTCATTATGAAAAAACAACTGCTACTCCTGATTTTCTTTGCGGCCTTCCTGAATCTGCCGGCGCAAACCGTCAATTTCAGTGAACACATCGCGCCCATTGTCTACAAGCACTGCACCGGTTGCCACCGACCGGGCGAAGTGGGGCCGATGCCCTTGACCAATTACCAGCAAATATCGGCCTGGGGCACCATGATCAAATACGTGACCGGTATCCGCTACATGCCGCCCTGGAAAGCGGACCCGGAATACCAGCACTACCTGCGGGAAAACATCCTGACCGCAGAAGAAATCCAGCAAATTGCCGATTGGGTGGACGGTGGGAAACCACAAGGGGACCCAACCTTAGAGCCGCCGCTGCCGGTTTTTCCGGCAGGCTCGCAAATCGGGACGCCCGACTTAGTTTTGTCCTTTGCGGAAACGCATATCCACCCCGGCAACGGCATTGACGAATACCGCTATTTTGTGCTGCCCACCGGCCTGACCGAGCAGCGCGATCTGGTCGCTGTGGAAATTCGTCCCGGCAACCGCCGCACCGTACACCATACGCTGATTTGGACGGACACGACCGGCGCCGCTGCCGCGAAAGACGCAGAGACGCCGGAATACGGGTACGTTGCGGAAAGTGGCGGCGGCATCGGGGGCAATCAGGAAACTTTTCAGGATCAACTGCCCGGCTACGTGCCCGGCCAGCGTCCGCCGGTGATGACCAACGGCATGGCCATGCGCCTGCCCGCCAATTCCGATTTGCTGTTGCAAATGCACTACGCGCCTACTCCGGTAGATGAGCCAGACAGCACAACGGTTCTGCTCTTTTTTGCCGATGAACCGGCCATGCGCTATGTGAAAAACAAAATTATGCTCCCGTTTTTTGGCACGCTGACCAATGGCCCTTTCTGGATTCCGGCCAACCAAACGCGCGAGTTTCACGGGACCTGGACGATACCCGAAGACATCAGCGTGATCGGGATTTCGCCGCACATGCACTTGCTGGGCACGCACTGGCGGGTTTATGCAGAAACGCCTTCCGGCGAAACGGTCAACCTCATTCGCATCAACGACTGGGATTTCAACTGGCAGGGTTCTTACAGCTTTCAACGGCCTCAAATCCTGCCGGCAGGCTCGGTCGTCCACGCTTACGCAGGTTATGACAACACGGTGAACAACCCGGTGAACCCGAACAGCCCGCCGCAGTTTATCTCCTGGGGCGAAGGCACTTCCGATGAAATGTACTACCTGCCCATCAGCTACGTGAGCTACCAGCCCGGCGATGAAGACCTGGAACTGGATGATATGCTGGTGAATACGGAAGCCGATCCTTCCTTTTATTTTCTGCGCAACCGGCTTTATCCCGTAGCGCCCAACCCTGCGCACGACAATCTGAAAGCCGGGTTCTCGCTGGGGCAACCCGCGCGCACAGTGCTGGACCTATACAACATGCAGGGACAACCCGTGAAACGGTTGGCTGACGGTTGGTTCCTTTCCGGCCAGCATACGGTGGACGTCAATGTGCAGGATCTGGAGCCCGGCGTTTATTGCCTGCGGTTGATTGCCGGTAAGGAGCAGCATTTGCAGAAGTTTGTGGTCGCGGAGTAGTGTCTTGTCTTTCTAACTTGGCGCGTTTAAAATTACGCAGAGTCTCACGGAGTAAGCGCGGAGTTTCACAGAGTTTTTATGCCTAACTCGGCGAGACTCCTTGTCCACTCTGTGGAACTCCGTGTAAATTAGAATTCCTTCAGATCATTTCATTCCGGGGTTTGTTGCAACCGCTGCAGCAAATCCCGGATTTTTTTTTTGAGAAGCGTGCCCACAAGGTTTGTTTTTTAAGATATATTTCTTTTTTTTGCATAAGCAAATACAAATAAAACGAACGATTCATCCTTCGTTTCATTCCCCCTTCACAAATTTACGCCATTTTTCCCCCTCTGGTATCGTGGTACAATAACCACCTCATTTTATTTGTTGACAGAAATCAATTTTACATAATTGATTGCCATGTAATTGTATTTAGAATAAGTTTTGCTACAATTTTCAACACCTAAAACCGTAGGCTATGTTCAAACGATTTACCGGTTGGGTTGCGCTGCTATTCCTGGCATTTTCGCTGGACGCGCAACAAATTCACCAAACCTTGCAGGCGCATGACCACGATGGTCATGGCATTGACAAATGCCACACGATGGAAGTGGACCAAAAACTTCGGGAAAAATTCCCTGAAATTGGGACGCTGTCTGATTTTGAAGAATGGCTGGAACCCCGGGTCAGGGCTTATAAACGGGATGTTGCCGAAGGAAGAAATGCCCGAATGGTTTTGACCGTTCCCATCATTTTCCACATCATTCACAACGGGGAGGGGGTTGGCTCAGGCACCAACATTGCCGCTACTTACGTGAATGCCCAGCTGGTGCAACTCAACAACGACTTCCGGAAGATTTTGGGCACTTCAGGACACAATACCAACCCTGTCGGCGCGGATACGGAACTCCAGTTTTGCGCAGCACTGGTAGACCCTAACGGGAATGTCCTGGTTGAACCCGGTATTAACCGGATCAATCGAAATACCCAGGGCTGGAGCGCGCCGCCATTTTCTGATACTTATGTTGATGCGACTATTAAGCCTCAATCTATCTGGGAGCCAACGGATTACGTCAATGTATGGGTGATGAGTCTTAATGGGGGGCTTTTAGGAT
Source organism: Saprospiraceae bacterium (assembly GCA_046153985.1). Taxonomy (GTDB): domain Bacteria; phylum Bacteroidota; class Bacteroidia; order Chitinophagales; family Saprospiraceae; genus JABWAJ01. The sequence continues at coordinate 7,537 of JBJXFD010000502.1, forward strand.
ATGCCCAGTTTCCCAACATGTCGGGAGTGGGCGGATTAGGCGTCAACAACGGCCCCGCAGAAACAGATGGAGTCGTCGTGTTATACTCTTCTGTTGGCAGCAGCACTGTGCCGTTTCCTGGCGCTTCGCCATACGATTTAGGGCGTACCCTGACGCACGAATTAGGACACTTCTTTGGTCTGCTCCATACTTTTCAGGGAGGCTGTGGCGCCAACAATGACTTTTGTGGCGATACCCCCAAGGTTGCTTCTCCAACTTTTGGGTGCCCCACAGGCAGAACAACTTGTTCCGGGAGTGTCGCCATGATCGAAAACTATATGGATTATTCGGATGACGCCTGTATGAATATTTTCACCTTAGACCAAAAAGCGAGGATACAGGCGGTGATGGCGAATAGCCCGAGGCGCATGGAATTGACCAGTTCAACGGCTTGCTCTATTCCGATGGCCTGTGCGACCTGCCCTTTACTTTCGGCAGTTTCCTTTACAACAGGTTGTGACGACAAAAATACCTGTTTCCCGATTGATGATGTTTACCCAACCACTTTTACGCTGACCCATCAGAGCTGTGCATCAGAAACGGGCGACGGCCAATTCAGTGTGGTCTATGATCCTACCGGCGCCAATATCGTGTTCGGGCCTTTCAATTACAGCACGGGTACAACCACCGAGGTGCAGATCTACACGCCTTATGGCGCCGTTACCGGGGATGAAATCGGGGTGTATGACAATGATTTTTCCTGTGGATTTACCTATCCAAATACATTCAATCCTTCACCATTGCCGGGCTGTTCCAACTATTCATCCCCGGTAGTAACCTGTCCTCCAACCTGGAATGCCTGTCCCGGAACGGGCATTGCCCCGGCAACGACCGGCACAGCGACTGCTCAGGATTGTGAAGGCGGCGCCTTGGCTGTTGGTTATTCGGATGTGGAAATTGGGGTTGGCTTGTCACCGGGCGAATCCATCATTCAACGGACCTGGACCAGCGCGCCGGATGTTATGGGCAATACAGGATCCTGTATCCAAATCATCAACCGCGACGATACCACCCCGCCAACCGTTACAACCGGCAGCATTGCGGCCTGTTATCCAACTGTTGCGGCGGCACAAGCAGCGGCTTTGGCGGCAACATCGGCCACCGACAACTGCCCGGGCGCACTGACCGAAACGGCTTCAACCGTGGGAACCTGTGCTGCCACAGTAACGGTGACGACGGCAGATGCATACGGCAACAGCGCCACGACGAATTACAATACCCGGATTGACAACACGCCGCCAACACTGGTGTGTCGAACCAACTCCGTTTTCTTAAACCCTTCCGGAACTTACACGTTGCAAATTGCCGATGTACTGAATACGGCATCCAGTTCGGATAATTGCGGATCCTATACGGTTACCGGCATTAGCCCGGCAATTGTTAATTGTAGCCAGGTTGGCACGGTTGTTCCCGTAACCGTCACTGCGACGGACCAATGTGGGAATACGAGCAGTTGTGTGGCCAATATCACCGTTCAAAAAGGAACGGCTTTGCCGCCGCCTTACGTACAAAACGCGGTTGGGACTTCGGGACAAACGCCGGGCACAGCCGTTTATGATCCTTGCGAACAAATCTTTACCGTGACTTCTACGGGATTTTCAACCAATACCGGCGACGATGCACATTTCGCTCATCAGACGCTTTGTGGCAACAGCAGCATTACAGCCCACGTATTGGATGCCCAGGACGGCTGGGGCGGCATTATGCTGCGCGAAACGCTCCTGCCCGGTTCTAAAAAAGTAGCGTTGAAAGTAGATTTTGGGCCTTCCGGTTCCAATTCACTGATCCGCGAAGTCAGGTCTGCGACCAACGGCATCGAGCAACAACAAAGCTTCCCGATACCTCCGGGGCATACCTGGTTGCGCCTGACCCGGAACGGCAATATTTTCCAGGGGTTGACCTCTCTGAATGGATTGAACTGGACGGTGCGCTTTACCTCAACCGTGAGCATGACCAATTGCCTGCTGGCCGGTCTGTTTACGGAAGGGTATAATGTAAACGACATTGCCATCGCTGATTTCGGATCGGTGAGCACAACGGGTAGCGGCCCTGTCATCCCGCTCGTTGATAATGGCACTGGAACTGCAATCGCTGATTTTGGCTTCAAATTAGAAACCATCCAGCTTTTCCCTAATCCAACGAAAGGATTGGTCACGGCTGATTTAAGCGAATTAGTCGGACAAAAACTGAATATTACTGTTTTCAATACGCTGGGACAACCGGTGTGGCTTCGCAAAATAAACCAGGTTGCGGAGGAGATGGAAACGATTGACCTTTCCGGCCAGGTGTCGGGAATTTACTGGGTTCGCATCCAGATTGCCGATGGGGCTATGGCTACCCGGCGATTGGTGCTGACGAAATAAAGAATGATTTGATCATGAGCCATCCCGGGTTTTGAATTCGGGATGGCTCGTGTTTTTTATACTTCACGCTGATTAGAGCTTGTTCAGGATTTCCCGAACAAGCTCTTAGGGATAAAATTAAAAATATACCCACAGTATTATTTTTCATATCTGTCTGATTTCCTACCTTGCACACTTATCTGCCACTTTACCCCCCCCGCGCAACCCGCGCTGAAGTGAAAGAAGACGCCCTTTTGTATTCTTCACCGAAATTTTACACAGTTATGAGCAACATTTACAGGCTTCAAACAGCCTTGAGTTTCGCGCTGACCCTTTTTTGCATGTTTGCGCTGCAGGCACAGATTTACGTGGTCAACGGCGACGCTTCGTCCCTTGGAAACGATTGTTTCCAAATTACTCCGGCAGTCAACAACCATGCCGGTTCGGTTTGGTCACAAAACAAAGTCAGTTTGGCCAACGACTTTGAAGTCCATGCCGACCTCTATTTTGGCACCAAAGACTTTGATGGTGCTGACGGGATTGCCTTTGTGTTTCAACCTTTATGCAGCGGCGTCGGCGGCGTCGGCGGCGGCCTTGGCTATGAGGGCATTACGCCATCTTTGACTGTTGAATACGATACGTATCAAAATGCGGCCGACAACAACGACCCATTTCAGGACCACATCGCTTTGCAGCGAAACGGCATACTTGTCCATGCGGCGCCCAACATGCTCGCAGGAGTATCAATCCTGCCCAATATCGAAAACGGCGCCAACCACAGCACCGTCATCACCTGGGATGCTGGCGCGCAAACTTTGACTGTATTTTTTGACGGGGTGCTCCAGTTTTCCTATAATGGCGATATTGTAGCAAATATTTTTGGGGGCAACCCGGAAGTTTTCTGGGGATTTACGGCTGCAACCGGCGGCCTAAACAACGACCAGCGCTTGTGCATTACGGATGTGGAATCTACGGAACTGACGCAATACGTGGTGACCGGTGCTTCCTGTCCAGAAAATGCCGACGGGGCGATTGATTTTACGGCCAGCCCAGGCGTCACTTATGCGTGGAGCAATGGCGCAACGACGGAAGACATTAACAACTTGGTTCCCGGAATTTATACGTTGTCTGTTACCGAGACGAACGGTTGTGCCAGCACGTATATGATTGAAGTGGGCGTGGCACTGGACCTGATCCAGCCTACAATTGTGTGCCCGGCAGACGCTTCGGTTTCCTGCGGCGGCGACTTCAGCCCGGAAAGCTTAGGCATGGCTACTGGTACAGACAACTGTCTGGGAACACTGCTTACTTTCAGCGACAACGAAACCCCGGCAACCTGCGCCGTCGGATCAATCGTGCGCACCTGGACCGCCACCGATTTGGCAGGCAATACGGCCATCTGCGTCCAAAACATTACCGTTAACGGGGATGATATTCCGCCGGTTTGCCTTAACTGCCCCGGCGATGTGACCATTTCCTGCGAAGACGACCTTCCTGAATTACCCACGTTAGAAGTGTCGGATAATTGTGATCCTGCACCGCTCATCAGCCTGATTAGTACGACTTCCCAAACAGGTGACGGCTCTTGTACGGATTACTCGTACACCATTTCGCGGGTGGTCACGGTGACGGATGCCTGTGGAAATGCCCAAAGTTACCCGCAAACGATTACAGTTAAGGATGACGTGGCGCCGGTTTGTCTCAACTGCCCCGGCGATGTGACCATTTCCTGCAATATGCCTGTTCCTGAATTACCCGCGATAGAAGTGTCGGACAATTGTGATCCTGCGCCTCTCATCACTGCAATCAGCACGATTTCACCCGCTGAGGGGGCTTGCGGCGCGTATTCGTACATCATTTCGCGGGTAGTCACGGTGACGGATGCCTGTGGAAATGCCCAAAGTTACCCGCAAACGATTACGGTTAAGGACGACGTGGCACCGGTTTGCCTCAATTGCCCAGGTGATATTACGGTATCCTGTGGGGAGGTTCCGGAATTGCCGGTAATAGAAGTGTCGGACAATTGTGATCCTGCGCCCCTCATCACAGTAATCAGCACGATTTCACCCGCTGAGGCAGGGGATTGCGGCGAGTATTCTTATACCATTTCGCGGGTAGTCACGGTGACAGATGCCTGTGGAAATACCCAAAGTTACCCGCAAACGATTACGGTTAAGGATGACGTAGCGCCAATTTGCCTCAATTGCCCGGGTGATATTACAATATCCTGTGGGGAGGTTCCGGAATTGCCGGTGATAGAAGTCGCTGACAATTGTGATCCCGCGCCCCTCGTTACCGTGATCAGCACCACTTCACAACCGGGTGATGGAAGTTGCGGTGATTATTCCTACACCATTTCGCGGGTAGTCACGGTGACGGATGCCTGTGGAAATACCCAAAGTTACCCGCAAACGATTACGGTAATAGATGACGTAGCCCCGGTACTTGATTGTCCGGACAATGCAACAATTTCTTGTGGCGACTTAAATACAACCACGGCCTCAGCCATAGATAATTGTGACCCGGCGCCCGTATTAACCTGGTCAGACGAAGCTTTATCCGGCAATTGCGATTGGGCATGTACGCTTGAGCGCACCTGGACGGCAGTGGATGCCTGTGGGAATACAGGTAC
>JBJXFD010000513.1:0-4861 GCA_046153985.1 Saprospiraceae bacterium
CCGTTCGTAGGCCATTGATGGAATTTTAAACATGCTCTTAGCTAAAATGATATAAATGCCATGAGAACAAACCGTCCACATGGCATCTATAGTCGGGAACCATCAATCGTCAATTTCCCCCAGCGCACTCGGCAGCACCGGCATCCTGAACACCACTTCCACCCGTCGGTTGCAGCGGCGGCCCGCTTCAGTGTCGTTGGGGCACAAGGGGCGGGTGGGGCCGTATCCAAAAACCTTGATTTTGTCCGGGTTGAAGCCACATTTTTCTACTAAGAACCGCTTCACCGACCTGGCGCGATCAGCGGACAATTGCTGGTTGGCGCCTTCTGCCCCGGTGCCGTCGGTATGGCCGGTGAGGTCAAGTTCGGCGCCCATGCGGGTGGCGATTTTGGCCAAACGCGTTAGTTCGGGATAGGATTTATCCGGATTGTCGAATTGAGCCGTTCCGTTAATGAAAGTACTGTGTACGAGTTTAAAATGCTGGCGGATGTACTCAAACGACGTGAGGATAAACGTATCGCGAATGATTTGCCCTTTGGGAATATTGGCTAAGAAGTGCTTGGTGTCGTGCTCGGAATAATAGCCGGGGACTTCTGGAAAAAGGCGGACCACTTCAGCGCTGTCGGGGCCTGTATAAAAATAGGTTCCTTTAGAAGAGATGGGTTGGGAATGAGCGCGCAGGTTGTAATCGGTCGTAAATTCCATAAATCCACCGCCGATGGGGCGCCGGTTCTCATCGAGGACCAAGCCTGCCAACCGCATCGTATTTTGAGGGAAAAGTTCCGGCCCCAAAGTGATGGACCAGATGTCCCTGTCTTCCGTACACTTTTCAAAGCGATCAAAGTAGCCTTTGCCGGTATATTCGGAAAAGAAGGTCAGTCCATCGTCATCATAGATCGTATTCAGTTGCAGCCCCAGGTTCATCGGTTCGCCGGCTGTGGTCCATTCACCAGCTTTTGCCAGTGTAACACTGTACATATCTGTGCCGCCCAGCCCGCTTTTATTGTCAGAGGTGTAGAACAACAATCGTCCTTCGAGCGCCAGGAATGGAGCGCCCTCGTCGCTTCCGGGCTTGTTGATGTAGCCGCCAACTAAGGTGGAGCGACCATACCTGCCGTCCGTACCTATTTTGGATACGAAAATGTCCTTTTCGGGGCGTTTGAGCGCGCTTTTTTCCGGGGATGCATAATTCTCCAGTAACAGCATCGAGCCGTCGGAGGAAAGCATGCCTCTTCCGGCAGCATTGAGGGTCATTGGGAGGGGGCCGGGCTTTGACCAACGCCTGTTAATGGTGTGGCGGGAGGCTTGTTGAAGTCTGCCACCCGACTTGAGCAGCATAAGCCGCCCATCGCCGCTCACGGAGAGGAGTACGACGTCCTCAGCTACGGAAAGTTCCGGCACTGGCACGGGTTTAGCCCACGTGCTATCGTTTAATTTGGAAGTCATGACTTGTGCCATACCCGTTGCCCTGTTCCTTCTCACAAAAAATACTTCATCGCTTTCGCCCCAGGATACCAGCGCATATTCGTCATTTTCCTGCGTATTCCAGGCACTTGCCGGTTGGGGCAGCGTGATCATATCGCCTGCCTGTTCCAGAAGCTTGGCATAATTTTCAAACCACTGCTGCTTTTCGGTTTGAAAATAAAAATTGGTCGGACACACAGCCCTATCCGGAAAAAGTGGCTTGAAAGTAGCCAGCGCTTCTTTGGCAAATGCCAATTGTCCGGTTGTGAAAAAGTAGTTGGCCGCCCTCAAAGCCAAATCGAACACGGCCCGGTGATGCGGGTATTTATTGACTAAATACACCACTTTGGAAATCAGTTCCGGCGAGTTGCAGGTTGTGGTACTGCAGCAAATGATTTGATCTTGTAAATTAACCATCATCTGCACATCTTCGACTTGTGTTTGCTCTTCGGCGTCAAGGTTCCCGGCATCGTCGGCTGTTTTGGCGAGGCAAAGTATCTGGTTGCAAATATCTACATCCAGGGCAGTATGCGGGTTGTTTCGATGAAAAGCCAGCAGGGGGCGCAGCAAGCCGAGACACAGCGTATCGCGGGCGCTATCGAACCAGCAATCCTGGGCATTGGGGCTACCCGGGTGCTCCATTTTGAAGCGATCCATATCGCAGAAAGAATGGTGAATCATGAAGATATCCCAGATGTTTTCCTGTATGTCCCACAATTTTGGATAGTTGGCATCCAGGACGACATCCACATACCGATCTAAAATACCCGTTGCGTCTTCATAGGTAATTTGCCACGATTTGCGCAATTCAAGGGAGGCGCATGCCCTCCCTTTTTCGGTCAGAATTTGCTCCAATGACGGCGGCGCAACGCGTTTATCCCACTTAGCGAACTCTTTGTCATAGACAGGCAGATTCGGGTCAATATGCTTATTTACAACAATATTGCGGATGGAATCGCGCGCGTCACCATTCCAGCAAGGAAAGTAGTTATAAAGGGAGTCAAGTGCTGCAATCGAACCGGAAATGCACAGTTGTTCGGCAATTCGGGCTTCTAATCTTTTTGCCGTCTCCCCGATTCGGGCAGGCGTCACTTTGTATTTGGCTAATCTGTAAAACTTGCGCCCTTTCAGGTTTCTCACCTCTTCCTGAATTTTGCAGAATACATTGTGCATCCGCGTCCACTCTGCCATGTTTTTAGCTTCGTGGATGCTTAGCGCTTCAAAGTAGTACTCGGAACCCGGCTTGTACTTAGTGTGGTTGATGCTTTTTTTGAAAAGGGCTTTTGCCGTTGTGTTTTCCCCTTCCATCATTGCCCGATAGCCTTTTTTAAAACTGCTGCAGGCGGTAAGGGAAAGCATCAAAAAGATAAAGAGGAGGCTTTTGCTTTGTAGAAAAGCGGGGAGGTTCAGCTTGGTCATTTGTTGGCGTTTGGTTTTGTTTACAATGGCTTATGGTGGCAAATATATATTTATATTAGTTAATTTTTAGTATGTGAACAGTAGGAAATTTTTGATTCGTTTTTTTTTGAAGGGGTGTGAAAACAGGGTTAGAACCCTGATAATAGTAGACGCGAGGCGGAACTTCGACTTCGCTCAGTTACCGCCTCAGCGCCAGCGGGAATGAACCTACCAAACCCGCTTGAGCACCAATTCACTGCCATTAATATTTTGATAAGCTAATTCCACAAAGCCTTCTGAGGGACTGAACCATGCCTTTAAACGCGTTAAACCCAATTCACTTTTACCGGTTGCCTCCACAACAAAACACTCCACGGAACCAATTGCTGCCTGGTATATCACCTGATCTGTGATTTTGTATTGAAACCTGTTTTTTACACTTTTTTCCCAGACGCGCCACCGCTTGTCGCGCCAATGCGAACCAATGGCCAATTCGCCTTCCCAGGTATTCCCAACCTCATATGGCGCCTGAATAAATGGAAAAGGATTTAATTGGAGAATTTTGAATAAAAACTCCCTTGGCGGGTGCATCCAAACGTTTTTATAGTTTTCTATCAAACCAGTCATTTCGCCACCGATTAACCTATTTTCTTTTCCCCAATAATCATACCGGATGACGGTTTGTGGGTAATTCGCCCCTAATGCCGTGGAATATATTTCGGGCGTTAATTTTATATGCGTAACCGTGCTGTCCGTTGGTTTGTGGAAGGCTGTAAAATCCCATTCCAGAGCATTTTCACCAGGTTTTCCTTTTTTTAGGGTAAATAGCAAACTGTCTTTATTTTCAATATAGACATACGCATACGCAAAACTGGAGCCATTTCTATAAATCACATTATCTGCGCTGTAACTGAAATGCGCAGCACCATCGGGCTTTACTTCCTGATAGAGGCCGGATTGCAAGGAAACCTGTGGGGTATCTACCGCAAATGGAATGGTTGGCTCAGGTGAAACGACCCTGATTTGCGGAGCAACTTTGACTTCTTTGCAAGCCGTCAGCCACAATACACCTGACAATAAAAGAATAGAAAGCCAACGTTCCGGAAAGCTATTTACAGCGCCGCCACGCTGGCAAATCCCGACTTTATTCATCTTCCTCCGACCCGTCGCCCAACAAATTATTGTCTGCAAGGATTTGGCGCGCCGTTGCAGCATCTTCTTCCGATGTGTACAGGTCAGCACTCCCAATAAAAGGCAAAACGGAATCAGGTTTGTTCGCAATATGGCTGATGATGCCGTTTTGTTGGAGGACATCTTCCGCAATTTGTACCTGATACAACTCTGTTGCGCTGAAAATTTTGATCCATCCCTCTGTCATTAGTTTGTATTTTAGATTATTAGAATCGTTTTTTTGGTCAGGGGGCGTTGTTCGTTGTTGGTTGATCGTTGTTCGTTCTGTTCTCGCATCCTTATTCTGGTTATTTGTTATCGGTCAGAAGTTGTTGTTCGTTGTCGGTTGATCGTTGTTCGTTCTGTTCTCACTTCCTCGTATCTTTCTTATTGGACGTTCGTTGCGTGTTTGGGCGACCGCGAGTTTCGCACCCTACCGGCTCTGGCCGCGCCCAATCTTCAAATCCTTTTCCTGGTTCCTTGTTATCGGTTATTAGTATCACAGAACATGGATAGATTACGATCCCTTGTCATCCCCCACCAATAACCGATAACCGATAACCAGTAACCATTCCAATCCTCACATCAATTCCAACACCACCACCGTATTCCGTTCCACCACAATATCCGAAATATCTTTCATTACTTCCCCGGTTACCACATTTTTCGCTTTCGTAAAACCCGACATGCGTTCCTGGTAGCGGGCGGTAGGCACGGTGACGGGCTTGTCGTTGGCGTTCAGGATCACCATGACGGTTTTGTCGGCATCATAGCGGAAGTAGACATAGATGCTGTTTTCGGGCACAAACTGGGTGAGCTTGCCGCGGTG
>JBJXFD010000514.1:0-20201 GCA_046153985.1 Saprospiraceae bacterium
ACAGGATCGGGTATTTGTTGCACCAGTTCGCCCAATAATCCACCATTTGAGAAGACGTCAGCTTGTCGCCGGAGGATTTGTGGAAATGGTACATTTTGGTTTCGTCGTCGTAGAATTCCGATACGGCAGCGTCCATCGCAATCACGATGTCTTCGCCGGGACGATATCCTGCCGCTTCAATGGCTTTCAGTACGATTTCGATGGCCTCTTCGTTTGATTTGATGTTGGGCGCAAAACCGCCTTCATCGCCCACGTTGGTCGAGTAGCCTTTGCTTTTCAACACCGTTTTGAGGTGGTGAAAAACTTCCACACCCATGCGCAACGCCTCCGAAAACAGGTCGGCGCCGATGGGCATAATCATAAATTCCTGAAAGTCAATGCTATTATCTGCGTGCGAACCGCCATTGAGGATGTTCATCATCGGCACTGGCAACACGTGTGCATTCACCCCGCCGAGGTAGCGGTAAAGCGGTTGCTCCAGGCTCATTGCCGCTGCTTTGGCCACCGCCATCGAAACGCCGAGGATTGCATTGGCGCCGAGTTTCGATTTGTTGGGTGTGCCATCCAATTCGATCATCAGCCGGTCAATGTAAATCTGGTCGAACACATCTACGCCGATGAGTTCTTCGTGCAGGATTTCGTCCACATTGCGGCAAGCGTTCAATACACCCCTGCCAAGAAAGCGGCTTTTGTCGCCGTCACGCAGCTCCACCGCTTCGTGTTTGCCGGTAGATGCGCCGGATGGCACCGCTGCACGGCCTATAGAACCGTCTTCGGTCATTACTTCAACTTCGACTGTCGGATTGCCCCGAGAGTCTAATATTTCGCGAGAGCGAATGTCAATTATTGTACTCATTTTAAGTGTTTTATGTATCGTCGAACGCTATTCGGCGGCGTTTTTAATCTTTTTGCTGGCGCGAGGCTCCGGCCTCGTGTCTACTATTTATGAGGCTTTGCCTCTTTTTTTGGACGACCGCGAGGGTCACCCCTACTGCATCAACTCCACAAAATCATCGAACAAATACCGCGCATCGTGCGGCCCGGGCGACGCTTCCGGGTGGTATTGCACCGAAAACGCTTTTTTGTGCCGCAGGCGTATGCCTTCTATCGAATGGTCGTTGAGGTTGACGTGGGTAATTTCTACCGTCTCCGTGTGCGCAGTCACCGAATCGGGGTTGACGCCGAAGCCATGGTTTTGGCTGGTAATTTCGCTGCGACCCGTGCGCAGGTTTTTCACCGGGTGGTTGATTCCGCGGTGGCCGTGGTGCATTTTGAAGGTGCTGATGCCAACTGAGAGCGCCAGCAACTGATGCCCGAGACAGATCCCAAACATCGGTTTGTCTTCTTCCAGAATAGCCTTTGCCGTTTCTACCGCGTAGCCCATCGCAGCCGGGTCGCCGGGGCCGTTCGACAGGAAGTAGCCGTCGGGATTCCAGTCGCGCAGGTCGGCGATGTTGGTTTTAGCCGGAAAGACCTTGAGGTAGCAGCCGCGATCCGACAGACATTGCAGGATGTTGCGCTTGACGCCGAAGTCGAGTACCGCCACTTTGAGCGGGGCATCCGGGTTGCCAACGTAGTAGGCTTCCGGTGTACTCACTTTGGAAGCAAGTTCGAGGCCCTCCATTTGCGGCGCGGCGGCGAGGCGCTTGCGCAATTCGGCCAGGTCGGTGGTTTCCGAAGAAATGATGGCATTCATGGCGCCTTTGCTGCGGATGTGGCGCACAATTGCCCGGGTATCCACGTCCGAAATGCCGACCAAGCCTTCGTTTTCGAAGTACTGCTGGATGGACAAATCCGCTTTGAAGCGGGAATATTCGTTGGTGAAATTTTTGCAGATCAGGCCGGCGATTTTGATGGCGCCGGATTCTGCTTCGGCGTTTTTCGTGCCGTAATTGCCGATGTGGGCGTTGGTGGCCACGAGCAATTGCCCGAAATAAGAAGGGTCGGTAAAAATCTCCTGATAGCCGGTCATGCCGGTATTGAAGCAGACTTCGCCAATGGCGGCGCCGATTTTGCCGGCGGCTTTACCGTGGAAGGCCGTTCCATCTTCCAATAATAATACGGCTGGCATTGATTGAATCTCGTTCATTGGCTTTGCGCGCTGTTCGTGAAAAGCGCCGCAAAGATATGATCTGTGCGCGGGCTTTTAGAAGGATCGTTGTTTTTTCTGAATTTTTTATTTGGGGAGGGGGATTTCGGGCAAAGCCCGAAGAATAGTAGACACGAGGCCGGAGCCTCGCGCCAGCGGGAACTTCGACTTAGCTTCGGCTGCGCTCAGCAACTAGCTCAGTGCCGCCTGACGCGAGCGGGCATTTTTCTGATTTTTAATGTATATTTGCAGATAGCCAATACAAAAGTAACCGCTATGCTCTCACCAGAAATAAATGTCTTCGATGAATTAGCCGCTTTCTTAGCCGCTATGGATCCTGAAAAGGTGCTGGCTTACCATGCTTCTGCAGGAGCGCAGCAACGCATGGACGAACTCCAGTGGAAACACAAAGAAAGCAGTCTGAGCGATCTCGAAAAGGAAGAAATGGAGCGCTACCTTGTGGTTGAACGCATTGTACGGCTGGCTAAAATACATGCGAAACAGTTACGCGCTGCTTGATAACACCCAACCCAATTCGAGTAGCTTCCTGCATTAATTGCCCCGCACGAGGCTGCTGTTCTCTTCCTGACTATCATTCCCATCACGTTTGTCATTTCCGCAGGCTTGGTCATTCCCGAAGGGAACTGCAAAAGCAAGGGTAGCTGTTTATCGTGGACCTTGCCCATTTCGTGGTGATTGGATGTTCTTTCCACACGCGGGAAATTGTCTGAAACAGAATTCTCAGGATTAAAGAATTCTCAGAATTGGGCGTCAGGGGCCGTCATAATTCTGGAAATCCTGAAATTCTGAAAATCCTGATTCAGACAAAAGGCTTTTCGGGCCGGAGCTTGAAGAATAGTACACGCGGGGCGGAGCCGAACTTCGACTTTGCTCAGTACAAGTTGCTCAGTTACCACCATCGCGCCAGCATATATATACTCCCGCTTTTTCCAATATATACAAAAACTGGCAACACATAAGCGCTGCGCGTAGATATATACGCTATATATGCTGCGCTATATATAGGCGTATATATCCGCACGGCTTTCACACAAAAAAATGGGCGAGTCGTGACACGACCCGCCCATCTCCCGGAAAAGGGTTAAAGGGTAAAAGAACTAAAGGGTTATTTGGTCCTGGCCAGGCGGAAGCCAACGCCGTTACTGCGGACGCCGGGCGCGACGCCGTTGCCGCGACTCGCCACACGGCAAACCTGCGGGGAGCTGTACCACGACCCGCCGCGTAGGACGCGGCTGGAGCCATTCTTTGAGCCGGTCGGGTTGTTTTGAGCCGCCGAAGCATAACCGCCGTACCGATCGCTGCACCATTCTAAAACATTCCCACTCATATCAAACAAACCCAGTTCGTTTTTCTTTTTTGTGCCAATGGGATGGGTTTTACGGCCAGAGTTGCCATCGTGCCAGGCCACCTCGTCTATTTGGTTGCTGCCCGAATACAAATAGCCTTTGCTTTTTCCGCCGCCCCGCGCAGCGTATTCCCATTCCGCTTCGGTCGGCAGGCGGTACTTTGCTCGGGAGCTTAGGGCGTTCAGTTTTTTTAAGAATTCCTGTGCGTCATCCCAACTTACGTTTTCCACGGGGCAGGAAGGGCAATCCTTAAATTCAGAAGGGTTAATTCCCATGATGGCCTGCCATTGGGCCTGGGTTACTTCGGTGCGGCTAATGTAAAAATCGTCCAAAGCGACAGAATGCGAAGGTTTTTCATCCTTTTCACAGTCTTTATCCCGTCCATCTAAGCAGCCCATGGTGAATGTGCCCCCGGAAACTAACACCATGCCATCGGCGATAGCGGAAAGCCCCTCCCCGGCCCTCCCCGAGGGGGAGGGAGTGGGTTCCACAATGTTGTCAGGTTCCGTATTCTTGGTGTCGGTTGCTGTGAGCTGGTCTTTGCGGGCTTCGATTTTGTTGGTAATGGTTTCTTTTTTGTCGTCTAAGTGGTTTTTTAGCGGTGTATTGTCTGTCTGTTGATTAGCATCGTCCGTTTTGCGGGCTTCAATTTTTTCAGAAAGGGCTTCTTTCTTGTCGTTCGCTTTATCGCTTAGCCGTTCAGTCAGCGACGATTGGGTTGTCTTTTGCCCCACATCTCCCGTCCTTTTCTTCTCCCGTTCCTGCACCGCCGTTTTGATCTCCTGCAATTGCGGCCGCACCTCCTGCCGAATCTCCGTTTTCCGCGCCACAATTTTTTCCACGCGCTCTACAGAAGCAGCGCTGGCGGCAGCTCTCAGGGCGGGCATCAGGGCCTGGACTTCTTCAGTAGTCGTGGCCGTTTCCGCTTTTTGTTCCAGCGTGGCATCAAGTTCGGTTTGCACTTCCCGGAGGATTTGTTCGTCGGTAGCAGCGGCTTCGGCTACGGCGGTCAGTTGGTTGCTTTCGGGGTAGTTTTTCAGGAAATTGCGGATGCGTTCGCCCGTCGGCTGGCGGCGGATGCTTTCTACTTCCCGCAATTCTAACGTTTTTACTTTTTCTGCGATCTTTTCGCGGTATTGGCCACTTGGGTAGGTTTGCTGGTAAGCGCGCAGGTCGTCCAAAGCTTCTGTTTTCAGCGCTTTGCGGAAGTAGGCCTTCTCCACGCGGGGTTGTGCTTCCGGGTCGTTTTTGTATTCCTCAATGTATTCCGCAAAAGCTTCCGCCGAGCCACTGAGTTCCGCAAACCAGAAGTCGCGCACGGGTGGTGGCGTCAGCGCGTAGGTGGCTGTGGAGCCGACAATCAAAAACAACAGCAAAAAAGACAGGGCGCGCACCTTGCCGGAAATGGGCCGGGACTGGCGGGGCTGGATCATGGGCTGCGGGGCCGGAATATAGGATTCGGTGGCCGGTTCACTAGCAATATTGCGCTCGTCCGTGATCACATAAGGCTCCGAAGGCGGCGCGATCGGCGCAGGAGGAGGCGGACTCAGCGGCTCCCAGGCTCCTTTCGCAGATTCAACCTCCATCGCATCCTCTCCCCCACTCTCTCCCTCACTCCCTCCGGGGAGGGGCTGGCTCATCGCAAACGATTCCCCCGCACTTTTCATCGGCACTTCCTCCTCGTCGGTGATGGCCAATTCCGTCACAATCGTCACCGTTTCCAAAATAGAAACTTCTCTTGGAACGTACGTGCCAAGGTTGGGCACAAATTCCATCATGGATACCTTCACCAGCAACTGGTGCTCGCCTTCCAGCAACGGCGTCACGCTGAACAACCACTGGGTTTTGCCGGTTTCGCGCACCAACTGGGTGACTTCGCTCAGGCTGCGGATCTGGAAGACGCTGCCATCGGGGTCAAGCAGTTCGGCTTTCATCATATCGGAGACTTCCACGCGCTGTTTGATGCGCACATTTGCGTCAAGCACAATGTCTTCGAGCAGGGCGTCTTCGTCTATGGCCACGCGCACGGTGCAGATGACGGGTTTGCGCAGGGGCATCCGGTGCGGCACACGGTAGAGGACGCTGCCGGTTTTTGCGGCGGAGGCGTTGCCTTTTCCCACCTCCAAAGGTTCTTCAAAATCGGCTTCTTCCAGCCCGTTCAGGAGGTCTAAAAAATTGGCGCGCACGGTGTCTATCCTGCGGGCGTATTCTTCCGGGCTGATGGTGTTTTTGAAATGCGCTTTATTTGCTTCTTTGATTTGCGCAAGCATAGAAAGGGCAATGCTGTGTTTTTCAGAACCTTCGGGCAATAGTTCCCCCAACGCCTTGATGGCGGCGGGCAAATCCTCGATCAGGATTTCCCGGATATTTTTGCGCAGCTCCGCAAGGGGTTGGGTTAATGGCATTGTGTGGGTTTTGGGGATAAATATAGGGAATGATTTGAAGATTTAATAGTATGTGAAGGCCCACATTTCTACTACACTCAACGACCGGTCGTTGAGCGCAGTAGAAACGTGGGCAGCTATCGGACTATAAAGACAGACACGAATCAAACTTCTCCCGGGGTGGTCCCAAAATATTCCTTAAAGCACTTGGTGAAATAAGCGGGCGAGTTGAACCCGCAGAGGTAGGCAATTTCAGAAACGGTTGCGGCTTTTTTATCCAAAAGCTGCTTTGCCCGCTCTAAGCGCATGTTGCGGATGACTTCGTTGGGTGAGTAGCCGGTCAGGGCGGTCAATTTGCGGTGCAGTTGGCTGCGGCTCATGCCAATTTGGTTGCCCAATTCCACCACGCTAAAGGTTTCTTCGTCCAGATTGGCTTCTACCGCTTCCCGCACTTTTTGGAGAAAAACGCCGTCCATGCTGTCGGCTTTCACCTCAGCAGGAGCAAAAGTGGTCAGCTTTTTGCGGTAGTATTCCTGTAAACCCTTTCGCTGTCCAATGAGATTGGCTACCCGAGTTTGCAAGTCCCGGGCGTCGAAAGGTTTGGCCAAATAGGCGTCGGCGCCCAGTTCCAGGCCCTTCAATTTGTCTTCCTGTTCGGCTAAGGCAGTGAGCATGACGTCTGGGATATGGCTGGTTTTTTCATTGTTTTTCAGTAATTTGCAAAATTCCATCCCATCCATTTCCGGCATCATAACATCGCTGATGACGAGGTCGGGCGTGGCTTCAAGCGCCAAATCGAGGGCGAGTTTGCCGTTTTCAGCTTCAAGGAGTTTGTATTGCCCGGCAAGGGTATCCACGATGAAAGCCCGCACATCGGGGTTGTCTTCGGCAATGAGCAGCACGGGTTTGTTCGCAGCAGCAAGCAAGGCTGTGACGGGCGGTTGTTGACCACCAATTGAAGTGCGCGGGGGATGTGGAGATAGATCGGCGCTCACCGGATTGAAAGTTGGCAAAGCCGTATTTTCCGAAACCGTTTCTTCAACTTCGTCATTTTTGAAAAAAGACCTGTTGACCGCCAACGTCACCGTAAAAGTTGTTCCCATCCCTTCTTTGCTCTCAACTTCTACGTTGCCGCCGTGCAATTCGGCCAATTCTTTCACCAGGGCCAGTCCGATGCCGCTCCCTGCCTGCACTTCCGACAAAGCGCTTTTCGTAAAACGCTCAAACAAGTGGGGCAACTGGTCGGCGGGGATGCCCATGCCGGTGTCGGAAACTGAGATAAGGATTTGAGGATTTGAAGATTCGAGGATTTGAAGATTTGAGGATTCGGGGAGTTGAAGGGTGCTCACACTTGTGTTAACTTTCACAGATCCACCTTCTCCCGTAAACTTGAAAGCATTGGAAACTAAGTTGGTCACGATCTTTTCAACCTTGTCGCGGTCAAAAAAACAGACAAGGGGGTCTTCGGGCATTGTAATTTGAAAATCAACCTGTTGGCGTATGGAAAGGCTTTCAAAAGACCCGGCCAGCGCGCTCACGAATCTGCCAAGATCGCCTTCGGAAGCCTGCAATTTCAGTTTGCCGCTTTCGAGTTTCGACAAATCCATCAATTGGTTCACGAGGTCGAGCAGGCGTTTGCCATTGCGATGGATGATGCGGTAGTATTTCTGAAAGTCGCCCCGGAAAGTGCCGTTCATCATTTGTTCTGCCGGGCTGATGATGAGGGTGAGCGGGGTGCGAAACTCGTGGCTCACATTGGCAAAAAAAGTAGATTTCAGGGCATCCATTTCCCGAAGTTTTTCAGCTTCGGCGTGTTCGAGTTGCGCAGCTAATTCCGCTTCTTTCTGCTTGATTTTTTGTTTGTTGCGAAAATATTGAAACAAGCTGAGCAGGGTCAACACCAGGCCGATGGCGCCAAACAACAGGTAATTTTGCAATTGTTTAGCCTCCGCCAACTGCCGCTCTTTTTTTTCTGTTTCGTATTTGACTTCCAACTCTTCCGTAGCCCGGCTAAGGCTTTGCTGGTTGAGTTTTTTATCGGTTTCGTCCAGTTTCCGCTGGGCTTCGAGCGCAGCTTTGTAATCGCCCAATGATTCATGCATATCCGTCAATCCAAGGTAAATACTGGCTTCGCCTTCCAGGTTTCCGCAGGCTTTACAGATGGGCATTGCTTTATCATACCAGACCTTTGCATCGTCCCATTTTACCATTTTCCGGTATGCATGGCCGATGTTGAGCAAGGTAAAACACAGGCCAAAATGGTTGTCTTTTGTAGCGATGTCAATGGCAGCAGCGGCTTTGTAGAGCAGGATTGCGCTGTCTATTTTTCCGGCAATATGGTAACCGACGCCCAAATTGTTGAGAGCAGCGCCTTTTACATCCGAAAAACCATGCTTTTCAGCGAGATCCAATGCTTTTTTTAAATAAATCCGGGCGGTGTCAGTGCCGGAATAGAGGCCGGAAATGGCAATGTAGTCAATACCCAACTCCTGCCAGAGTTTCATTTTTTCATTCAGGCGGGCTGCTTCCATGGCTCGTTCCAATCCAAGTTCCTTTCTCTTCTGGGCTTTATTCAGGTTTGCAAGATTGAGTAGCGCCTTTGCCCGCAGGGTGTCGTTGGCCTCTTTTTCCGCCTTTTCCAAAACGGGGAGTAAAATGCTGCTGGCTTTTTCCAATTCTAATTTTCTGGTATAGGAAGCGCCAATGCTCAAGTCAACAAAAGGGACGTAGGAAGGCCGGTGTTGCAGGCAATAGGCTTTGAAATCTTCACTAAAAACAAGGGACGAATCAATGTGGTAATAGCGGTAATGCCGTTCCAGTTTCCGGAAAGCTTCTTTTTTAGTCTCAAAATCGGGCGCCTTGTCGTAGGCAACAATGAGTGTTTTTGCAAATTCGGATTGCCCGAAAAGGGATACAGGCGAGCAAAGCCCAACGAATAAAATAAGAAGCAGGCAGGCTGTACGAAACATAGGCGTTTGGTTTTGAGAGACGTCGCGCTGCTATTGTGGAACTGCCGGTAAAAATACAAATTTGACGTTTATATTTTTTGTTTAGCCAATAAATACCTTTCCCAATCCTCCGCATGATCCACATCCGACAATTCAGGCAGTAACGCATAGCTTGTTCCGGTAGCATCTAATCGTGCCAAAGTTTCAGCCAACACCGATTCGGTACTCCACACCATTTCCCGAAAAACGGTCGGGATCACGGTTTTTAAGCCCAATAAATAATACCCGCCGTCATTGGCGGGACCGAAAACCGCGTCGCAATCTTCGAGTTGTGTAAATGCCTGTTCGATGATTTCGGGGCTGAGTTCGGGGCAGTCGCTGCCAATGATCACGGCTTTTTGATGGGTTTCCAGGGCTTGCTCAAACGCAGCTTCCATGCGCGCGCCGAGGTCGCCGTTGGATTGCAGGTGCTTTTGAAACTGCGCTTCGGGCCAGTCGTCGTTTTCCGGAATAAAATTGCTGTAAAACAAGAGCCTTTCTGCAGGAATGGCCATAGCGACGGTGCGCGTGATGTCCAACAATTCGAGATAGATTGCTAAAGCTTGATCGTCGCCCAAATCTTGTGCTAAGCGGGTTTTGACCTTCCCTTTTTCCGGATTCCGGACAAAAAGCAGGAGTGCGCGGTTGTCGTTCATTTTATACTTCCCCAATGTCTTCGTTCCACAATTGCGGGCGATCCCGAATAAAAGATTCCATCATGTCAATACACTGCGAATCATTCACCACTTCAATGGCTACGCCACGGGATTCCAGTAACGCTTCTTCGCCCATAAAGGTCTGGTTTTCACCAATAACAACCTTTGGAATGCCGTAAAGCAAAATGGCGCCGCTGCACATGGAGCAGGGCGACAAGGTGGTGTAAATGGTACACTCCCTGTACACTTCGGCAGCTAACCGGCCTGCATTTTCCAAAGCGTCCATCTCGCCGTGCAGGATGGCGCTGCCTTGCTGTACCCGCCGGTTGTGTCCGCGACCAATGATCTGGCCGCGATGTACCAGTACGCTGCCAATGGGGATGCCACCTTCTTCCAGGCCTTTGCGGGCTTCTTCAATGGCTGCTTGCAGGAAAATATCCATAAGCTTATCAATCTATTTTTTTCTTTCCAATGCGGAGGCTGGTTCCGGTACCCAATGTCCGAGGCCACCTGCGCGCTGGTCGTTAAAGCTGTCCGGCGCTTTGCCTGCTGCAACAAAATCTTTCCAGTTTTCGCTTTGGCTGCCGTCGTCTTTGCGCACCATGGTAATGCAATTTTCCACCGGACAAACGAGGGAACACAGGTTGCAGCCTACGCAGTTTTCTTCGATGATGTAGGGAATTCGGCCTTCCGAAGGCAACCCGATGGCCTGGTGCGCCCCGTCTTCGCAAGCCGTGTAGCACAATTGGCATTGGATGCACTTGGCCGGGTCAATATGTGCCTTCACATCGTAGTGGAGGTTCAGGTTTTCCCAGGTTTTGATGTTGGGCAATGCCTTGCCAATGAAGTCATCGAGTCGTTCAAATCCTTTTTCCCGCATGTACGATTCGAGTCCGGAGGTCATTTCGCGGATGATGCCGAAGCCATAGTGCATCACTGCGGTACACACCTGTACATTGCTGGCGCCAAGCAGCAGGTATTCCGTGGCGTCGCGCCAGTTTTCGATGCCGCCGATGCCCGAAATGGGAATATTGACCCCGCGATGTTGCGCGCAGTTTTTCACCATATTCAAGGCAATGGGTTTCACCGCCGGGCCGCAATACCCGCCATTCGTGCTTTTCCCGTCCACAATCGGATAAGGGACAAAACGGTCTAAATCCACGCCAACCAAACTTTGAATGGTATTGATGAGCGAAATGGCGTCCGCGCCACCAAGGGCTGCCGCTACGGCGGGTTCAGTGATGTCGGTAATATTGGGCGTGAGTTTAACGATGACCGGAATTTTGGCCACTTCTTTCACCCACGAAGTAATCATTTCCAAAATAGACGGCTCCTGCCCTACCGCCGAGCCCATTCCACGTTCGCACATGCCATGGGGGCAGCCGAAGTTAAGCTCAATGCCATCCGCACCGGCATTTTCTACGTCTTTTACGATCTGTTGCCACTCCTGCTTCGTTTCCACCATGAGAGAGGCAATAACCGCGTGGTTGGGAAAGTACTTTTTCACTTCCTCAATTTCGCGCAGGTTGTCTGCCAAAGGCCGGTCGGTGATGAGTTCGATGTTGTTAAAACCCACCATGCGGTTGCTGCGGTAATTGACAGCCCCGTAGCGGCTGGACACGTTGATGACCGGCACGCCCAATGTTTTCCACACGGCGCCACCCCAGCCCGCGTCAAAAGCTTTCATGATCTGGTAGCCGGAATTCGTTGGCGGTGCAGAAGCCAGCCAGAATGGATTGGGCGATTTGATGCCTGCGAGATTGGCGAAAAGGCTTGGCATGGTTCTGTTTTTATTGATTGAGGTACCTCTCCACCAAAATCTTCCGGTGGTGCGTTTCGTGACCGGCAATAATAAACCCAAGTGTGATCACTGACATTTCATTGTCGTTGGCAATGCCTTTGCGGCCAAGCATTTCAGCCGTAAATCCTTCAAACAAGTGAAGCGTGGAGGCGCGCAGGCAGCTCATTTCGTCCGCAATCTGGCGCAGGCTGCGTCCGCCCGCATTGGCTTCCGGTGCATATTCGTTTTCATCCCAGCCGTGCAAAGCCGTTTTATCGTTCCGGGCAAAGCGCAGGGCACGGTAGGCGAAAATGCGTTCCGCGTCAATCATGTGGCAGAGCAGTTCGCGGATGCTCCATTTGCCTTCTGCATAGCGAAAATCCTGGTGGCCTTCTCCGATTGACGCCAAAACGTCCAGCATCCGGTAATTCGATACGCGCAATGCCTGAAGCAGGTCTGGTTCTTCGACCAGCTTGACGTATTTTTTGTAAAAAGGAGGAATTGTTTGAAGATTGATTAGCATATTTTTTCGTGTTTTTGTTTTTTACCACATAGGGCACATAGAAATTTTCACAATAGAGCACATAGAGCTTCGTGTGGCCTGCAATGGGCATAACTCCTATGTGAACTATGTGAAAACAACTATTGTGAACTATGTGGTAAAAAAAATATGTGGTAAAAAACCTTTATTCAGTAAATTTCAAAAATTGATGAATCCCCTTCCCAGCCGCTTTTCCTTCTGCGGCAGCGTTCACCACTTCCGCGCCGCCATTTACGGCATCTCCACCCGAAAAATACTTTGGATGCGCGGTTTGGCGGGTAGCGGGGTTGACCACGATCCGCCCCTGAGCATCCACTTGAAGTCCTTGTATTTGGGAAAACAGTTCGGCCATTTTGGATTGCCCGGTGGCTAAAATGACGACATCGCAGGCAATTTCAAATTCGCTGCCCGGAATCACCTCCACCTTGCCTTCCGCCTCCTGCGTTTTCACCAGCCGAACGCCTTCTACCCGTTGATTGCCCAGGATAGCGACGGGCGCAGCGTTGAACACACCTTTCACACCGACGCCTTTGGCCAATTCGTATTCAAATTCATACGCTCCCATGCCTGCCTTTGACCGCCGGTAAGCTAAGGTCACTTCTTCTGCACCCAGTCGAGCCGATTCGGAAGCGGCGTCCATAGCCGTGTTGCCACCACCGATGACGACGACCTTTTTTCCAACTTTTGCATTTAACGGATTGAGTTTGACCTGCTCAATGAATTCTGTAGCGCCAAAGCAATTTTCGAAGTTTTCGCCGGGAATATTCAGTGCACGGGTTTTGCCCAGCCCGGTACCCAGAAAAATGGCGTCGTAGGTGCTTTCCAAGGTACGCCACTGCTCCGGCGTTTGGATGGCTTGCCCGTAATGAATCTGAAAATCAAACTGTTGTTGCAGCCAGGCCACTTCGTCCAGCACATCCTGGTTGGTTACTTTGTACGGGGCGCAACCATACAACGCGAGGCCGGAAGGATGGTCTTTGGCTTCAAAAATATCCACGCCATAACCATGCGCCCGAAGCTCGCAGGCGCAGGCGATGCCCGAAGGCCCAGCGCCAATCACGGCGACCTTTTTGCCATTGGACGGCGCAGCATGGAGCAACTGTTTTTGACTGTTGATGACCGATGAAGTCGCAAAACTTTGCAGTCGCCCGATTTCTATGGGCTTTACGTCCTGGTGGTTGTACACGCAGGCGCCTTCGCAAAGCACCTCTGTGGGACATACTTTTCCACAAATATTGCCGAAGTAATTCGAGCTGTAAATCGTGCTGGCGGCGCCTTCCACGTTTTGAGTATTGATTTGCCGGATGAACAAAGGAATGTCAATACCGGTTGGACAAGCCTTCACGCAAGGGGCATCGTAGCAAAAAAGGCAGCGAGCGCTTTCGTAATAAGCCATCGTAGGATTCATGTACGGCTTGATCTGCTCAAAATGCTGCGTGAGTTCCTGTTCGTTGGTTGGGCGTTGGTATTCTGCCATTTCACTTTTTTTAGGAGTTGGCAGTCTTCAGTTTTTCAGTTGGCAGCCTCGAAGCGTACAAACGCACAAACTGCCAACTGCCAACTTAAATCCTGCCAACTGATTTACAACTCTGTCAACTTCCCATACGTCTCCGGCCTCCGGTCTCTGAAAAATTGCCAGACGTTGCGGACTTCTTCGATCATGTCCAGGTCGAATTCTGCGACCAGCAATTCATCCTTGTCCTCAGAAGCTTGCGCAAAAATTTGTCCCCGTGGATCCACAAAGTAGGAAGACCCGTAGAATTTTCCAACATTCCAGGGCGCTTCTGTACCAACACGGTTGATGCAGCCCATAAAATAGCCGTTGGCTGCTGCGTGTGCAGGTTGTTCTAATTTCCAGAGGTATTGAGACAAGCCGGCCACCGTTGCGGAAGGGTTGTATACAATCTCGGCGCCGTTCAGGCCCAGAATCCGCGCGCCGTCCGGAAAATGGCGGTCGTAGCAAATGTAGACGCCGATTTTTGCATATTTCGTTTGAAAAACCGGGTACCCGAGGTTTCCGGGTTTAAAAAAGTATTTTTCCCAAAACCCGGATGTGTGGGGAATGTGGTTTTTGCGGTATTTCCCGAGGTAAGTTCCATCCGCGTCAATTACGGCGGCGGTGTTGTATAAAAACCCGGCCTGCTCCCTTTCGTAAACCGGTACAATGAGCACCATGCTGTACTTTTTGGCGTATTCGGCCATGCGCTCCGTGGTTGGTCCCGGAACCGATTCCGCGGAAGCGTACCACTTGTTGTCCTGTCCTGGGCAAAAATAAGGGGTATTGAATATTTCCTGCAAACAAAGAATCTGAACGCCTTGATTGCCGGCAGCGTCAATGAACGGCAGGTGCTTTTGCACCATCGCTTCCATGATTTCTTCGATGCTGCCCTGGCCCTCCGTCAGTGGCAGGCTCATCTGGATCAGACCTGATTTTATGATTCTTGGCATTACCTGAATTTTTAATTATATGTTTTTTTACCACATAGTTCACATAGTTGTTTTCACATAGTTCACATAGTGCTGATGCACCCCTGGTGTAGTTCTTATGTGGTCTATGTGACAGGTTCTATGTGAACTATGTGGTAAAAAAGAATAACTATGTGGTACAAAATCTCATATCACCAACCCCGCTTTCCCTCGCTTCACAAATTGGCCATAGCCTTTATGAATCAACACGTTACCATCATCAACTGCAACCTGGCCGCGCAACAGCACTATTTTGCATTTCCCCTGCACTTCCCAACCTTCGTAGGCGGAATAATCCACGTTCATATGGTGCGTAGCCGCTGAAATAGTGTGTGCTTCTTCCGGGTCAAAAATGACGAGGTCGGCATCCGATCCGGGAGCAATGCAGCCTTTTTTGGGGTACATCCCGAAAATTTTAGCAGCATTGGCAGACGTCACTTCCACGTATTTATGCGCGCTGATTTTTCCGGTGCGCACCCCTTCCGACCAAAGCAATTCCATCCGGTTTTCGATGGCCGGATGCCCGTTCGGGATTTTGGAAAAATCAGCCGCCCCCATCATTTTTTGTTCCCACATAAACGGACAGTGGTCTGTGCCTACCACCTGCACCAAGCCCTGGTTTAATCCCGCCCAAAGCGCAGCCTGATCTTTCTTTTCCCGCAAAGGGGGACTCATGACCCATTTTGCACCTTCCGGATTTTTTTGGTAGAGCGACGCGTCTAAGATGAGGTATTGAATGCAGGTTTCCACAAAAATCTTCTGGTTGCGCGTTGTGGCGCGACGCACGGCATTCAGAGCACCCTCGCAGGTCATGTGGACGATGTAGGCGGGAACACCCGTGTAATTGGCCATGTCTCCAAAACGCCCCGAGGCTTCCGCTTCGGTCACTTCCGGCTGCGAAAGGTAGTGATAGAGCGGCGACAGTTTGCCCTCCGCGCGGTGCCGCGCGATAAGTTTGTCAATCATGTCGCCGTTGGTGGCGTGTACGGTGACCATGCCGCCCCGCTTTTTGACTTCCTGCATCAGGTCCACCATTTGCCCGTCGTCAATCATCAGGGCGCCTTTGTAAGCCATGAAAGTTTTGAAAGAGGTGATCCCCTCTTCTTCAATCATTTGACTGATTTCCTGTTTGGTATTTTCATTAAAATCTGTGACGGCCATGTGGAATGAGTAATCGCCGTAGCAATTTCCGTTTGAACGGCTCTGCCAGGATTCCAGCGCGTGGTGCAGCGATTTGCCCTGCGTTTGCAACACAAAATCAATGACCATGGTGGTGCCGCCGTGCAGGGCTGCGCGGGTGCCGGTTTCATAATTGTCGCTGGAATACGTGCCCATAAACGGCATATCCAAATGCACGTGCGGATCAATTCCGCCCGGAAAAATGACCTTGTCCGTTGCGTCAATCACTTGGTCGGCGCTCACGTTCAGGTTTTTTCCAATGCTGTGAATCGTTTCTCCTTCGATGTAAATATCGGCATGGTAATCTTCCGATGCCGTGAGGATTCTTCCGTTTTTGATTAAAATAGACATTGCGTTGATTGTTAATGTTTTATTTAAAGGGCCTTTCTACTTCCGAAAGAGGTAACACCTTTTTAGCAAGGTGTCACCTCTGCCGTCACTTCTTGCGCATGAGCAGCCAGTAAATCAACCCGCTTACGCCAAAACCGACGAACCATGCATAATTGTACAAATGTATGATCCATTCAGGCATGCTGTCTCTACCGATCACTTTAATCGTTGCGAGGAATCCGGGTACATTAGGTAAAATACCGGCCAATAAGGCAAAAACAGCAGCGATGTTGAATCCTTTGCGGTAACTGTATATTCCTTTTGAATTATACAAATCGGTAACGTCCAGTTGCTGTTTTCTAATAAAATAATAATCCGCAATCAAAATCCCCCCAACTGGTCCCAGCAAACTTGAATAACCCACCAGCCAGGTAAAAATATACCCGCTCGGATCCGCGATCAGTTTCCACGGGAAGATCAGGATGCCAATAATACCGGTGAGGTAACCGCCTCTTCGAAAATCTATCCTGGAAGGGGAAAGGTTGGCAAAATCGTTTGCCGGACTAACGATATTGGCTGCAATATTGGTAGCGAGCGTAGAAATAGCGACGACAATCATGGCCAAACTCACCAGCAATTTGTCGTCAAATTTTCCGGCCAGTACCACCGGATCCCAGATGGTTGTTCCATAAACAATCGTTGTTGCCGAAGTGACGACTACGCCAATAAATGAAAACAAGGTCATGGAAGAAGGGAGCGCTATTGCTTGCCCGACCACCTGCGCTTTCTGACTTTTTGCATAACGGGTAAAATCGGGGATGTTGAGGGATAGGGTTGCCCAGAATCCAACCATGCCCGTTAATGCAGGAAAAAAGAACGCAAAAAAAGAAGGACTGTCGCTGAATTTCGAAGGCTGTTCGAGGATGGGCCCTAAGCCATTGCCGGCATCAATGGCCCAGAACAACAAGGCCAATGCGGCAAGCGGCAGAAAAACCGCCTTGAACACCATTAATTTTTTGATGCTTTCCACCCCAAGGTAAACGACGTACATATTCAACAACCAGAAAAAGAAAAAAGTGATGGCAGGCCCCGTCTGCAAACCAAAAGAGTCGGGGAATACCTGCGGCATGGCATCCAGCGAAGGGATCCATAGCCGGAACATCTGGTACAAGGCGAAACCGCCGATCCAGGTTTGTATACCGAACCAGCCGCAGGCAACAATAGCGCGCAGAATAGCTGGAATATTGGCGCCGCTTGTTCCAAAACTTGCCCGGGCAAAAACCGGGAACGGAATGCCGTATTTAGCACCCGCATGACCGTTCAGTACCATCGGTATCAATACGACTAAGTTGCCAAGGAAAATGGTCAGGATGGATTGCCACCAGTTCATCCCCCCTTCGATCAGCGAACTTGCCAGCATGTAGGTTGGAATGCAGAGACTCATGCTGATCCATAAAGCCGCGTAGTTCCAGGTGTTCCAAGTACGTTTATGATCGGGAACTGGCGCGAGGTCTTCACTGTAGAGGGAAGAAGTCGTGATGTCTTGAAGTTCGGTGTCTGCAATTTCACTCATGACTGTTGGCTTCTTTTTGGTACTATCTCACTTTCATAAACGCTTTATCCAACAAATCCAAAGCAATTGCAACATCTTCTTCCGTAGCCGTCATTGGCGGGGAAATCCGGATCACATTGCCGTAAAGGCCGCCTTTTCCGATGAGCAGACCCAGTTCGCGGGTGGCTTCAAACAACTGCTTTGTTGCGTCCGGCGAAGGTTCTTTGCTTTGGCGGTCTTTCACCAGTTCCAGTCCCTGCATCAAACCCATGCCGCGCACGTCGCCGATGACCGAATATTTTTCCTGAAGGCGTTCGAGGCCGCTGCGCAACTGCCGCCCCAGCACTGCTACATGTTGCGGGGTTGCTTCTTTTTCCAGCACGCCGATGGTGGCCATGGAAGCCGCGCAGGATACAGGGTTCCCACCGAATGTACTGATGGTAAGCCCTGCACTGCGGGTACTTTCTGCAATTTCAGGGGTTGTGATCGTGTTGGCAAGCGGGAATCCATTGGCGATGCTTTTCGCCATCGTCATGATATCAGGTTCCACGCCCCAGTGTTCGATGCCGAACCACTTGTCGCCAGTGCGTCCGAAGCCGGTTTGCACTTCGTCGGCGATAAAAAGACCGCCGTATTGCTTCACCACTTCGTGTACGATTTTAAAATATTCCGGCGGCGGGGTGATGAATCCGCCAACGCCCTGAATGGGTTCTGCGATGAATGCTGCGATCCTTCCGGAAGTCATGGTTTTGACCACGTCTTCCACATCCCCTGCGCAGGCAACCCCGCAACCTGGATAAGTCATTTTTAGCGGACAGCGGTAGCAATAGGGGTTCTGCGCGTGCTTGATGCCCATGAAGTGCGTGCCGCCGATGCGCCAGGTATGTTGCCCGGTCAGGCTCATGCCAATTGCCGAGCGGCCGCTGTAGCCGTGCCGCAGGGCAATAATTTCCTGGTGCCCGGTAAAGGTTTGCGCAAGAAAAACAGCCGTTTCATCGGCATCCGTTCCAGAAGGCGTAAAGTAGGAAACCTGAAGTTTCCCCGGCGTAATCTCCGCCATTTTTTCGGCAAGGTTTACATGCGCTTCGTTCGGGTAAAGCGTGGAGGAGTGGATGAGTTTTTCTGCCTGTTCGCGCACGGCTTCCGTCACTTCGGGCCGGTTGTGTCCAACGCTCGTTGTAAGGATTCCGCCAAAAAAATCGAGGTATTTTTTGCCGTCCACATCCCAAACGTATATGCCGTCGCCGCGTTCTAAAGGCAGCGGTTCGGTGTAATATAACAGGTGGTTTGGCCACAGGTATTTTTTCTGCTTTTCGAGGATTTCTGCCTTTTTGCTGAGGGTTGTTTTTTCCAAATTCATAGCGATGTTTTTTGTTTTTTATCGAAATTGGTATCCGGAATTGTTGTTCGTTGAGCGTTGAGCGTTGTTCGTTGAGGTTCCGGTCATCGAAAGTGTTACTGGTTCACATGCGTGCCACTATTCATTCAATCAAAATACGTTAATTCGATACTTTTATGGCACCTAACGAACAACCTGCAACGATCAACGAACAACCTTTTCCTCTTGTTTTTAGATATCGTTCCTGATTCCCCCTTCGGGGGTTAGGGGGCTTCAACTCGCCCAATCCTTCCACGCCTCCGGATCCCACTTTGTGGTCGTTTTTTTCAGCTTGGTCCAGAAATGGATCGAACTTTTGCCGGTGATGTCGCCCACGCCGAAGCGCGATTCATTCCATCCACCGAAAGAAAACGGTTCACGGGGTACCGGTACGCCGACGTTCACCCCAACCATGCCTGCGCTGACCCGTTCGATGATGTAGTTGGCCAAGCCGCCGCTTTGCGTAAAAACGGAAGCGGCGTTGCCATATTCCGAGTGGTTTTCGATTTCTATGGCCTGATCAATACTATCGGTGCGCATGATGGCCAGCACCGGACCAAAAACTTCTTCTTTGGCGATGGCCATGTCGGGCGTCACGTTGTCAATGACCGTGGGGCCGACGTAGTACCCACCTTCTTTGCCTGCAACAATGGTATTTCTGCCGTCTAATAAGACGCGGGCGCCGGCAGCTTCCGCTTCCCCAATATAGCGTTCGATGCGTTCCTTAGCGGCTTGTGTGATCACGGAGCCGAGGTTTTTCCCGGGCACGATCTTTTTGGCTTCTTCACAAATCTGATGGATGATGTGGTCGGTTTTGCCAACGGCCACCATCGCAGAAGCGGCCATACAGCGTTGTCCCGCACAACCTGCCATCGAAGCGGCGATGTTGGCGGCAGAAATGTCGGGATTGGCATCCGGCAACACGATCAGGTGGTTTTTTGCGCCGCCGAGCGCTAAGCAGCGCTTCAGGTTGTGGGTGGAACGCTGGTAGACAATTTTGGCCACTTTCGTGGAACCGACGAAGGAAACCGCCTCAATGCCGGGATGGTCGCAAATAGCCTCCACGATTTCGCGGTCGCCGTTCACGATGTTGAAAACGCCGTCTGGTAAACCGGATTCTTTAAGCAATTCCGCAATGCGTTGCGCGCTCAGCGGCACCAGTTCGGAAGGTTTCAAAATCATACAATTTCCCAGTGCAAGTGCATTCGGAATGGTCCATAAAGGCACCATAAACGGAAAATTAAACGGCGCAATGGAGGCGACTACGCCAATCGGCACGTGCGAAGTGCGGCATTCCACGCCTTTGCTTACTTCCTGGATTTCGTCGCTCAGGATTTGCGGCAGCGAGCAGGCAAACTCGCACAACTCCATGCCTTTCAGGATTTCAGCTTCTGCTTCGGGGAAGGTTTTGCCATTTTCGGCAGAAACCAAGGCCGTCAATTCAGCTTTGTGCTGTTCGAGCAACGCCCGAAGCCTGAAAAAGACCTGCACC
>JBJXFD010000518.1:0-2925 GCA_046153985.1 Saprospiraceae bacterium
GGTGCAGGCATGCGTATTATTCCCTGGACAGTCAACGAAACGGAGACTATGAAAAGCTTGATGTCATTGGGGGTAGACGGCATCATCACCGATTACCCGGATCGCATTCCCCGTTAATTTTCCTAAATTTTGCTAATTTGCAGCCTCCAAAAAAGCGATACCTATACATGTTCCGTTGCTTAATCATTTTGTTGCTCCTGTCTGGAGTTTCCGGCGCGTTATATAGCCAGGGAAACTCCGCAAAATACTACCGGTCGGAAGCCCAGCGGGGCGATGGCGTTTATTCGCTGCTGAGGCGTTTTGCGCTCGACAAACATTCCTGCAACGTCGAAGCGTTTTACAAAATCAATAAAATAAGAAAAAACGCATCGTTGTCTACCGGGAAAACCTATAACCTGCCCATCCTCCTCTACAAATTCGACGGCAAAACCATCCGTACCAGCGTTGGCATTGATGATTGGGATCGGGCTTTGAGCATCCAGAAATACAACGAAGCGATGCTGGATGAGCGCCTGCGGACGGAATCGTTCAAAACGGATAAAATCCTCTGGGTGCCTTATCATCAGTTGAATTGCCCGGAGGAAGATATTGTCATCCTTCCGCCTGTGTATGCTAATCCTGAAGAAGACAAAGCAGGGGACCGAATCTTCCCGATTTTTGGCGCGCCTTATGCTTATACCCCTTTGGAAAGCAGTCGCCTGAAAGGCAAAGTGTTCTACATCTCCAGTGGCCATGGGGGCGTTGATCCCGGCGCGATGGCTACCCGTGGTGGGCGCACCATTTGCGAAGACGAATACGCGTACGATGTTTCCCTGCGCTTGTGCCGCCATCTTATTGCGCACGGCGCCACAACCTATATGGTGGTTCGCGACGAAGACGATGGGATTCGGTCGGGAGAGTACCTGGAATGCGATAAAGACGAAAAACTGTGGGGTGGCGTCCGAATGGTTTTGCAGCAAAAACCACGGCTTTTTCAGCGGTCTAACATCATCAACGAACTCTATGAAAAGCACCGGCTGCAGGGAGTCAAAGACCAATTGCTTGTCGAAATCCACGTGGACTCGCGCAGTAAAGGCGAACGCACCGACGTCTATTTTTACCACCACTCCAGCAGCGACGAGGGGAAAGAACTGGCGGAACAAATGCACCGAACCTTAAAAACAAAGTACAAACAATACCGCGCCGGCGGCTACTACCACGGCACCGTCACTTCACGCGACCTGCACATGCTGCGCGAATCCAAACCCAATTCCGTCTACGTGGAACTCGCCAACATCCGAAACTATTCCGATCAGGCGCGCATCGTGCTGGAAAGCAACCGGCAGCTTTTGGCGATTTGGTTGTTTGAAGGAATAACTAAATAGTAGTTGGCAGGTTTTAAGTAGGCAGTTGGCAGGCCGCGAACTACTTTAGATCGTATTGATTCTCTGAATTGGCAACCACTAATTTTTTATTGATGATTGACGATTACATGATTGATGATTGATGATGGACACGACCCAAAAACATCAAATGAAATGGGGTTCTACATCATCAATCATCAATTGTCAATAATCAATCATCAATTATTTCCACATTGTTCATATCCAATGTCCATTTAGTCCCGTGTCTGGACTATCTACCTTCCAACTGCCAAAACCACCTTCCCAAACTGCCCTCCTTTCCCAATCTGATCGAAAGCGGATTGCCCGTCTTCGAGTGCGTAAACGCTGTCAACGACGGGAACAATGCGGTGTTGGCTGACAAACTGCACCATATCGGCAAACTCCTGGTCGGTCCCCATCGAAGTGCCGAGGATGGACAACTGTTTCCAGAAAACCGGCTGCGGACTCAAACCGGAAATCGGCCCCAGCGTGCCGCCATAGGTGACGATGCGCGCCCCGGGATTGCAGATTTTTGGAAATAGCCCGAAACCTTCGCTCCCTGCGCTGTCCACAATCAGGTCGAAGCCGCCGGCTTGCTGCTGGAGCTGTTTCGACCATTCGGCTTCGCGGTAATTGACGCCGCCCTGGCAGCCCATGTTGCGGGTGCGTTCAATTTTTTCATCGCTACCTGAAGTCACCCACACCTTTGCGCCGGCTGCCAGCGCCAACTGGATCGCCAACAGGGCCACTCCACCGCCAGCGCCGGTCACGAGCACCTTTTCTCCCACTCGAAGCTGGCCTTTGGTGAACACCGCCCGAAAGGCAGTCAGGGCCCCCAAAGGCAGCGCAGCGGCTTGTTCCATAGTCAGATGCGCGGGTTTGTCGTACACTTGTCGATGCGGCACGGCGACCCATTCCGCAAAGGTTCCGTTTTTGGGCAAACCCAAAATCTGGAAGCTTTTGGAGGGATAGGCCGGGTTTTCGCCCCAGTCAAACGCCGGATTCAGAATTACTTCGCGACCCTCCGCCACGCCGGCCCCGTCCGAGCCAAGGATGATGGGATATACAATGCCCGGATATTGTCCCTGCGCAATCCACCAGTCGCGGCGGTTGAGCGCTGCGGCGTGGAGTTGAACCAGCACTTCGCCCCGGGCGGCTTCAGGCATGGGCGCCTCGCCATAGTGGAGCGGCGCGTCTTTTTGGTTAAGGATGAGCGCTTTCATGTTTTGTCAAAGGTGTTGAATGGATGAAGGAGCGCATCGCAGCGCTTTAGCGCTTGTTTGGGATTCTTCAACAAGCTTTTATGCGGTTCAAATATAGGGTTTTTAGCAGAGGCTGTTAAAACCAGGGAGGTCACTATCCTTTTCCAATTCAGAAAATGCTAAAATGTAGACATGATTTTCCTGAAAATCCGGTGAAGTATCCAGTCTGTGGAAAGCGTGATGTCTATTGAAAAAGTCTCGTACTGGTAGATATGATTGAGTATGTCGGCGCCGTCAGTCAACTGGATATAGACCTGGCCGCTCTGCTTGTCCTGGGAAACTACGATTTGCCGGAGCAC
>JBJXFD010000543.1:0-2521 GCA_046153985.1 Saprospiraceae bacterium
TTCAAAGACCTGCGAAAAGAAATTGGAAAAGTCATTGTCGGACAGGACGAAGTCGTTAAAGCGGTCATTATTTCCCTGTTCAGCAATGGACATAGCCTGCTGGTTGGCGTACCCGGATTGGCAAAAAAACTTTTGGTCAGAAACATTTCAGATGTATTGGAGCTCGATTTCAAACGCATCCAGTTTACGCCCGACCTGATGCCTACAGACATTACGGGTTCGGAAATTTTGGGTGAAGACCGCCATTTCCGGTTCAACCGGGGACCCATTTTTGCCAATATCGTTCTGGCGGATGAGATCAACCGGACGCCGCCCAAAACCCAGGCCGCATTGCTGGAAGCAATGCAGGAACGCTCGGTGACCGTGAGCGGTGAGCGCCACCAGTTGCCAGCGCCGTTTTTTGTACTCGCTACACAAAACCCGATCGAGCAGGAAGGTACTTATCCCCTTCCGGAGGCGCAACTCGACCGTTTTATGTTCAATATTCCTTTGGATTACCCTTCTTACG
This sequence comes from Saprospiraceae bacterium, assembly GCA_046153985.1. Classification (GTDB taxonomy): domain Bacteria; phylum Bacteroidota; class Bacteroidia; order Chitinophagales; family Saprospiraceae; genus JABWAJ01. Next base: position 509 of record JBJXFD010000543.1, read on the forward strand.
AAGAAGAAATCCGGATTGTGAAAGGAACGACGGGCGTTCAGGATTACCAACTGCGCCACGTGGTTACTTCGCTGGAAATCCTTCATTTTCAACAGTTGGTGCGCAAAATTCCAGTGTCCGACAACGTGCTGGAATACGCAGTGAACCTGACGAGCAAAACGCGACCGGGCACGGCAAGAGCCACCGCAAAAGTGAATGAATACATTACCTGGGGCGCAGGCCCGCGCGCGTCGCAGTATTTGGTGCTTGGCGCAAAATGCCACGCCGCCATTCGCGGAAAATATTCCCCGGACATCGAAGACGTGCAGGAAATTGCCAATTACGTGCTGCGCCACCGCATTGTGCGCAATTACAAAGCAGAAGCAGAAGGCATAACGGAAGAAGCCATCATCAAGGGCTTGTTTTAGTTTAGATACGGAAGCAATTTCCGGTCACCAAACGCGCCATTCCCTTTGGAGAGTGGCGCGTTTTCCATTCCCATGCGCCAAAACCCCTGCAAAACGCATCTGTTTAGATACAAATGCACTACCTTCAAGTCCTCAAAAGATATGCGTCAATGAATCGTAAAACTCGTTTTTCGCCGGTGTCAGTTCTGATTTTTATGCTCCTGTTTATAGCATCTGCTTGTACAGATGATGCTAAAAGAAGTGTCGGGATTGTTCCCACCGCGTACGGCAAAATCAATGAAGTGGTGGTGGTTACCGACAAGCGCATCTGGGATGGGCCCGTTGGGGATACCATCCGTTACTACTATTCGGCGGCTTATCCAATTCTGCCCACGCCGGAACCGATCTATGATCTTCGGTTTTTTTCGGTAGAAGACCTGAATAACGAACCCCTTCGCAAGCAATTGAAGCATTACCTCATCGTCGGCAATCTGAATGAAGCGGATTCTCCGGTGAGCCAACTCATCCGGAGCGATATTGGAGAAGAAAAAGTGCAGTTGGCCAAAACAGACAAAAAAATGAGCTCTTTGGTGGGTCGTAACAAATGGGCCAAAGACCAGGTGCTGATTTACCAATACGCGCATTCTGATGACGAACTGATCGAAGCCATCAAAAATAATTTTGCGGCTGCGGCCAAACGCTTAGATAAAGACAACCGCGTGCGCATCGAAGCCACTGCATTTTTTGGCAATGAAGTGAACCGGGCCTTGATGGACGAAGTGAAAAATAAAATGGACGCCGAACTGCGCATCCCACGAAAATATTTTCAGGCGGTAAGCGACGGTGAAGTGATCTGGATGCGGATGGAAACGGACGCGATCAGCAGCAATCTGATCCTGCACCGGGTGCCCTACACGGATAAGCAGCAACTCACCAAAGCGGGCATCAAAGCCATTCGCGACAGCATTGGCAGAAAGTACGTTTCAACGTCTGAAGCCAATACCTACATGCGCATCAACGATATTGACCTGCCGATGTACGTTTCTGCCAAAACAATCAATAATAATTATGTGCTGGAAGCGCGTGGCATCTGGGAAATCGTAAACGACTACATGGGGGGCTCGTTCATCAGCTACCTGATTTACAATCCTGACAAAAAAGACTTGTTGTTTATTGACGCTTTTCTGCACGCGCCCGGAAAGGACAAGCGCAATTACATGCAGCAGTTAGAACACATTATTTCCGGCGTTAAATACTAATTATACAGCGAAACTTTCACCGCAACCACAAGTCCTAGCTGCGTTAGGGTTGTTAAAAACGAACCCTTTTCCATTGAGGCCGCCGGAAAATTCAAGCGTGGAATTGAAAAGATACAGGAAACTTTTCAGGTCGGTGACCACTTTGGTGTCGTTGTCTTCAAACACCTGGTCGTTGGGTTTCGACTCGTTGTCAAAATCCATTTTGTAAGAAAGGCCTGAACACCCGCCACTGGTGACCGATACCCGCACGAAGTAATCTTCGCTCAACGAGCCGCTCTTTTTGATCTCCAGAATTTTTTCTTTGGCGCTGTCTGCTACGAATAACATGACGTTAGATATAAGATGTTAGACATTAGATTTTAGACGAT
>JBJXFD010000361.1:0-17473 GCA_046153985.1 Saprospiraceae bacterium
GTGGCATCTGCGCACCCGGAAAGCTGGCTTTGGATGCAGCGGGAAACTTGTGGACCGGTTTGAACTGGATGCCGGGCGCACAAAATGGCGTGTATCAGGGTATCGGCGGAGGACTTGTCAAGCTGGATTCGACAGGTCGGTTGATGTCGCCGCCTGTTACCGGTTACACGGGAATGGGGGTTGATGGCGCGGGCTGGGGGACGGCCATTACAAACGCTGGCACCTGTTGGGTGACGAGTTTTAATGGCGCCATTGGCGTATACCGACTGGAAGACGGTACTCCGGTGGTTGACGAGGTGCCTGAAAATGTGGCAGCAATCTTAACTGATATTGGGGGCTTGCAAGGGATTGGTGTAGCACCGAATGGTGATATTTGGATTGTTGGAACTTCGTCCAATGAGATGCTTTATTTTCCTGGCGGAGACCTTTCCAAAGGCATTGTTGTTAAGGATAATAAGGGTCTTAATAAGGTTCTTTCTGCCCCGTTTGCGGCCTCGATAGACCATTCCAACCGGGTATGGATCAGTAATACGAATAGTAAATTGTTGGTGCGGTATGCTCCATCTGAAGAAAATCGTCAGGTGGAATGCTTTACCCTTGCAGGTGGTGGACGTGGCGTGGCGCTTGACTCAAAGGGGAATTGCTGGGTCGCCTGTAATACAAGTCCCGACTTCCCTTCCACCACTCCGACAGACCTCATTTCTATTATCGAGGGGTTTGCGCTTGGTTATCCGCATCTCGAGCAAACCCTGGGGCGCAAACATAAAACGGGTTCCGTCTTTATGATTCCTTATGATGCCAAGCCGGCGGACCCGATGGATAAAACTTCTCAAGCAGCTGATTTAAAGGCTTATGGAGATGGTGAACTGAACGCACCCTGGGGGGTATCCGTAGATGGCAATGATGATGTCTGGGTGGCCAACTTTATGGGTAGAGGCGTATCGTTCGTGGCCGGCTCTTCACCCAGTGGACGCACGGAAGGTTTTAAAACAGGCGATGTGATTCACACCATTCATTCCGGCAGTATGCAGATGTTGACCGATGTGGTTGTTGACCAGGCGGGCAATCTCTGGTGTGCCAATAACTGGAACCTGCCTCAGACGGTGATGCAAGCGAAACCAGATCCCGCCTTTTCGACATGGGGCGGAGGCTCAGGTGTATTAGTCGTCTACGGAATAGCAAAGCCGGCTCAGACGCCCGTTGTTGGCCCGGTTAGTGGTTTTGAAGGCTTGTAATTCCGCTTTTCGTAGAGCCTGCTGGATTGGCGGCTTTCCCGCTTAGGCGGGAAAGGCTGTTCAACTCCGTGCATCCGCCATCGGTCTGAGTGCAGAGGTAATGCCGGAGCATGTGCGGCGGCGGCGGATGCACTACTATAAGTTAACAACATCCCCAAAAATGGCCATTAAATTCATTTACAAAAACAATATTCACATATGAAATATCCATTAATCATCTTGTTTACCCTTTCCCTTTAAATACCAAACTACCTCCGCTTTTGAACCAATCAAATTTAATACAAGGAGAAGCAATAATTTTGCCATCAAATTCTGCACTCATTTTTTTATTCGCGTTTTGAGTTGCGATGGAAAGTTGCTTGTGGTTGGCTATTTTTATTATCGCTTTTTTTACTTGTGGCATTCCTATTACAAACTCACCATTGGCCGGGTTCACCGGGTAAAAACCCAGCGTTGAAAAAATATACCAGGCACTCATTTGTCCGCAATCTTCATTGCCAATCATACCTGTGGTTGTGTTGCTGTAAAATTCATTATAAATCCGGGCGATGAGTTGTCTTCCTTTTTCAGGTTTATCTGAATAAGCATACAAATAAGCAATATGATGGCTGGGTTCATTCCCATGTGCATATTGGCCGATCATCGCCTCTTGACCTAAATGTTTATTGGGGTTGAGTGCTTTTATCATAAAGAAACTATCCAGCTGTGCGGTGAAATTTTTTTTCCCTCCTAATAACTGTATTATACCTTCCACATCATACTGTGCCGGAGTCCAGAAATATTGCCACGCATTGGCTTCGGTATAATCGCCGGGATTGTTCATGGGTGACGTGGCCATTAACGGATTAAAATCTTTTCGCCAGTTTCCTCTACTATCTTTACCACGCATTTGTTTAGTAGAAGAATCGTATATATTTTTATAATAGTTTGCCCGTTTGTAATAAGTGGATGCTGTTTCCTTCCTGCCCATTTTATCAGCCATCAGTGCAATACAGTAATCATCCACACCATGTTCCAGCGTTCTTGATACAGCTTCGTTATCCAGGCTGTCAAAAGGATAATAACCAAATTGATTAAGTAATGTCCAATTGCTGTTAATATGATTTTCGGTTGTTGATGTTATCATTTGCTGCAATGCTTCTTCTGGATTAAAACCGGTAAAGCCTTTCATATAGGCATCTGCAATTACAGGTATAGCATGGTTGCCAATCATACAATAGTTATCTTTCCCCCATGCGGTCCAGATAGGTAAAAAGCCAGCAGCCTTGCTGTGTTCAATCATGCTGTTGATAAAACCGTTTACCCTTTCAGGTGCAATCAACGTGTATAATGGATGAGCCGCACGATAAGTGTCCCATAAAGAAAACGTTGAATAATACTCCCCATTTTTTGCTGTTCTGATTGAATCATTTGCACCCCGGTATTTACCATCAACATCCGCAATATTGCTGGGCTGAATAAATAAGCGGTACATGCAACTGTAAAAAATCACTTTTTGTTTTTGTTCTGCTTCTATCTCAATACGGCTTAGATAATTATTCCAAATTTTTTTAGCATTGGCAACAACTGCATTAAAATCCCAGCCTGGTAGTTCTTTTTGTAAATTATTCTTTGCTCCATCAACATTTACAGTTGATAAAGCAATCTTTGTTTGAAGTACTTTATCTTTCAAATCAAAACTCAGCACATAGCGTGGTGCCGCTTCTTTTGCTTTTTTGGGTAATTGAACAGAAGCTATAAAAGGTTGGCTGAATTTTATAGTGAAAAAATATTTTCGATCCACCCAGTTTTTTGTATGACACCAGCCGCTGATAGTTTTATTGTCTTCTATCTTCGTATCGCTTTCCAAAACCAGTGAATCAGTTAAGAAACGAAGACCATGCTGCAAATCAACCAGCAGCTTTGCCCGGGAAGACGGATACGTGTATTGATGAAACGCTACTCTTTCTGTGCAAGTCAATTCAACTTTCACTTGATTGTTTAGCGTAACGGTATAATAACCCGGTGATGCTTTTTCTGTTTTTTTCGAATAGGTTTCACCAAAGTTTTCTGTTTCATCGGTTGTGAAAGGCTGCAACAAAACATCACCAAATTCATTAATGCCCGTACCGTTTGCCCTTGTTTGAGAAAAGCCAAGTATGATGCTGTCTTTGTATTGATAACCGCTGGTATAATCCCAGCCTTTGTCCACATTGTCAGGGCCGGGTTGCACCATTCCAAAAGGCATACAGGGGCCGGGAAATGTATGGCCGGTGCCTTCACTACCAATAAATGGGTTTACATATACGGTATAATCAATTCTTTCCAGTGATTTGCAGGAAATCAAAAACAACATCAATATTCCGATTACTATTTTTTTCATTTGTTTTATTTTATTTCAAACACCACCACATCATTCACAAACAACCAGCCTACAAACGAAACCAGTAAGCAAATGGTAATCATGAGGAACAAGGAGGAGTAGTCTCCTGTATCATTCACCAGCTTTGATACGCCGGGTGTCATCATTGCAGGTAAAACAACACTAAAATTAAACAACCCCATAAACATCCCCATTTTACGGACATTTACTTTCTCAGTCATAATGGCAAATACTATAGAAATAACGGCCGACCATCCAATGCCGCAGATAATCATTCCGAGATAAAAAATAATTTCGTGCTTGCCGCCAATGTATAAAATAAAGTAGCCCAATATCATGCAGGCAATGGCTGTCCGGTAAACTTTTACTTTTCCTTTCCTTTTACTGAGTGGTTCAAGCAGTAGTACCGGCAGAAATGCACCTACAAAATTGAGCAATAAAAAACCAAGTGAAAGTATATTACCTGCTGTGCTTTCTTTTGTAAGTTCGGCTCCGGAAAATAGTTTAGAAAAACCATTTGCCCATGCAGTGGAAACATCAATACCAGGCATCATTTTTTCTTTAATAAAAAAATAACTCATTACAAACATGCTTTGTATACCCAGCCATGAAAATGAATGCGCCAGCAGTATTTTTTGAAAATCATTGGTATCAGATGGTTGCTGTTTTCCTTTCCATATTGTAAATGCGCCAAGCAAAAGGGTAACCAGTAAGCAGATGTACATGAAATTCGTTTGTAAATTGTCCCACGCTCCGTTTAAAAGCATCTTATTGATTACTACAAAAAGTCCAAAGGCGATAAAGCCATACAATGGAAACAGGATGGTAATGCCGTCAACAAATGATGAATTGGATTTTACTTGTTCTACATCGGTTTTTTCTGTTTGTAACACCCTCGGCTCCTGTACAAACAAAACAGGAATGATGGAGAACAGTAATACAATAACTGCTGCTGTATAAATTAAAACCATATTGCCAAATGCAACTGATACAAAATAGGCCGCAATGCCAAATGTACCACTAACTACCTGCATCCACGAAAAACCTTTGGTGCGTTCAATACCCGGTGTTGTTACATCTGCAATGATCGCTCTTGCAGGATTGAAGGTTACATTGATGCTCATGTCCAATAACAAAGACACCACTATAGCCACTACAAAAATAGTAGCACCTGTAAAGTTGCTGATGAAACTGAGTTGAGGCAATACCAGTAACATGGCAGCACCCAACAGGCCACCAATAATAATATATGGTTTTCTTCTGCCGCCCATAAACCAGCTTTTATCACTCATCAAGCCCACGATGGGCTGTGCAATAATCCCGGATAAAGGACCGGCGAGCCAAACCAGCGCCACATCTTCAATATGCAAATTATATTTCGTACTCAATATCCAGCTGAGTGCTGCTATCTGCGTAGACAAACAGAACCCAACGGCTGTTGCAGGCAGACTAAGCAATGCGTAAAATGTATTCGTTAATTTTTTTTGGATGGCAAGCATACTGACAGGTTAGGGTTGAAGTGTGGTTTTTAGCGGTTTTGCTGATAAAACTGAATTTGCTCGTCGGAAAGGGAATAGGGCTTCTCAAGTGCCGCCCTTATGTGGGATGGAATCATAAATATTTATTTTGAATGCAAAATTAGGAGGGTTACCTCCATGAAGTTTAACACGTCATGTGCCATTTATTACACTATATTGACAATAATCCATATTTTTGAGCAAAAATTAGTATACATAATGGCGAATGAAACCGAAACTGGAAAAGATTACCGAAAAAAAGGGGCGGCATTCCTTTTTGGCATTTGAACTAAAACTACCCCGCTTTGATTTTTTCTGGCATTATCACCCGGAGTACGAACTTACCCTGATTACAGAAGGCAGGGGCAGACGCCTTGTCGGCGACAGTCATGAAAGTTTTGAGGAAGGGGATTTGGTGCTGATGGGCCCCGGCCTTCCGCACACATGGGTGAGCGATGACAGCCAACAAGAAAGGATGACCGCAGTGGTCGTACAGTTTTCCGGCCATTTTATGGAGCGCTTTACGGAACTGGAAGAGTTGTCAACCATAAATAAACTGCTGACACAGGCGAGGCAGGGCATTGCATTCAGCGGAGAAAAATCAGCTGCGGTAGCGGAGCACCTGAAACAGTTGCCGCAAAAAACCGGTGTTGATAAAATTACCGGCCTGCTACATATTCTTGGAGCACTGGCCCAAATGAACCATACCGCACTGGCTTCTCCATTTTATCAGCCCCTGAAGGGAAATGAAAATGAAAACAGGATCAACAAGGTCTGTCAGTATGTACAAAAACATGCTACGGAAAAACTGACCATCCATAAAGCCGCGTCCTTGATTCATTTGTCTCCCGGTGCTTTTTGCAAATTCTTTAAACGCATTACCGGAAAAACATTTTCAGACTATGTGAACGACATCCGCATTGCGCATGTATGCCATCAGTTGATGACCACGGACAAACAGATAGCCGAGATTGCCTATGGTAATGGTTTTGAAACGCTCACTTATTTTCACCGGGTGTTTTTGAAAAAGACGGGGAAGCGGCCGAGGGCATACCGGGTCAATTCATCCCATCTTTTTAGGCAGTAGTCCGTTGCAACGGCCAATGGTTTTTGGGGTGTGAGCTAAAGCACACGCTTTGGCTATAGCGGCAGATGCACTACTATAAGTTAGCTACAATTCCAAGACATGACAACGAAACACTTAATATTAGGATTCATATTCGGAATATCAATATTAGCATTCGGACTGCCAATCATGATTGCGAATATTTTGATGAATTTATACCCTTCCTTATTACAGCAAGAAAATAAAAGAAGAATTGATAAACTGATTAAAAGCAAAAAAATTTAGCTAACATGGAATAAGAGCTTGTTCGGGAATCCAACATCCTTTGCCTATAAACTTTTCCAACCCCCGACGAAATTCCTATCTTTCGCCCCATTCCCAACCGCATCTAAAAAACTTTCCCTTCTAAAAATGGACGGATGGCAAAACAAAAACGTAGGTATCAGATCATGCCACTAATCTCTTGTGCTTAAAAATCATTTTTAAGTGACTTGTTTTCATAGATTTATGAAATCAAATGTAGTGTTCTTGCTGTAATCAGACTTTTCCTTTACTTTTGTCATGTAACTGAAAGGTTTGTGTATCGCCGAGTTGTATCGCCATGAAGTATTTTCAGAACAAACTTTCTCTAAATATTATGGTGAACTTGATTCTATTGTAAATAAAAAATTCAATAACTTTAAATAATAAAAAGCACGCATCATGAAATGTCCAAATTGTAACGTAAGCCTGGTAATGACAGACCGAAGCGGTGTAGAAATTGACTACTGCCCGGATTGTCGTGGAGTTTGGCTTGACCGCGGAGAACTTGATAAAATCATTGAACGTTCTTCACAAAATGTCAAGAATGTGCAACAAGACAACTACTCTGATAAACAAAGATACTCAACAGACAAGGAACATCATTATAAGAAAAAAGGATTGCTGGGGGAATTGTTTGATTTTTAAAAGACAAATCCTGGGTTAGCATCGTGTCGGCAATTATCAACTGTCTAAAAGATAAGGAGCTTATACTTTGCCCATAAAGCCTGCCGGAGTTGCGGCTTTCCCGCTTAGGCGGGGCAGGCTGTTCAACTCCGTGCATCCGCCACCGATCTAACACCGGTAGTAAGGGTCGCTGAAATAATAACTGTCCACTTTTCCAGGAGGCCTTTTGCGCCTACCCTTCGTTGAGGAACCGCCTCCCTTAGCTTTGGCTAAGGTCGGGGTTCCCCGCCTCGGTTAGCCACAAAATGCCTGGCCTGGCAAAAGCGACACTTATTAATTCAGCGCCCCTAAAGTAAGCCGATGAGCGGCGGCGGTGGATGTACTGCTATGAGTTGACGGTCATTTTAAATACACACCACACAGGTAAGAACAAAAACGGAACGCTCATAAAAGAATGAAAACAACGAGCCGCCAATACCTAAACCGTTGGAAAACAGATTGAAAAAATTTCACATGAAAAAAAGAACATGAAAAACAGCTTACTTTTTTGTTTGCTCACCTTCCTTCCTGCCGGTTTTACTTTCGCCCAATGCGGTGCAAATGAGGTTGAAATTAAAGTCGACATTGAAACCGATAATTGGGGGTACGAAACCTCCTGGAAGCTAACAGACCTTACGGGTGCGACCATTATGGCAGGCGGTCAGGGTGGCATTTATGGCAACTTTTCTTCCTATTCAGACAGCATCTGTGTGGCTGCTGATGGCTGCTTTTTCTTCGAGATATACGATACGTTTGGAGACGGAATTTTTACGCCGAACGGATATAAATTGTATGTGGACGAGCTGCTTGTTTCGAGCGGCGCTAATGACATTGGTGCTTATGCTTTCGCAACGGCTTATTGTCCCAGCGCCTGCTCCTATATCCGGGATGGGCTCAATAATCTACAAGGCCACATTGATGGATCCAACCCGCTTACCATCGCCGATCTGAATCTTATCTCCGACATCTTCAATAGATTTCCGGAATGTCTGGCGGAAAGCGATACGATGATCTTACTGGGTAAAAGTGTAATCGAAAATTATGATGACGTGGTAGGCGCTCTTTTTACGACGCCTTTTACCCTGAATGGTTTCAGTAAAACCCCGGGAAACAATTTAAATGTAGAGCTGGCACGAGCCATGGTGGGACTGGAACAGGGAATATTCGATCAGGTGTTCACCGCTGCTATTTATTCAGAATTTCCTCAACACATTAATCAGTGGAAATTTAATTCATGTGTAACCTTCCCGGGATATGTAGATCCGCCATTAGATTCATCGCTGAACCATTCCAGGTTGATTCTTGCTGATTTTAAAGACCCGGATGGCTCGAATCCGTATTACGATATCAATGGAGATGGAACAGCACATGCTTTGCGTCCCACAGGGTTTTATTTAGCTCCGGGGACTGTCGCCAGGGTAACGGTTCCGGCAGACCTTGTTGGAAAGGACTTTTACATCCGGGTAGGCTCACATGAATGGGATCTTTCCAATAAACCCCAATTCAAAAGAATGAATAGAATTTCGAAAAAATTTGCCATCAACGGGACAACAATTGAAGTATTTAATCCGCTTGGCGGCGCCATCTCTATTCTTGTTCCTTACGGCGCCGCAGAAGGCGTCGTTGAGGTAAGTGCGACCAACATTGTTGAGGCCCCTTTCATCTCAATAAAGTCTTTTTATGAAACGCAGGACGTTGGCGCTGAATTGAACAAACCCGGTCCATGGGCCGTATTCGAGTCTGAAAATGTGATGTACACCATTCCAAAGCATTCCATCATACCTGGTCAGCATGACCTCATTCAGACCTTGCAGGATTGGGAAACAGCCGTAAGAGGGGTCAATTCCGTAATGGCCAGGCAAATCATTCCAGACAAACACAATATGTACATGATTGCTGATGTCATGATCAGAAGTGGCGCCTATTCTATTGGTTATCCAATGTCTAACACACCACTTAACTATTTTAATGTACCTGGCCCCGCCTATTTTATAAACGGACCAGGCCCCGATGATGAGACGAATTTCCATGAAAACGGGCATGCCATGGCCATGAGTAAATTTCCGGGTGAGGTAGAAGCCATCGTCAACTTTCCATACATCATGGCCATGAATTATGGCCTGAATGTGGACTTGAATGAAGCAGTGAATTACAGCTTTGTTCCAAATACCTTTGACATTGACAAGACCGCTACCCATCGAATGGTTTCTAATACATTTGGTACAGAAAGAAATATTTCAAACACGACGAAAGACGAAGTACGCTACCAGCACAGAGGGTACGGACACTATTTTGAGATCGTCAATTTATTGGGATGGTGTCCACTCAGAAACTTCTGGAAACAGGAATCCATTGACTTTGAGAATGGAATTGACCATGGCGTCAATGACCAGGACATTGACAGCCGAATCATTCGAATGTCCACTCCCGCTCAAGCCGATTTGCGTCCCCTGTTCCATGTTTTTGGAATCCTTCCACAAGACTCCATCGCGGTTCAGGCGTCATTTGATGCGTTAAACATTCCGAAATCCCAAGCCATTTATAAAAGGCTCCAGGATTATTTAGCGCTTATACCGGCAGATAACGCCGCATTCATCAATTATGCCCTGTCCGTATATCCCGATCTGTACACAAATGGGCCAACGGATAATCCTGATTACGGGGTAGGCTGGCACTATCAGAAGTCATTGACCTACAATGCGGCAGAAGCCCAGCAGCGAACGGATATCTTACAGTCCATCATTAATTTGTATTATCCGGATGGCGAACCTACCGGCAATACGGATCCGGATGTTTGCTGTCTGTTAGACACCATGGACGTGAGCCTCGTAAATGAAGAGGTCATCGTGACGGGCGGCGTAGCGCCATATACGATATCAATTGACGTGACCGGGAATATTCAAACAGTAACCGCGGTCGATTTTGATGGATGTGAATCCACAGTACAATACACGATTACCAATTTGTCGGAATTAGAAAAGGCGCATTTGCAAGTTTTTCCTAATCCTACGAATGGTGAAGTACAAATAGGCTTCGGAGACCTCCAGGAACAAGTTTCAATTTCCCTGTTTGACCAAATAGGAAGGTTGATTCAAACGCAACAGGTAATGACCACCGAATTAATCAGCTATCCCCTTCCTGAATCGAATGGCGTTTATTTTTTAAACATCAGGTTCTCAGATGGAAGATATAGTTCAATAAGAGTCATCAAACAATAGATTTGTTTTCCAACAACGCATAAGCGCTTCAACATGACATGATCCATCCCGAATTTTGGCGGTCGCTAAGATTCGGGATGAGCCATGCGAATCAGGGCAAAACCTGGGTGCAGCGCACCCTGAATCTTTGTAGAACCACGGGAATAAGGGGTAGTGAGGTGCAGCGCACCGGAATATATCGAGGTCAAACGTTTGTAGCCTCTTAAACCATTCAATAAAACCAACGTTGTAAATGGTTAAAAAACAAAAATGTTGAAATACGGAGTAATTTTACTAATCCTCAATTTATCCATCAAATCAGACATGAAAGAAATTTACACGTTCTCCCCTCAAACAGACCTCAAGGAATGGCGGATTGTCAACGATGGTGTGATGGGCGGTATATCCAGAAGTTCCCTGGTGCTTACCGATGCCGGACACGGACAATTTTCAGGTCATGTTTCCTTGGAGAACTACGGAGGATTTGCTTCGATACAATTGAACACAACGATAAAACTAGCGAAAGCAAATAAGTTTATTGTTTTGCGCGTAAAAGGCGATGGCAAACGCTATGAATTTCGGTTAAAGGGCGCAATTTCACAGCCAGAATCTTACGTACACCAATTTGCCACTTCAGGAGCATGGGAAACCATCAAGTTGGCCATCCCTGAATTTTACCCTCAGTTTCGCGGGCGCAAATTAAATATCCCGAATTTCAATTTTGAAAGCATCAACCAATTGAGTTTTTTGATTGCGAATAAGCAAGAAGAAGACTTCGAATTGTTGATTGATTGGATAGGTTTGGAGTAAGAGCTTGTTCGGAAACATGAGTCATCCCGAATTTTTAGGCACATTATATCATGTTTTGGCGTTTTTGGGCGTCGTACTGGTGCAGCGCACCAAAAAAATTTGTAGCTATTGATCATAACAGGTGGATTTAGGTGCAGCGCACCGTAACAACGGTTGCCACAACGTGCAAGATTGCGGTGCGCTGCACCTAACTACCCATGATTCCCGTGGTCTACAAAGGTTGTCGGTGCGCTGCATCCCGTTGCCACGGGACAGCTCTCAACCAAAAAATTCGGGACGATCCATGTTTCATCAAATAATAATTCACATAAAATACGTTATGAACCAGCTTCAAATTAAAGTACTCACCTTTTTGATTTGCTTATCATCGGGAATCGGCGCCCAAAATATTGAAGATGACTTTGAAGGCAATGGAAATATAAACACCTGGGGCGCTATTGATTGTGACATCAATACCAATTGGCCAAACCCGCTGCCACAGGGAATAAATAACTCCAACACCGTTTTGAGGTATACCGATTATGGCGGACTATGGGTCAATACTTATTTTGATGCGGATTACAACCTGAATATCGAGGCACATCCTGAGTTTTCTTTTAAACTCTATGTACCTTCCAGCAGCATTACGGGATCCCAAAACAATCGGGTAACCTTAAAACTCCAAAATTCAAAGATCATCAACAGCTGGCAGAGTCAGACTTTAATCAACAAGCCCATCGTCCTTGACCAATGGCAGGTGGTCCATTTCAATTTTAGCACGGATGATTACGTCAATTTTAATCCCAACTCGCCTCCCCCCGTTTCCAGAACAGATTTTGACCGGGTCATGATTCAGGTAAATGGAGAAAATAATGCCGATTTGGTGGTCGCCTACCTGGATGATTTTTTTCATTTCAACAACACGCCCGTGCCAGCATCGAATGTTTACGATCAATTGATCTGGTCTGATGAATTTAACACGAATGGCGCTTTAGACAATACCAAATGGTTCCATCAAACCCTGCTTCCAAATGGCAACAGCTGGTATAACAATGAAATACAGCATTATACCAACCGACTGGCCAATAGCTATGTTCAGGGTGGGAAGCTTCAGTTGACCGCTAAAAAAGAAACGTACACCAGCCAGGGGGTTACAAAAGGGTTTACTTCCGCCAGACTGAATTCCAAATTTGCCTTTACCTACGGGCGCGTGGAATGCCGGGCCAAACTTCCGAGCGGCGTGGGCACCTGGCCGGCCATCTGGATGCTTGGGCAAAACATCAATGAAAATGGCGCTTTTTGGCAGACGCAAGGCTTTGGCGAGGTGTCCTGGCCGGCATGCGGAGAGCTGGACATTATGGAACATTGGGGCGACAACCAGAACCTGGTAACCAGCGCCATTCATACGCCCTCAACTTACGCCGGGGGCGTCCTCAATGTAGGAGGCCAGGTGGTTCCCACCGCTTCGACTGAATTTCATACCTACGCCTTAGAGTGGAGCGAAGACAAGCTCGTTTTTAGTACGGACGGGGTTGTGCATTATATCTATCAACCTGCGGTTAAAAATGCGCAGAATTGGCCATTTGACGCAGCACAATACCCCATTTTAAACGTAGCGATTTTGCCCAATATAGATCCCGGCTTCACCCAAAGCGCTATGGAGGTTGATTACCTTAGAATTTATCAAAAAAACAGTGTCGGCACCGGTGAAACCGAGGCAAGCGCCAACATTAGGGCATATCCCATTCCCGCGCAGGACCAAATCACGCTCGAGCTCCATAAAGCCATCAATGGCCGCGTACTTTTTGAAGTGTACGACGCGAATGGCGCTTTTGTTTATGCGCAGCATTTACAGGTTGAAAATGGCCGGGCGCAACTCAATGGTTTAGCTGCTTTGCAAAGTGGGATGTACTTGATTACTTTTGTAAAAGATGGCTTTAGGGGGACGGTTAAATTTGTGAAGTAATTCCGGAATATTCCGAACAAGCTCTAAAAAATACGCTTTATGGAATTGAATCAAGAAAAAAAAATGAACGTCATGATCTTCCTCACCGACCAGGAAAGGGCCACCCAGCACTTCCCGGAAAATTGGGAGGAGAAGAACCTTCCCGGCTTGACCCGTTTGAAAAAAAACGGCCTGACCTTCAATAATGCCTTCACGAACTCCTGCATGTGCTCCCCGGCCCGTTCCACTTTTATGACCGGTTTTTTGCCGGCTGTGCATGGTGTCAAGTATACCCTTGAAGAGTCCATGACCGATCCTGACGAAAATCCCCAGGTAGAACTTCCGCTTCCCCCGAATTCGTCGAGGGATATAGATGGGATCAAACTGGTTAACATCGCAACGGTGATGTCCGAAGCGGGTTATAACGTGGTTTACAAAGGGAAGTGGCATTGCAGCAAGCCACATAATGACCCTAATGGCAACTGGACTCCCCAGGATTTGAGTGATTACGGCTTTTCCCGTTGGAATCCAAAGGACGCTGGTGCGGATCAATCCTTGGAGGAAGCCGGAGGCCCTGGAAAGGAGGCTAAAGATTTTGCAGCATGGGAAAATGATGCACGGTTTATGAACGATGAGGGGGATGTGGCGCAAGGAAAGGAAGGTGTGCTGGCCTACCTGAAATACCTGAAATCAGCCGAAGCAAAACAAGATGGCCGGCCGTTTTGTCTGATCATCTCACTGGTCAACCCGCATGATGTCCTTTTTTATATGAATGATACTTTTGAAGATGCGGGTTATGACGATGATTGGTTGCTGGGAGATATTGAGACGCCCTTCACCATGAACGAAGATCTGGATACTAAGCCTGATGTGCAGGAAAAACTTCTGAAATTGTTAAATATAGGGTTGGGAAATCTTGAACCAACCAGGGGGTCAGATGATCCGGATTTAAAAAAGCGGAACTACATCAATTTCTACGCCAACCTGATCAAGGCATCGGATCGGTATCTCGTTCAAGTGCTGGATAGCCTCGGCGAAGCACTACTTAAAGAAACCCTGATCATTCGCACCACCGATCACGGGGAGATGGGCCTTGCCCACGGGGGACTGCGGCAAAAGAACTTCAATTTTTATGAAGAATCAATTCGGGTGCCACTGGTTTTCTCCAATCCCGATCTTTTTAAAGCGCCTAAAACATCGGATGCCCTTGTATCTCATGTTGACTTCCTGCCTACGCTTGCGCATCTTTTTTTGCCTGCAACCTCCGCATTGCTCAACACGAACTGGCAGGGAGTCAATTACGCTAAGTTGATAAAGGGCGAATCGGAAGAACCCGTACAGGATCATATTGTATTTACCTACGACGATTTTCAATCGGGGCAAAGTACAGGGCCCTATCCGGGACCGCCAAACTATATTGTAAGCATCCGTGAGCAGCGCTACAAGTTTGCTGAATACTACGACGCCAGTACGCCGGGAAAAATCTTTGACAGAAGAGCTGATTCTCAATTTGAGATGTATGACCTGCTCAATGATCCCAGCGAGGCAATTAACCTGGCGTATAAAGTAAATAAACTAACCGGGGAGCAAAAAAATGAATATGACCGGCTCAAGGAGAAAGTTGAAAAAGTAAAGAAAGAACTGAATATCATGACGAAGTGATTGACAAAGGAGCAAAAAAATGAGCATGAAGTAAGTGTTTTTTTGCGCTGCCGTGGGTGTTTTGAATAAGCGCTTAGGCGCTTTGCAAAGTGGGATGTACCTCATTACTTATGTAAAAGATGGCTTGAGGGGGACGGTGAAATTTGTGAAGTGACCCGAATAAGCGCTAAAATCGGAGCAATAATATGATGGATAAAGCAAATTGGCTTTTTAAAAATTTACACCTGCTCATTTCTATATCAATTGTAGTGCCAACTGCAATTGTTTATGGTTCTCCGGCAATTCTTCCGAAATACTTAGACATTCAGGCAAATACAACCGACCTTTTAAATATGCTGAAATCTATCATGTGCCTTTATCTTGGAATTTCAGGCGTATGGATTTTAGGAATCTGGAACACTAAATACTGGAAAACCGCAACCCAGCTGAATGCCCTGTTCATGCTGACGCTTGCAACTGGCCGCGCGATGGGCATGGCAACCGATGGTTTGCCAACAGGGGGATATATTTTCGGAATAATAGCAGAAATTGTGCTTGGCGTTTTTTCGATTATTCAGCTTAGAAGGTATAGTAGTGGGGCGGAACAAGGGTAATTAGTACCTGTCCTTATCCTCCGCTCGCACAGCATGTTCATTACTCAAAATTTCATAAAACACGGCATTGCTCGCGCGGATTTGCAATCCGTCGCGTTCCGTCTGCCGCTCTCCCGAGCGGCGTCAAAATGTTTAAATGATCAGCAACTGTTGTCGTTTTAAGGATGAAATTCAGTAAATTATCCATAAAAAATCGAATAATTTTTTTCGCTATGCTTGCTTTTATTGCAAGGCTCGGGTATTTTGTAACCTTAGAGCTTGTTCTGCTTTCCCTATCGCTATACTTGTACCTTTTCTTCATCTGTATTCTTTAAAAGAATTAACAAGAAATTTCGTATTTTTGTAACAAAATTTATCACTAATGGCAAAAAAGCTAATCCGATTTGATTGGGCGATGAAGAAAATGCTTCGCCACAAAGCCAACTTCGACATCCTTGAAGGCTTCCTATCGGAATTGCTCGGCGAAGAAGTAAAAATCAAGCAAGTCCTTGACAGCGAAAGTAACAAGGAGACGGAAGACGACAAGTTCAACCGAGTGGACATTCTCGTGGAAAACGAGAAGGGCGAACTCATCATCATCGAAGTCCAATATACGCAGGAGTACGACTACTTTCATCGGATGCTTTTTGGCGCATCGAAAGCCATCACCGAACATATCAAGGAGGGTTCTGCCTACGCCCAAGTGAAAAAGGTAATTTCAATTACCATTGCCTATTTTGACTTAGGGCAAGGGAAGGACTACGTTTATCACGGCACAACAGTTTTCAAAGGCATCCACAAGGGCGACATTCTTGGACTATCTGACAAACAGATTGAAGTCTATCAAAAAAATAGCGTCCAGGAGATTTACCCGGAGTATTGGGTAATCAAAACTGGAAAATTCAAAAACAGAATAAATGACAGGCTGGACGAGTGGATTTACTTTTTGAAGAACGCAGAAATAAAGCCTTCGTTTTCAGCCAAAGGTTTGAAGGCAGCGAACGAAAAATTGGATACGATGAAACTCCCGGAAAAGGAGCGGATTGCATACGATAAGTATTTGCTCCACTTAATGAGCATTGCAAGTCGAAACCACACAATAGAAATAGAAGCAAAAGAAATCATAAAAAAGGCGAAAGAGGAAGAAAGGATTGAAGTAATATTAGAAATGCACAAAGACGGAGTTCCTGCAAATACGATTGCTAAATATCTGAAATCATCGGAGGAGCAAATTTTGCAAATTATTAAAAGTCAGGCTAATAAATAAAATCCTGCTTGCACAGCATGTCCGTCACTCAGCATTTCATAAAACACGTCATTGCTCGTGCGGATTTGCAATCCGTCGCGTTCCGTCTGCCGTTCTCCCGAGCGGCGTCAAAATGTTTAAATGATCAGCAACTGTTGGCGTTTTAAGGATGAAGTTCGGGCAAATTATCCATAAAAAATCGAATGATTTTTTTCGCTATGCTTGCTTTTATCGCAAGGCTCGAGTATTTTGCAACCTTAATATCAACTGTCTAAAAGATAAGGGAAGGATGCTATGCCCATAGAGCCTGCTGGAGTGGCGGCATCCCCGCTTTGGGCGGGACAGGCTGTTCAACTCCGTGCATCCGCCACCAGTCTGCGGGTGGAGGTAAAGCCGGAGTGTGTGCGGCGGCGGCGGATGCACTGCTATAAGTTATGCCCAATGCTAGGACGATACAACAGACACAAAACTGGCAACTTAAAAACGGTAAGACAATGAAGAAAACACTTTTAATTTTAACTGTTACGACCTTGGCAGCAGCTTTAGGGACAACAGCTTGTAACTTTGGGACTAAAAACCCACAAACCCAAGAAAAAACTCAAACGGCTGACACAGTGCAGACCAGCCAAGTTCATCCGATTATCGAAAATATTTTTTACAACCTTCCACTCGAAAAATCCCGTTTAGACCTACGCGAAGTAATTATAAATGATAAGAGATTTATTTTAACAGACACTACTTTCAATGACTACCCACCCCCTACTTTTTTCAAAGGTATTACAGCAGACAAAGGTCTTATTAAATCTAACCCTGACTCAATACAAGTTCTATTGGCTTATGGAAATGCTGCTCTGGTTACTGAAAAAGGGGGACAAAAAGATTTTAATAAACACCCTATGCTTTTAGAGTGTAAATA
>JBJXFD010000549.1:0-5163 GCA_046153985.1 Saprospiraceae bacterium
CGAAACTCATCGGTCATGTCGAGGAGTTTCTGCAAGCCTTCGCGGATGTCACGTTGATCATCCACAATAGCAACAGAGATCATAGCTTTGTGTGTTTAGTCGGATGAATGAGTGTTGATTCGAACAATCTCAATACGATCATTCGGACATTTTGGCTTTTACAGGGTTATGGTTCTTTTTTATCCTGGTGACGTGTTTAAGGACACAGTTTGTTACAAACCGTTGCCTCTAATCTTAATTTAATTTGTTTTTAGAAAGGATCCTGCCTTTCCCGGAACTGGAAACCCGATGCGGACCTCAATTCGTGAACCCGATTCCGACGATTGCACGCGCAGGGCGCCTCCTAATTTTTCGGCCCTGTTTTTCATACTTTTCATGCCTTCGCCTGCATAGGCAACAGCTGGGTCGAACCCGCAGCCATTGTCGCTCAGGGAAAAAACGACTTCCCGTCCGGTAATCGCTGCTTCCAGCAGCACAAGTTTTGCATTGGAATGCTTGAACGCATTGTGCATGGCCTCTTTAAAAAGCAGGAGCAGGTGCCGTTTTTGATCCAAAGGCAACTTGAGTTGTTGGAGGTCCCCGCTGGATTTTACGGAAAACTGGATTGCGCTGTCAGAAAAAAGTTCTTCCCCGAAATCTTTCAGCCGCAGCAGCAAATCCCGGCTGTTGTCCTGATCAGGGTTCAACGCCCAATGCATGTCTTTAACGGTTTCGTAAAGCCGGCTGGCGTGCAGCGAAATTTTGTACAAATAGGCTTTGGCTATTTGCGGATCGCGGTCCAATTGTTGGCTGGTGAGTTCGGCATACATGGAAATGATGGACAATTTGCCGCCCAACTCGTCGTGGAAATCGTGCGCAATTTGCATGCGGATGCGCTGGGAAGCTTGTCGTTCGATGCGTTTTTTTCCTACCCGCCATGCGAAAGTCACCCCTATCGCGAGCAACAGCAGCGTCAATATTTCCCAACACAAACGGGTGTTGATATCGGGCAAAATAATGGCTAACAGGGGCATGTCGGGCAGTTTTTCATACATTTTCATAGCTTAGAGCTTGTTCGGGATTTCATCAACGGGCTACGAGCGGCAAATTTTATTTTAATATCGCTTCGCGAGTTTCGGTTGCAAGCGTGACGTTTAGTCACCCTTGCCGCCCTCAATGTTGGACTTTTTCGCCGTAGCTGCCGGCTACGTCTGCAAAATCCGCCTTGTCTAAAACAAAATTTCCTCGCTCTCGCTCCGTCATGAAAACCCGAACAAGCTCTTGACCGAAGCGGCAGTTTGCCTGAAATAAGGCATTCAAAATCTGCATCGCGCTTCAAGGGCGAAAAGCTACTCCCTGATTTTGATAGAGACCCCTACACACTTGGGTAGTTTTTTGGTGTTCGCCGGTTGGCTGACAAATTATCCCAGGCTCGCCGAAGCTCCACTGCTTCCACTATCCTCATTTTAAATACAGCGCTATTCTTTTTCAAAGACTTTATTCCTATGTTTGATTCCCCATTGGATGATATTTTCAATTATTTCCTTGATGGATGAGCCATGCGCTGTAAGCGCGTATTCTACGTTCACAGGCGAAGTATTCAACACGCGCCTTTCCACAATTTTAATGTCTTCCAGGTAACGCAGTTCTTTTGTCAAAGTGGAAGAAGTGATTTTTCCTAAATCCTCTTTTAACTCGTTAAAGCGCATGGGCTTGTCACACAGTCGAGCGAGGATTTGCCCACGCCATTTGCCACCGATAATGTCCAAAACATCGGCAACGATTTTAATTCCTATCTTCTTGTCTATCTTGACTTCCATTTGTAAAATATTGACAATTAATATTTTGCGCTTTTTCATACAAGTAGGTATCCTGAAAACTACCTGTATGAATTTACTACTAAGTAGCAAAATTATACTTAATCCTTCATCTTTGCTCGATTGTTCAACAAAAAAAATTCAGCAATGGATCAAAATAACAAAGTACTACTCAATGCCGATGTCTATGACACCGTTCCTGTTATTCAACACAATCTAAAATTGTCATAAAAAATGAAGAAGGTCATCTACAAACGTTACGGCAGCATTGCCGATTTAGAATTGGCAGAGGTCGAAACGCCTTCCATTCAACCCGATGAAATACTCATCAAAGTAAAAGCGGTTGCCATTAACCCCATAGATTGGAAACGGTTAGAAGGGCAACTTAAAATCATAACAGGCTCTAAGTTCCCAAAAGGGATTGCCATTGATTTTTCGGGCATTGTGGAGAAAAAAGGAAATGCCATTTCCAGTTTTCAAGCTGGCGATGCTGTTTTTGGGGCGTTGGATGCCATGAAAGGAGAAGCATTGGCGGAGTATATCGTGGTAAAAGAAGCCAACATTTGCAAAAAGCCTGCTGCTGTATCATTTGAAACGGCTGCAGCGGCCGTAACATCGGGCGTTACAGCACTTTATCTTTTTGACAAAAGCAAGCTCAAAAGCGGCGACAACTTGCTCATCAATGGGGCAAGTGGCGGCGTAGGTCTGTCCGTCCTTCAAATGGCGAAGCAAAAAGGGATTAGCGTGACCGCCGTAGCCAGTGGCGAAGGGCTTTCTTTTATCCAAAAATGGAAACCAGATGCCTCTATTGACTATAAAAAACAAAATCCTATGGCAGGGAAAACAACCTACAATGCCATTTTTGAATTGTCGGGGACACTTCCATTTGGCAAGGGAAAAGCGATTTTGAAACCTCAATCGATGTTTGCCAGTACGCTACCCAATCCCGTGGATATGTTGAAAGCCTTTTTTAACAACCTGATATCTGATAAAAAATTCCAAATCATTACGGCAAATCCTAGCCCTGACCATTACCGTCAACTCTGCGAATGGCTCACCCAAAAAGATTTGGAAATACCAATAGCAAAGACGTTTTCAATGGCGGACTTTAAGGCAGCGTATCAATGCGCCCGCAAAGGCGGCGTGGTGGGAAAAGTAATTATTTCAATTTAAAAAACAGCATCATGCAACAGTCAGTCAATCCAGTAAAAATAACGTTCAGCGACAAATAGGGCGTTTTCTTTTGGCGAAATATCGTCATGCCCTCTATCGCTACCATCGGCGGTAAAAAATTTCCTACGGGTAAAGTAGCAGAATACGTTTACGGTAAACTGACCGATGAGAAATTGGATTTCATCGCACCAAGTCCAACTTCCGACAAGCGAATAGCCATTGTACATATACATGGAGGCGCATGGGTAGCGGGCAGCAAAGGGAAATTTTATTCCAAACCCTTGCTAAAATTTTCAGCAATGGGCTACCCTGTTTTTAAAGCATGTTCGCATATGACGGCGAAAGCCCAACCCGCAAAGCCAACGCTCGCCGCCACGTCGTCCATGCCCCGTCATCGTGCCACAATCGTCATCCTCCGATCATAGCTCAAGCCAGTAAAAATTCCGATCGAATTTGCCGTGCCTTTCAGGTTGGAAATAATCGGGCTGGGCTGCCCAAACGGGTTGCCATTGGAAGAAGCAGCCGTTTGAACGCTGTTGAAAAAGTCGTAGTAAGGGCGGTCAATGTGGAAAATGGTATTGAAAACGGTGTCGCCTACTGCAAAATCATACGCGCTGCCAAAGACGAAGTTATCTTCCACAAAACGGTCATCCGTGGCAAAGTCTTGCAGCGGAATGCTGTCTAAACTGTGCTCATGAAACATGCGCCGGTAATAATTTTGCTCGTTGGGAATGTCTTTGAAATAAGTCAGCACCCGCGCCAGCGTATCGTTTTCCAAAAACTCCACCACAATACTGTCAAGAGGAACGGGCCTTAAAATGCGGGTCGTTGCCGTAATGTTTTTCCCGTCGGGGGTGACGATGTTCAGTTCAAAACTTTGCTCGTAATCCTCCGGAACCAGATCAGAAGCTAAGTAATTGTAGGCTTTTCGCGACAGCGGGTTAAAAAACAGGCCGTTTTGAAGGGTATACGTTTGCCCGTTGTGGGCAATGGTTACTGTGGCGCCATCCACCAGGATGTCGTCGAGAAACTCGGCGTTGGTGCTTGGAAAAGGATCGAAATAGGAAGCCGTTTGGGTCAGTAACAAGCTGAAAGGTTGCCCCGGTTCGAGGTAACATTCCACCACGTACCGGCTTTCGTAATCGGGCAGGTCAATGTCAATTTCCTGTTCCAGGTTGCAGCTGACCAAGGCCATCGAAAAGGCCAAAAAGAGAAAACTATAATTGATGATGCGTTGCATGATGTTTGTTTTTAGAATGTATTTTTTTTACCACATAGTCCACATAGTTGTTTTCACATAGGCCACATAGTACTGATGCACGCAAGAGAGCAGTTCCTATGTGATCTATTGTGACCGGTTCTATGTGAGCTATCCCGCTGCACGGGACAAGTTGTGGTAAATAATTGTTTTTAGAATTTAAAATTCCAGGTCACCGAAGGCAGAATCGGAAACAGGGATACCTGTTTGGCCGCAATGCGCTCCGGAACTTCGATGGTGTTCTGACCATCGGTTTCTTCCCTGAAAATGGGTTCTAAATAAATGAAAAAGGTGTTCCGGCGGTCATAGGCATTAATGACGTTGATGGTCAGGTCGCTTTCGCCCCATTTCGGAAAAAAGCGGATGATCAAGCCCAGGTCTAAGCGGTGATAAGCCGGGAGCCGGTACGTATTGCGTTCTAAATAATCGGGGGTTACGACCTGAAAACCGCCGCCGTAGACATCCTGGAAGGTAAACCGCCCGCCCGGGAGCCAGCGCAAATCACCCGATCCATAAACGAATGTGGCGGAAACCGCTAATTTTCGGCTGATCTCATAAATGCCGACGATGGACAAATCGTGGCGCCGGTCGTAGACGGGTGAAAAATAGCCAGTATCCGAAAAGCGCTCCAGGTCGTCAATGGGTTTGAAATCTCCGCGCCGCGTCAGGGCTAAGGTGTAGCCGATCCATCCGGTGAGCCTACCCTCATTTTTTTCGATGCCGACCTCAAATCCATAACCATAGCCTTTGCCGATGGCAAATTCATTTTCAAGTTTGTCGTTGGCAAAAATTTCGGCGCCATCCACAACTTCCAATTGATTTTTGAGGTCTTTGTAATACGTTTCCACTTCTAAGAAGTAGTCTTTGCCCAGCAACCAGGAAACCCCCAGGGCAACCTGATCGGAGCGCTGCGGTTTGATGGCTGCCGTAGATGGA
>JBJXFD010000577.1:0-35660 GCA_046153985.1 Saprospiraceae bacterium
CTCAGTTTATGTTGAACTCGGAAACGCTGCACATGAACGGCTTGCTCACCAACCCGGACATGTCTGGAGCAAAAGGACGCCTTTACGTTGACACCATTATGCAATATTTCATTCCACGCGCATGCCAGGGCCTGCAATTGGAAGAATGTCTTTTGGTGAGCAAAACAGAAGAAATTGCGAACGAAGATCTGGTACAACTTTCGGTTGCACCAAACCCTTCCAGCAGCGACATGCTCATCCAGTGCAATGCGCAAACGCCGATGATGGACCTTCAGGTGTTCAATATGAACGGCATGCTGGTGCGGTCGGTTCGCAATTTGAACAACAACCAGTATACTTTACAACGAGACAACTTGCCTCCGGGCATGTATTTGGTCAAGGTGCGGTTTGAGCAGGGTTTCCTTGCCAAGCGGGTCATCTTTAACTAATTAGTGTCTGTCTTTATAGTCCGATAGCTGCGGGGGGAAAGTGAGGGCGTCACTTCAAGTGACACCCTCACTACTCACGCCAAAAGTTCAAAAAACAGCAAACAAACCAAGCGCCGCCTCTTAATCAGAGTGCGGCGCTTTTTTATTGAGGTATAAATCATTTCGTGTTAAAAAAGCGTTTTGAAATAGTAAACTACATGCCTTATCTTCGGCGATACTTTTTCAACATCCCTTTTCATCCATGCCAACATCCGTTTATTACAGCCGCGATTTGAGCTGGCTCTCCTTCAACCACAGGGTTTTGCAGGAGGCCCGCGATCCCCGCGTTCCTTTGTACGAAAAGATCAAATTTCTGGCCATTTACAGCTCGAACCTCGATGAATTCTACCGGGTCAGAGTGTCGGCGTTGCGCTCTTTTAAATCGCTAAAAAAAGAAACCCGACGGGAGTTTGAGCTGAAACCCAAAAAAGAGCTCCGGCAAATCCGTGCCATTGTGGAGCAGCAACAACGCGAATTTGGCAGCATCTTTCGGGAGCAAATTATCCCGGATTTGGAACGCAATGGAATCCGGTTGTTGCGCACCGAAGATTTCAGCGAAGCACATCAGGCGTTTGCCAAACTATATTTTCGCGACCAGATTTTGCCTCATATCCATTTTTTTGAATTGGCAACGGGATCCCCTGCGCCGTTTTTGAAGAACAAGGGGCTGTATTTTATAGCCGTTACTGCTGAAACCCCGGCCAGGTTGTATTTGATTGAAATGCCGGTGGGCCCTTGTCCGCGGTTTGTAGAAATGCCCGGTTCCGGCGATCGCTTCGACATTACTTTTCTGGATGACATCATCCGCCTTAATTTGCAGGAATTGCTGGGTGAGCCGGTAGGCGATGCGTTTGCCATAAAAATGTCGAGGGACGCCGAAATGTACATTGACGATGAATACAGCGGAGATTTGATCGAAAAAATTAAACTGGGGTTAGTAGAGCGGAATATGGGCGCGCCAACGCGTTTTTTATACGACAACCGGATGCCCGAAACTTTGCGGATGCAATTGAAGGCGATTTTCGATCTTGGCAAAAACGAAATGATTCCCGGCGCGCGCTATCACAATTTTAATGACTTCTTCGGCTTCCCGAACCCGGGAAATAATCCGGCGTTGCACTACCGCATCTGGCCGCCGTTGCCGCACCCTGATTTGGAAAAAGCCCCTTCTTTGATGGCCGCCATGGGCGAACGCGATTATTTGCTGCACTTTCCATATCAGCGTTTCGACTATGTTGCCCGCCTGATCCGGGAAGCTGCAGAAGACGCTTCTGTAACTACCGTCAAAATTACCCTGTATCGCGCTGCGGCGCAATCAGAAATCGTACAAGCACTCATTGGAGCCTGCGAACGCGGCAAAGACGTGACGGTTTTTATCGAAGCCAAAGCCCGTTTCGACGAGGCATCCAATCTCTATTGGGGAGAACAATTGGAAAAAGCCGGCGCAAGCGTCCATTACAGCTATCCCGGCATCAAGGTTCATTGCAAATTGTTGCTCATTGGTTGCGCAGAAAGTAGTGCCGTGCCCCGTTACGCTTACATCGGCACTGGAAATTTTAATGAAAAAACCGCGCTGTTGTATACCGACCACGCCTTGCTGACCTGCCACCCCAAATTGACGGCAGAAGTGGGGCAGGTTTTCGACCTCCTGTCGCGTCGCATTATTTTGCCGCGCTGTAAACAATTGCTGGTGGCGCCTTTTACGATGCGCGATGCGTTTATTGAACGAATAGACCGGGAAATCGAACACGCAAACGAAAATCGCCCGGCGTACATGATTTTGAAAATGAATAGTTTGGAAGATCGGGAGATGATTGCCAAGCTGTATGAAGCAAGCCGGGCAGGGGTGCGCATCCGGATTATTGTCCGGGGGATTTGCTGCCTTATGCCGGAGGTGTCAGGGATGAGCGAAAACATTGAGGTCACCAGCATCGTGGATCGCTTTTTGGAGCACGCCCGCATCTACCTGTTTGGCAATGGCGGGAAAGAAGAATTGTTTATTGCTTCTGCCGACTGGATGACCCGCAACTTAGACCGGCGCATTGAAGTAGCCACACCTATTCTTGACCCGGTATTATTTGAGGAACTTCGTAAAATCCTGGGTTTTCAGCTCGATGACAATGTCAAGGCCCGAATCATTGACGCCGGACAAACCAATCCTTATGTTGAAAAAAATGCAGACAGCCCTTTGGTAAGGGCCCAGGAAAGCAGTTATCTTTTTCTGAAAACAAAAGCAGGGGTGTCGTAACCAGCTTTATTGATTGTGCAGGAATATTTGTTCAATCTTTTGGAAATGCAGCCATAAGAAGATAGCTTTACTTCGATTATTATGCTAAAACCTTTGGAAAATGAAACTGATCGCTGCCATTTTAACCGGCCTTGTCGCCCTTGAACATTTGTACATCCTTTGGCTGGAAATGTTTGCCTGGACGACCCGGGGGCCTAAAGTTTTCCGTTCCCTGCCCAAAGATATGTTTGAAAAAACAAAAGCTTTGGCCGCCAATCAGGGATTGTACAATGGCTTTTTGGCGGCCGGATTAATCTGGTCTTTGTTTATCCAAGACCCGGTTTGGGGCAACAATGTCGCGTACTTTTTTCTGGGCTGTGTAATCGTTGCCGGTGTTTATGGCGCTGCAACTGCCCAAAAATCAATTTTTTATGTGCAGGCTGTTCCGGCGATTATTGCGCTGGTTTTCAGACTGCTTTCCTAAACTTGTAAATCTTAAAGTAACGTCAATATGAAATTCACAAGACAAGCAAGCGCCAACTGGCAAGGCAGCGGGAAAGACGGTGTAGGTACCGTCAGCACCCAAAGCACCGTACTCAACAACGCGCAGTATTCGTATAAGACCCGTTTTGAAGACGGAGTCGGCACCAATCCGGAAGAACTTGTTGGCGCAGCGCATGCAGGTTGTTTCAGCATGAAGCTGAGCTTTATCATCGGAGGCCTGGGTTTTGTGCCCGGCAATATAGATACCGTTGCCAAAGTGACCTTCGAAGACGGAAAAATTTCCAACATTCATTTAGACCTGAAAGCTTCTGTGGAAGGCATGTCGGATGAACAATTCCAGGCGGCAGCGAAGGAAGCTAAAGAAACCTGCCCGATTTCTGTGTCGTTGAATACGGAGATTACGCTGACGGCTGTGTTGGTGTAGTAAGTATGCAAGGGGCAAGTATGCAAGGGGCAAATTTGCAAAAGGCAAGTAGGCAAAGGGCAAATGGGCAATACATGGGTTGCAAATTTGCATTTTGCCCATTTGCTTACTTGCCAACTTGCCCCTTTTTTAAACCAGCTCCAACACCACCGCATACCCCTGTCCCACACCAATGCACATGGTTGCCAGTGCGTATTTTTTGTTTTGTCGCCGCAATTCCAGTGCTGCGGCATGGATGATGCGCGCCCCTGACATGCCCAGCGGGTGGCCCAACGCGATGGCGCCGCCGTTTGGATTAATGCGCGGATCCTGATCCGCCAAACCCAGCGTGCGCGTACACGCCAGCACCTGCGCAGCAAACGCTTCGTTCAGTTCAATCACGTCCATATCCGCCAAAGTCAACCCGGCTTTTTGCAGCGCTTTTTGAGAAGCAGAAACCGGCCCGATGCCCATGATTCGGGGTTCTACGCCCGTAACTGCGGAACTGACGATGCGCGCAAGCGGCTTGAGTTGGTGGGTATGGACAGCCTTTTCAGAAGCAATCAACAGCGCCGCCGCCCCGTCGTTGAGCCCGGAAGCATTGCCGGCGGTAACCGTGCCGCCTTCTTTTTTGAAGGCAGGCCGCAACTGCGCCAAGCCTTCCTGCGTCGTTGCCGGTTTTAAAAATTCATCCTGGTCGAAGGGTAGGGGGGCTCCTTTTTTTTGTGGGATGGCTACCGGAGTGATCGCTTCAGCGAATCGCCCCGATTGCCGGGCTTCCGCTGCTTTTTGCT
Source organism: Saprospiraceae bacterium (assembly GCA_046153985.1). Lineage (GTDB taxonomy): Bacteria > Bacteroidota > Bacteroidia > Chitinophagales > Saprospiraceae > JABWAJ01. The sequence continues at coordinate 4,396 of JBJXFD010000577.1, forward strand.
GCGACCAGCATGCAAACCGATCCTGATCCTCGCGGTTAATGTGGTACAATTCGGCTAAGTTTTCGGCCGTCATCCCCATGGCATCGGTGCCGTAAAGGGCTTGGAGTTTGGGGTTGATAAAGCGCCAGCCGAAGCTGCTGTCGTGCATTTCCACGTCGTTGCCAAAAGGGCGGGAGGATTTTGAAATGACCCACGGGCCGCGCGTCATATTTTCCACGCCGCCGGCAATAAACAATTCACCGTCGCCAGCTTTAATGGCGCGGTTGGCGTGGATGACCGCCGACATCCCCGATGCGCAGAGGCGGTTCACCGTTTCACCGGGCACCGTAAAGGGCAATCCGGCTAATAAAGCAGCCATGCGCGCCACATTGCGGTTGTCTTCGCCGGCCTGGTTGGCGCAGCCGAGAATCACGTCGTCGTAGGCATCGCCAGGGATTGTTGCATGCTTTTCCACCAAAGCTTTGATCACTAAAGCAGCGATGTCATCGGTGCGAATGGTGGACAAAGACCCGCCGAAATTGCCGATGGGCGTGCGAACGCCGTCTATGAGGTAGGCACTTGTGCTCATGAATATTTTGTAGTTGTCTGTTTTTATTGTCCGATAGCTGCGGTCGTTGAGCGGAGTCGAAACGACCGCAGCTATCGGACAATAAAACTCAGACAAGAGTTAAAATGAAAAAATACTGCACAAATGTAAATGGTTCTTGTGCAAGCTACCTAATTGATGCCCTTAAAGTGTCACGGCCATTTGGATATTGCTGCGTTCGTAAGGCGACGGATACCCAGTAATTTTTTCAAAACCAAGCTTATGGTATAAATTAATGGCCGGTTTCAGCAGGGTATTGCTTTCAAGAAAAACCTTTTTTGCGCCAAGCGATCGCGCTTTTTCAAGCACCGACCGGCCGAGCAACCAACCGATATTCCTGCCCTGCGCTTTTGGCGAAACCGCCATTTTGGCCAATTCGTAATCGAAATCAGGGTGTTCCATTTTAATCAGTGCGCAAACGCCCACCGGCTCACCGTGATAGAGCGCTACCAGGATGTAGCCCCCTTTGTCAATGATGCATCCCTGCGGGTTGTCGAGCGATTTATAGTCGGCCTCCTCCATTTTGAAATAGGTGGCGATCCACTCCACGTTCAATTCGCGGAAAGCGTGCTGAAAACGGGGCTCATAATCAACGATGGTGACTAAGCTGCTTTCCCGAAGTTTGCGTTGCTCCATCACGCGCTGCAACAGGGATTTTTGATCGAGCAGGAATTCCCATTCTCCGATGGCTTTCCAGAGGTCGTGGTTGGCTTGCGCCGAAATGGCTTCGATGGCGTTGCCTACGTCTAAATATTGATCTTCAATGCGTTCGACAGCCGCTTTGCCTTTGGCGGAAAGCCGCACCACATTTTTGCGCCGGTCGCTTTTGTCTTTTGATTCTTCAACGAATTGCTGTTTCGACATCTCCCCAATGATTTTGCTGACCGACGGGTGCGAGTGCCCGATTTCTTCCGCAATGGCAGTGATGGTTTTTTCCTGTCCATGCGACAGGGCGTAAAAAACAGGAAACCATTTGGGTTGCAGGTTTGTGCCGTAAAGCGCGTACACTTTTCCGGCGTCTTCGGTCATGCGGTCGCTCAGGCGCCGGAGCCTGCTGCCAATGGCTTTTTTGCCGGCTTGTTCGTAGAAGTCCATTTTGAAATCAATTAGGTAAGAGGTTACGTAATTGATACAAATATAAATCATAATTTTTTTACTGCAATAGGGCTGTCGAAAAAAGTTCGAAAAGCAAGTAGAAAAGCGGAAGGGGGAAAACAAAACAGGTTTCCCAAGAATCTCCTACCTTCGCGCAAAACAGGCCATGCGCGTTTTTCACACACCCAGCCGGATCATCGTCACCTGCAACAGCCGCCTGTCGCCATACTTAGAGCAGGAGTTGCGGGATTTAGACTGTCCCATTGTCCGCACGTTTGCGACCGGCGTGGAACTCAGGGGGAATGTGCGGCAGTGCATCCGCCTCAACCTTCGCCTGCGCTGCGCCAGCCAGGTGCTGTATTCCCTCAAATCATTTCCCTGCAACAGCCCCGACGAACTGTACAGCGCGCTGATTTCCGTGCCCTGGGAAACCTTCATCGCCCCTGACGGCTATTTTTCCGTTACCGGAAACGTTTACCACCCCACCATCCGCACGGTGATGTTCGCCAATGTGAAGGTCAAGGACGCCATTGTGGACCGGATCCGGCTGAAAACGGGCAGACGCCCGGATACCGGCTCGGAATTGCGGGGTGTGGTGATCTATTTGTATTGGAAAGACGAGCAGGCGGAAATTTTTATAGACACCTCCGGCGAAACGCTGGCCAAACACGGGTACCGCAAAATCCCGGGCAGAGCGCCCATGCTCGAAGCCTTAGCTTCTGCGGTAGTGCTCGCATCTAAGTGGGACCGAAAATCGCCTTTCGTGAACCCCATGTGCGGCTCGGGTACCTTGGCCATCGAGGCGGCGCTGATTGCCACAGGGCGCCATCCTGGCCTGCAGCGCAACAATTATGCGTTCATGCACTTGACTGGATACGATGATTCGATGTACGAAAAAGAGTGGCGACTGCTCCGTGAATTGATCAAGCACTTGCCGGACTTGCGCATCATCGCTACGGATATTAGTACTGACGCCATCCACATTTCCAAAATCAACGCGGCCCAGGCTGGCGTAGAGGAATATCTCGATTTTGAGGTTTGCGATTTTTCTGCAACGGAAGTCCCCGAAGGAGCCGGCGGCGTAGTCGCCTTCAACCCCGAATACGGCGAACGCCTCGGCGAAGAAGCGGAACTGGAAGCCACCTATGCCCGCATTGGCGATTTTATGAAGCAACAATGCAAAGGCTATACCGGTTATATTTTTACCGGCAACGCCGACCTCGCCAAAAAAATAGGCCTGAAAGCCAGCCGCCGCATCGAGTTCTACACCGGGAAAATTGATTGTCGCTTGCTGGAGTATGAATTGTATGCAGGCACAAAAAAGGATTATTTAAACGACTAATATCCAATAATGGCATAAATCAATTGCAGCTTGAGTTATTCTTTGATGCTGGGATTTACAAATAGCAAAGTGGGGGCTTTTTTCTATTGGAGCGGAAAGTAAGTCTGCATCATTCCACAGCAAATTAGATGATTTTGATTGCTCGTTAATGATCCAAGAGTTAATCTTTTTTTGCCAAAAATTGAAAGTCTCAAATTGGACGTAACCGACCATGCAGGCAAATACTAATTCTTTCCCATGATCTTCTCGTTTAAAACGGGCGATACCTCCTGTGTTGCCTGACACATACTGTTTATCATTAGTAGTATACAATCGTTTTCCTTCTAATGCCAATATCCGCGAACCATTTAATAATCTGATTGCCAGGTCAACTTGCCGTCGCAAGCCCTTTGTTTTCTTACTTTGAGTTGAATTTCTTGATTCAGGGTACTCTCGTGCAATCGTAAATTTTCCGGTAGTGATACTGGATTCCTGAAATCCAATTGATAACCAGTGTTCTAACTCAGTATTAAAATCAGTTTCATCAGCATCACTTAGCATTATTCCACGATTAGCTAATGAAATGGGGTATTTCTCTGTAAATGTCCCAAGACAAATTTCAACTACTTCTATCACTTTACGTATGGTTTCGTTTTGAGCGATAGATGGAAAATACAGGGTAGTATCTAACGAAGAAGATGCTGTACTAATCATTGGCATTGAGGTGTTAATGACCATGTGTAACTAAATCAGCCAAAACCCCATCCGCATCGCGCAAGGCTATAGAGTCAAGCCAATATCTAAGCTGGTTAGGCTTGATGAAGCAGACAAAGTCTTTTTTGTATATTTTCAAAATGCGTTGGAAGTGAACGTATCCTCTATCTAATGTTAGTAATTCTCGAAAAGCTTCTACCCCAAGTTCAGAAGTTTCTTCGCCGTATTTTGGGATAATCATCTCAGGTTTATTATCATACCAAAAAATCGAGTAGATGAAATCTGTGTCATGTAAATAACCAGTTTCTGCCTGCCTGAATCGTAAATCACCTTTAGCATAGATTGTGTTAAGTGATTCACAGAACAGTGTGCCAAATCGGGTTAAATGGGTCTGAAATTTTTTAGTGGTAATTGGAGCAAAAGCCTTGCCAGATTCTGGCCGACGAATAAATTCTTGGTAATAGTTTAAAACGTCATTTTGAATTACTTTATTCGACTTGCTGAGATTAATTTCTTCATTTAAGTTTTTTGGGAAAGGCAGGCTGTATATATCCTTTGCCTGCACAACAGTATTCATATAAACAAGACATTCCGGGCTTGAAGAAAAAAGGAATGTCCTATATAAGTCATTATATTTTTTTAATCGTTGAAAAACATTTAAAATTTTTGACTCTTGATTTTTTGGGGCAGAGATGCCAATTATTTTTTCTTTGAATGTAATGTCTAAGTCAGAGAAATATTGCATTGGTATATATTTTTTATTTCCAGCATTAGATTTTATTAGAATATGAGGAGCATCATAAATTCTTTCATCACCAGTATGGTGGAAGTGCTCCGAAATTTCCGGGATAAAATCATTTTTCTCTATGCCGGTTTCGGTAAGCCATTCGGTCGGAACCGATGGGCGTCGGTTAATTATAGGAGATTTAGGCTTTTTAGTGTCTGTGCTCGTTCGATAGCCGACAGAGTATGCCCAGTTATTAGAAACTACAAATTGTCTCAGCGTAGGCAATCGCTTCAAATGTTTGATCATCCCATACAACCTGCCTCCTTCCAGTAAATTGCATTTCCATACAAAATCATCTTCCAAAGCTGCTGAATAAGGAACCCAGTGGAAGTCATAGGTGTCAATTTCAAAACGCCGCCTAAGATGCGTAACTAGAGTACGTTTTACTACAACATGAAGAATTTTAGCATCAATATCGGGCAGATCTTTGCTGGCAAAGAGTGCTATAACATCGGGTTCAGTTCCACTCCAAAGTACATTATTTCTTGAAAGTAGTGTAAAGTCAATTACCTGATGAACTTTATGATTTTCTAAAAACCAGGTTCTAAATTTTATCCCACTGGTAGTATATAAAAAAGAAGAAGATTTTAATATCAAGCATAGCAAACCGCCGGGTTTGACCATGTTCATACCTGCGCTAAGAAAATACAATGCAATTTGTTTTTGCGGAATTTTCTCTCCGGAAATATGCTGCCAGTCAGGCAAATCTTTATGCGCTTGCTTGAATGGAGGATTGCCAATTACTAAGTCGAAAGCAACCTTGTTTTGGTTTTCTTTTTGCCAATTGAAAAAATCGTCAGTAATAAGCCGGTCTGTTAAATCTGGAAAGTGAAATTTATCCCAGACTTCTGGTGGGGTTAGCATATCACATACAGCCAGGCAAAGGCTGAACCTTGTCAGCAAAACAGCATTTTCATTCTTGTCTATACCGTAAAGATTAGACATCAGAATATTAATCAAACTATCAACTGTGGGAGGTGCATTTTGGTTTCGGAACCGCCACCAATGGACTAAACGTTTGAAGGCTAATACCAAAAAGACTCCAGATCCGCACGAAGGATCACAAACTAAATAATCTTCTTTATTGCGCCAACTATTCAGTGGCATGGCTTCTTCCACTAAAAAAGCAGCAAGATGCGGTGGAGTATAAACCATTCCATTTTCTGCTATTTCTTCAGTTGTGGTAAATAATGCTTCGTAAATACTACTAACTACTTCAACAGGAAGATATCGAAATGAGTATAAGTCCCAGAATGCCATTTGATTATTAACTGTAATGTCAGTTTGATACAAAAGGCTGACTAATCTGTCAGTTGGTATTTTTCGCAAGGATTGTTTCTCCTCATAAGTCCATTCAAATATCTTCCCGTTAAGGTGTTCAGGATTATTTAGCTTATCAAAAACAGCAATAAAAGTTCCTTTAGCAAGCGCATCTCTAAATGAATCGGCTTGGGCAATTTTTTGAAAAAAGCCATCAGGGAATACTTTATGTAGAACACCTCTTTCGTCTTCCTCTTGCTTTTCTTCTAAGTATCTCACTAAAACACATTGGATCAATAGACGATTGACCAACTCTGGTGGCAAAATTTTATCTTGCAAAAAAGATGATTTCACTTTCCGGAGCTTGTCTAATAGTGTCTTATGAGCTGATTTATCATACGAAAAATATTCGCGTTCCTCTTGCCAAAACGCTCCGCTATCTAATCTAAGGTGGGAAAATCGCTGTTGAATATCCTTATTTATTTGATAAGCGGTTTCAATTAGATAAATGGGCAAGAATTCATTACCGGATATTGTTGGTTGTTGACTGGTATTGATGACACGTACCGAATCTTTAGTAAAAATAAAAGCGCAGGGTACTTCACTACTGCTCCAAATGTTCTTTTGAACTTCACCTAAGGCTTTTTCATCAGGCAAATTATCCGTATTACTATAATCATAAATATAAAGTAGCGGTTGAGAAGGTTGATCGTCAAAACGACGAAAATAAACAAAACTTGCTTTCAGGTTGCGAGCCCGTTCCAAGGCAAGCCATTCTGAAATTTCAGTGAGGTTTTCAGGATTAGGGGGCACCAAATCTTCGCAACTCATCAAGTTGCCGGTGTTGTAGCCCAGCACTTCTTTTGCTTGTTCGAATAAGGTTACCTTTTGCATTTTAGAATGGTTTTCAAAAGCGAAGATAGAATTGTTTCAATAAAACATCAAAAAAAACAACAAAAACAACAAAGTGTTTGTCTTTAATGTACTACAGGGACACTTATCTCGCTTTTGTAGCAATAGAAATACAAGCTATTAGTTTACACATTTATCAACTTGAATATGTCCTCCTTTGCTACCTTTGGTAATATTTTTCTTTTGAACAGTCTAAACTACTAACACCAATCACATGACCCAAACTCTACGCCTAACGCTGTTCATCAGCATCTTCACTTTAACTTTAGCCACTGCACAGGAAGAATCCGTCGCCCGAAAATGGAACGAAGCCCTGCTGCAAACCATCCGCCAGGATTTTGCGCGCCCGCCGGTGCAAGCCCGCAACCTGTTTCACTCTTCATTGGCAATGTACGACGCCTGGGCAGCTTATGACAGCACCGCCAAGCCCTACCTGCTTGGAAATACTGTGAGTGGCTATACCTGCCCTTTTGATGGAATTCCGGTACCAGCAAATATCGAAGCCGCCCGCGAACAGGCCATCAGTTTTGCCATGTTTAGAATCCTCTTACAGCGGTTTGCACTTTCGCCCAATTTTTTTCAGGCCTATGTAAGGTTTACCACGCTGATGAACCAATTGGGTTATGATTTTGATATCACTTCCACCAATTACCAGTCGGGCTCACCTGCCGCATTAGGCAATTATATTGCAGCGTGTGTGTTGCAAATGGGCCTTCAGGATGGCGCAAACGAGCAGGGCAACTACGCCATTCAGTATTACCAAACCGTGAATACGCCTTTGGTAATGGCAGAGCCGGGCAATCCAAATATCCTGGATCCAAACCGCTGGCAGCGTCTGACCTTAGAAGGGGCCATTGACCAAAGCGGCAACCCGGTGCCGGCAACGCAGTCTTTTCAAAGCCCGGAATGGGGAAATGTGACGCCTTTTGCGATGACACCGGAAGATGTGACGGTTTATGAGCGCGACAACAATGAATATTTAGTGTATAACGATCCCGGGCCTTTCCCTACGATTGATACCCTGAACGGCGGGGCGATGTCGGATGAATACAAATGGAACTTCGCGCTGGTAACAGCCTGGGGCGCTCACCACGATCCCAATGACGGGGTTTTGTGGGATATTTCACCGCGCTCGATCGGTAACGTTCAAACCTACCCGGAGACCGTAGCAGAATACCACGATTTTTACAATTTTGAAGATGGCGGCGATACGGGTACTGGCCGGGAAATTAACCCCAAAACCGGACAACCTTACGAACCACAAATTGTGCCCCGTGGCGATTATACCCGCGTGCTGGCGCAGTATTGGGCGGATGGCCCTACTTCCGAAACCCCGCCGGGGCATTGGTACACCATCATGAATTACGTTACGGATCACCCTGATTTTATCAAAAAATACAACGGAAAAGGCCCCGTCCTCGACGACCTGGAATGGGATGTAAAAGCCTATTTCACGCTGGGAGGCGCCGTACACGATGCCGCCGTTTCTGCCTGGGGCATCAAGGGCTGGTACGATGGCGTGCGACCGGTTTCCGCGTTGCGTTACATGGCCGACCGCGGGCAGAGTTCCGACCCAAGCCAACCTTCCTACCACATCGCCGGCGTGCCTTTGATTCCGGGTTTCATTGAACTGGTAGCGCAGGGCGACCCACTCGCCGGGGCAAACAATGAACATGTCGGGAAAATCAAGTTTTATTCCTGGCGCGGCCCCGATTACATTGCCAACCCCATGACCGATATTGGCGGGGTAGGTTGGATACTGGCAGAAGAATGGTGGCCCTATCAGCGCAAAACCTTTGTGACGCCACCTTTTGGCGGTTACATTTCCGGGCATTCTACCTATTCCCGGGCGGCTGCCGAAGTGCTGACCCTGCTCAGTGGCGACGAATATTTTCCCGGCGGCATGGGTGAGTTTCACATTGCGGCCAACAGCAATTTCCTTGGCTTAGAAAGAGGTCCTTCGGTGGATGTAACCCTCCAATGGGCAACCTACCGCGATGCTTCTGACCAAACCAGCCTGTCGCGGATATGGGGAGGCATTCACCCCCCAATGGACGACATTCCTGGGCGCGTCATCGGTGCGCAGGCCGGCACGGGGGCTTTCCATTTAGCAAAAAGTTATTTTTATACCGATACAGACCAGGACGGTTTTTTTAGTTTTGAAGATTGCAATGACCAGAACGCCGCAGTGAACGCCGACGCAGCCGAAGTTTGCGATGGCTTGGACAACGACTGCAACGGCGAGACGGACGAATTGCCCTTCTTTACGTATTATGCGGACGCGGATGGCGACGGGTTTGGAGATGTAGCTTCGGTGCTGGATACCTGTCTGACCGAACTTTCTGGCTACGTTTCCAACAGCTCGGATTGCGACGACCAGCTCGCGACGTTGAACCCCGATGCTCAAGAAGTTTGTGACGGCTTGGACAACGACTGCAATGGCGAGACCGACGAGCTGCCGTTCTTTACCTATTATGCAGACGCAGATGGCGATGGATTTGGAGATGCTGCTTCGGTATTAGATACCTGTTTGACCGAAGTGTCTGGCTACGTTTCCAATAACTCAGATTGCGACGACTCGATTGCTGCATTGAATCCAGATGCCACAGAAGTCTGCGACGGCTTAGACAACGACTGCAATGGCGAAACGGACGAGCTGCCGTTCTTTACCTATTATGCGGACGCAGACGGCGATGGATTTGGAGATGCTGCGACTACACTGGATACCTGTCTGAATGAACTTTCGGGTTATGTTTCCAATAATTCCGATTGCGATGATGAAAATCTGGAAGTCAACCCGGAAGGGATCGAAGTGCTGGACGGCCTCGACAACGATTGCAATGGTTTAGTGGACGATGTGGTGGCCACAACCGACTTGTTCCGGAATACAAAATTATTTCCCAACCCGGTCTCGGATGTTTTAATGATTCATCATACCGGACAGGCCGTTCTGGGCATTCGGATTTTCAACAGTTCAGGACAATTGATGCGGAACGAGGCTTTGTATTTTGATGATCATTCAGCCCGGGTAGATTTTTCTGCTTTTGCAACGGGGCTATATTTTGTACATTTATACGAAGGCGAAACTGGGAAGGAGAAAGTGGCAAAAGTGGTGAAAGTAAATTAATTAGTGTCTGTCTTTTTAGTCAGCTGTCTGTTCTTTAGAGTTCGAGAGCAAGGCATATTTTGCCCCAAAAATGGGAGCCCCGCTCAGGCGGGATGACCGATTTTTGTTTCGACTTCGCTCAACAGCCGGTCATTGAGCGAAGTCGAAATGAACGCAGCTATCGGACTATAAAGACAGACACTAATTAGGTGCAAAAATTAAGCAGCTTTTAAGTTTGTATTAACTGTTTGTACGCTGGCATTGGGTGTGCTTTACTTCGCTACCTTTGGAAGTAGAAATTAGCACGCCTGCCATACAAACAGTATGGTCATGTAGGTTTGTTGCTCATAGAAAAAGCTGCATAACATGATCCATAATCGCCTTTTTTTACTTTTCGCCTTATTGAGCTTATGTGTTCAGGATGCCCTTTTTGCTCAGGGTAGGTCAGGAACCTTACCAGCAGATAATACGGTATTGTTACCGAATGGCTGGTTGCTTAGTCCTGCGGGAGAATCATTGCCCTTGGGGGATTTGCCGCTCAATATTGCTTTGTCACCCAACGAAAAATACCTTGCAGTGACCAATAATGGGCAAGGTGTTCAATCGCTGCAATTGATTGATGCACGTAAGGGCAACCTCTTGCATACTTTTGAAATTCCGATTGCCTGGGTTGGATTGGCATTTGCTGCCGATAACAAAACTTTGTACGTATCCGGAGGCAACAGCAATGCAATTTTGAGATACCAGGTCGTAAAGCAAAAATTGGTGCTTAAAGATACCCTGACTTTGGGTAAGCCCTGGCCGACAAAGATTTCGCCAGCTGGTCTTTGTTTGGATGATGCCCGAAATTTACTCTATGTTGTTACAAAAGAAAATCATAGTCTTTATGTTTTGGATACCCGCACAAAAGCAATTTTGTACAGAGATTCAATAGGAAAGGAACTGTATACCTGTGTGCTTTCCCCCGATCGCAGGCAACTCTATCTTTCTCATTGGGGCAATAATGAATTGGTGATATGGGATACGGAAAAGCGGCAAGTGGCAAGTCGCATCCCTGTTGGGGACAATCCTAATGATTTAGTCCTTGATAAAAAGGGAAATTTTGCATACATCGCCTGTGCAGATGACAATACGGTAAGCATTGTGGATTTGCAAAACAGGAAAGTAGTAGAAATTTTGGTGGCCACTTTATACCCCGACGCGCCCAATGGTTCTACTTCAAACAGTGTAGCGTTGTCGCCGGATGAAAAAATGCTTTATGTCGCCAACGCCGATAACAACTGTCTGGCCGTCTTCGATGTGTCAGAACCCGGCCAGGGGCGCTCGCTGGGCTTTATTCCAACAGGCTGGTATCCGACCAGTGTCCGTACAATGAAGCGGAAAATATTTGTATCAAACGGGAAAGGTTTTTCTTCTTTTCCCAATCCGGAAGGCCCCGACCCAACGAGCTTAGAGCAAAGGGTAGCTTATCAGAAAGGAGACCAGGAAACGATATCGAAAATCCAATACATAGGTGGGTTAATGAAAGGTACGCTGAGTATCATTAATGCGCCTGACGAAAAGCGCTTAGCAGATTATTCGCGACAGGTTTACCGCAATTCGCCCTATTCTAAAGAGCGCGAAAAATTAGCGGAAGGGGAGCCGGGAAATCCCGTTCCACAGCGGGTTGGAGATCCTTCTCCGATCAAATATGTTTTTTATATCATTAAAGAAAACAGAACTTACGATCAGGTGTTTGGGGATATGCCGGAAGGTAATGGAGACACGTCTTTGTGTCTGTTTCCGGAAAAAATCACGCCCAATCATCATGCTTTAGCCCGCGAATTTGTCTTACTCGATAATTTTTACGTCAGCGCAGAGGTGAGCGCCGATGGCCACAATTGGAGTACGGCCGGCTATGCCAATGACTACACTGAAAAGACTTGGGTCACGAGTTATGGCGGTCGTGGTGGTGATTATGTGTATGAAGGCCAAAACCCCATCGCCTGGCCTAAAGGGGGCTTTATCTGGGACCATTGTAAGCGGGCTGGGGTCAGCTATCGCACGTACGGAGAGTTTACTGATGATTATAAACCCAATATCCCTTCGCTTGAAGGGCACTACTGTCCTTATTTCACTTCCTGGGATACCTCTGTAAAAGATACCATGCGGGTCAGCCAGTGGAAACGGGATTTCGATTCTTTGGTCGTGGCAGGCGCCTTGCCCCGGCTCAATACCTTGAGACTGATCAATGATCACACGGAAGGTTTGCGCCTTGGTAAACCAACGCCCTACGCACAAATGGCTGACAATGACCTGGCTTTTGGCTTATTCATTGAACACCTGTCTCAAAGTCCCGTCTGGAAAGAATCAGCCGTATTTGTACTGGAAGACGACGCTCAAAATGGCGCTGACCACGTAGATGCCCATCGCTCCATTGCTTTCGTGATCAGTCCTTATACCCGGCGAAAATCGTTGGATCACACCCTTTACAGCACAAATTCCATGTTGCGCACGATTGAATTGATTCTTGGCTTGCCGCCGATGAGCCAACACAATGCGGCTGCGACTCCGATGTGGCGTTGTTTTACTGCCAATCCTGATTTATCTCCTTATAAAGCGCGCCCTTCCAATGTCAATTTGGACGAACTCAATACTGCGGTAAGTGAATTAAGTCGTCGCTCCGAAGCATTTGATTTGTCCAAAGAAGATCTTGTTCCTGATTTGGAATTTAACGAAGTGCTTTGGAAGGCAATTAAAGGAGAACATTCAGAAATGCCTGCACCGCGAAGAGCTGCTTTTCTACATTATGAAACAGAAGAAGAAGGCGAACGCTAAGTGTTAGTTGAATTTTTTTTCCGTAAAGTCCAAACCGCACCTTATTTAATCCATCAAAAAAAATTGGCGAATGTTCCGACCATATACCAATATTTTATTCCAACTCATTGGTTTATTATTAATTATTCAAGCATGCAGCATCCCCAAAACAACCGGAAACTGGCTCGTAGAACCTCCTGCCGGCGATCGCTACTGCCAGATTAATGTTGACGGAGTAACCATCATCCCCAATGGCCGGGTAGTGGCGCCAATGGGGGAAACCGTGCGCATTGCTCCGCATCCTTTTGGATTGGCACTTTCGCCGGACGGATCGGTCGCAGTGACTGCGAATTCAGGCAACAGGCCATTTTCAGTTACGATTTTAGAAAATCCAGCATCCGGGCGCCCCAATGTTCGTCAAGTGCCTGAAGGCGCAATGAACGACAAAAACCTGCTTGAAGACGTCTTTATGGGACTCGCAATAACGCCTGATAACGAACGCGTTTGGGTCGCTGGCGGCCAATCCAATAAACTTTATCTGTTTGATTTAAAAACCGGCGCCAAGCTCGATTCCATTGTTTGCGCCCAACCCGACCATGCCGACGGGTACCTTGGCGATCTCGTACTGACCCGCGACGGCAATACCTTATACGCTTGCGATCAAAGCAATTTCAGACTCGTAATCGCTGATACCCGCACCCGAAAGGTATTGAACTACGTACCAGTTGGGCGTTATCCTTTTGGTGTGACGTTGTCGCCTGACGAAAAGACCGTCTATGTTGCCAATGTAGGCATGTTTGAATACCAACCTATACAGCAAACGCCGATAGATTTTCCAGCTTCAGCTTTCGGTTCCAAAGAAATGCGCGACGGTTACCGGGAAGGAGAAGCCCTTATTCCTGGTCTTGGTGATCCGAATGCCCCCGAGTCGTTTTCAGTTTGGACCGTGGACGTTTCAGAAGGGAACCCAAAAGTCATCCATCGCATCAAAACCGGTTTTTTAGTAGGTGAAAAAATAGAAGGCATTCCTGCTGTTGGTGGAGCGGGGCCGAATTCTTTAGTTGCCACGGACCAATATGTGTTTGTCACCAATGGCAACAATGACTGCATCTCGGTGATAGAACCGACGCAAGGGCGCGTAGTGAAAAATATATTTTTGAAACCGCTGCCGCAGTTGAGTCGCTTCAGGGGGGTGATTCCTTTTGGCGTGGCGCTTTCCCCTGACAAAAAACGCCTTTATGTCGCAGAATCGGGGTTGAATGCCATAGCCGTAGTGGATGTGCCATCGCTTGAGGTTATTGGTCATCTGCCTGTTGGGTGGTTTCCTTCAAAGGTAGCGGTATCGCCCGATGGGAAAAAACTATATGTAGCCAATGCCAAAGGCTACGGCAGTGGCCCCAATGGCGGCTATACGTTCAAAGAAGGAGCGGAGGGTAGTTACGTCGGCCACCTCATGCACGGCTCTGTGACGATGCTCGATATTCCAAAAGACGAAGACTTAGCTCTTTTTACCCGGCAGGTTTTAGACAATAATTTCAACCTAACCCCGGCTTTTGACTCCAGCTTAGCGGCCAGAAAGGACAATCCGATACCTTTGTTTCCCGGGGAGAAGCAGAGCCCAATCAAATACATCGTATTTATTTCCAAAGAAAATCGCACCTATGATGAGGTTTTTGGGCAGTTGAAACAAGGCAAAGGCGACCCCGAAATTGCCCGCTATGGCTACAATCGTACCTTTTCAAACCGGGATAAATCTACTACGGTCGAAGGGGCGACCATCATGCCCAATCACCTTGCCTTAGCCCGGCGCTTTGGCATTGCCGATAATTTTTATGTAGATGCCGACCACTCTGCCGACGGACACCGTTGGTTGGTCAACACCTACCCCAACCAGTGGGTCGAAACGAATGTACCGGCTGGTTATGGCGGAACCCGTGATGTGAAGGCCAATAGCAAAGAACCAGGAAAATTCGGCTGGACCGGGTCTGCCGGAGCTATCTTCCCCGAAGACTACAACGAAGCCGGTTCGATGTGGGAACACTTAGAACGCAATGGGATTTCGTTTTACAATTGGGGCTTTGGTACGGAAATGCCATCTAATTTAGCGGACTCTACCATGAAATACTACGGCCAGAAAGTGCTGGTCAATTACCCAGTTCCAGCGCCGCTCTTCGTCAATACCTCCAAGCGTTATCCGACTTATAACATGGCCATTCCGGATCAGTTTCGCGCTGATTTGTTCATGGATGAATTTAAAGAAAAATGGTTGGATACTTCTGAAAAAATGCCCCAAATGCTGACGATTCTGTTGCCTAACGACCATGGCGCCGGCGAACGCCCGGGTGCGGGCTACCCTTTCCGGGAAAGTTACATGGCCGACAATGACCTGGCATTGGGACGAATTGTCGAGTTTTTGTCCCGCACGCCTTACTGGAAAGAAATGGCCATTGTTGTTACGGAAGACGACGCGCAGGACGGCCGGGATCATGTGGATGCGCATCGAAGCCTGTTGATGGTCTATTCTCCCTGGGCAAAGCGCAATTTTGTAAGCCACCGGCACTTCAGTTTTGGGAGTATCTTCAAAACTTTCTGGAATATCCTTGGCACGCCTTACCTGAATCAATATGACGCCGCCGCTTCCGACATGGCTGATTTTTTTACCAATCAGCCCGATTTTACGCCTTATCAGGCACTTCCTGTAGACCCACGCGTGCTTGATCCTCAAAAATTGTTGACACCTTTCGATGAAAAATTTGATTGGAAAAGTATGCTCGAATCTCCGGTGCTTGATAATGTGGAAGACTTTATTCAAGAAAAGAAAAAAGGGAACTAAAATCAAGCTGAATTTATGGGCACGATACAAAACAAACGAACAACCATTGCCCTCTTATTTTCGCTTTTGGGCATCCTGTCATGCCCTGCAAGTCCTGTATCAAGGCAGGATAGTGTTCCTGCTTTAGATACAGTCTTGCTTTCTTTGGACATCGTTGTGACTGCGCAACGCCAAGAATTTCAAAGTTTTGCGTTGCCGGTCGTAACGACTGTTCTGGATCGTCAATATTTTAAAGTTCGATCCCCGCGCACCTTGCCGGAAGCCCTTTTCGGTATTCCGGGGGTGTTTTTACAAAAAACCAATCACGGTGGCGGATCCCCGTTTCTGCGGGGCCTGACGGGTCAGCAAACCTTGATGCTGGTAGATGGTATCCGGCTCAATAACGCAACCTTTCGTTCCGGGCCGAATCAATACCTGAATACCCTCGAATCAGGTTGGGTGTCGAGGGTAGAAGTTTTGCAAAGCAGCGGCGCAGCGGCCTACGGCAGTGATGCCATTGGAGGCGTTGTCAATGTCCTGACCTTGTCGCCCCGATTTTCTGAAAACACGGATCTGCGCCCGGAAGCAAGCTTCAAATGGATGTCGGATGGGATGGAATTGGGCGGCCAGGGCGCTTTGGAAGCTTCGGGGCAACGATGGGCTTTGAGGGTTGGCGGCGCTTATCAAAATTTTGGCGATCTGGTTGCCGGGGAAGGTATAGGCAAACAGACGCCGAATGCATACAGTCAATGGAGTTTCGAGTTTAAGGGAATGGTGAAGTTGAGTGAGCGAATCAATTTTGTCGCAGCCTATCAGGATTTGGAACAGCAGGATGTTCCGGTTTTTCACAAGGTACAGTTGGAAAATTTCAAATACAACAGTTTTGATCCGCAGCGCAGGCAGTTGGCTTATGCACGCCTGCAAGGGGCTTTCGACAACAAATGGTGGCAAAAAACCGAATTGACCGTTTCGCGCCAGCGTACTTTTGAAGTGCGGAAAAGTCAGAAAAACAACCAACCGACCCAAATCACGGAAACAGATGAAGATGTTACAAATGGATTGCAATTCAGTGTTTTATCCAATGTTTCAAATATTTGGGCCATGACCACTGGCGCAGAATGGTATGCAGACGCAGTGCGCAGCGATAAGGTGGAATTCAATGAAAATACCAGTGACTTGTTGGAAAAACGTGGCTTGTACCCCGATCATTCCAGCATGAACAGTTTTGCAATTTACAACCTGCACACCTTTAACTGGCGGCATTTTACGATTAGCGGCGGATTGCGCTACAACGCTTTTCTCATTCGCGTACCGGACGAAAATATTGGTGTTTCAGAAATTTCACCTTCCGCGCTTGTTGGCAATTTGGGCCTTTCCTGGCTCTTTACCCACCATTGGCGCTTGTATGCTAACGCTGCAACAGCTTTTCGCGCACCAAATATTGATGACCTTGGCACCCTGGGCATTGTGGATTTTCGGTACGAATTGCCCAACCCAGCGCTGAAGCCCGAAAAAAGCAGGAGTATAGAGGCGGGTGTGAAAATTAAAACAGAAAGCTTTTCTGCAAACTTTGGCGCCTTTTACCTGCAACTCAGCGACCTGATTGGGCGCATCCGCACGGCGGACACCATTCAGGGCTATGCCGTTTACCGCAAGGAAAATATTACGGAAGCTTTCATCAAGGGAGCGGAAGCACAGTTTGAATGGCGGTGGTCGCCAAACTGGCTGATGGCAGGGCATGCAACCTATACGTTTGGGCACAATGCGTCTGCTGATGAGCCGCTCCGAAGAATTCCGCCGCTGAACGGCCGGTTCTACCTGGAGTATTATCCATTCCAAAAAATGGGCCTGCGCGCGGAGAGCATTTTTGCTACCGATCAGCGGCGGTTGGCCAAAGGCGATGTAGATGACAACCGCATTGCCGACGACGGCACCCCCGGGTGGCAAATTTTTAACCTCGGCGCCTGGTACCAGTTTGGGCAATCCACGCTTTCCGGGGAATTTCACAATATGCTAAACGAAGCATACCGGACCCATGGATCTGGTGTTGACGGGGTTGGAAGGAGCTTCTGGCTTCGATTAAACCTTTATTTTTAAGGCATTCCGGGTTTTCCGGAAAGGAACCTGATCATCAAAAAAGACCATGCAACCACATTATGATTTACTGATTGTAGGCAGCGGGGTACTGGGCACTTTTCACGCCTACCATGCCCTTCAAAAAGGTTTGCGCGTTGCCATTGTGGAAAAAAACAACCTCCCGCAAGGCTCTTCGGTACAAAATTTTGGCCAGATTGTCCCTTCGGGTATGGACCCCAAATGGCAGCAGTACGGCCGTAAAAGTCTGGAAATTTATAAATCAATTCAGGCCCAATTCGATATTTCTCTGCGACAAAACGGCTCTGTTTACCTCGCCTCCGATGAAGAAGAAATGGTGCTGCTGGAAGAATTGGCAGCGATCAACAGGGCCAATGATTACGCGTCGCAGTTGCTTACCGCAAATGAGTGTTTGCAGCGCTACGAAGGCTTGAGGGCTGATTACTGCCGGGGCGGCTTGTTCTTCCCGGAAGAAATAACGCTGGAACCCCGGGTTGCCCTCCACCGCATTCTGTCTTTTCTAATTGAACAAAAAGGGCTCCATTACCATCCGCAAACCCTCGTAGTGGACGTGGAAACAACCGGTACGACCTGCAAAGTAACCGCAAGTGACAAACGCGTCTTTCAATCCGACCAGGTGCTGATTTGCAGCGGATATGAGTTTCAGGCGCTTTTTCCGGGGGTTTACCGGCAAAGTGATTTACAGGCAGTTAAACTGCAAATGATTCTGCTGGAGCAACAGCCTGCTCAACGCATTCCGGGCTCCATCCTGACTGGCCTGAGCATCCGGCGCTACGAAAGTTTTCGGGAATGCCCTTCTTACGCGGCCATAAAAGCCAAAGAAGATCCGGATAGCTTAGCAAAAAAATGGAGCGTTCATATTTTGTTTAAGCAAACAACCGACGGCGCCATCATTTTGGGCGATTCACACGAATATGCAGACGTGAACGACCGGGAATCCCTGCGCATCGAAATCAAATCAGCCATTAACCAATACATGATGGAAGAGGCCGCAAAGATTTTTGATTTACAAAACTGGAACATCCGCGAAACCTGGGTGGGGATGTATACCCAGCGCAAAACAAAGGATGTTTTTCAGGAAAAAATTAATGACCAGATTCACCTGCTTACGGGGATTGGCGGTAAAGGCATGACGGCAAGCGCCGGTTTTGCATCGGAAAATATTAACCATATTTTGGGCAAATAAAAAAGAAAAAATGACCATTGAATTAGTTGTATTTGACATGGCCGGCACTACGGTTGATGAGCAAAATGTAGTCTATAAAACCGTGCATCAGGCCATTCAGCGGGCTGGGTTTGAAGTTTCGCTCGACGAAGTTTTATTGCATGCTGCCGGTAAAGAAAAATTTCAGGCAATTCTGGATGTGCTGCAAAGCAAAAGCAATGAACAAGTAGCCCCTGAAACGGTGATGCCTGTTTTTCGGGATTTTGAGGCTTTATTGGATCACGCTTATCAGGAATTAACACCGAAAGCAATGCCGGGAGCTGTTTATGTTTTTGAAACCTTAAGATCGCATGGCGTAAAGGTTGTTTTGAATACCGGTTATAAACGCAAAGTTGCAGAAGGGTTGCTGCAAAAATTAGGATGGGAAGAAGGCCCTACTTTTGATTTGTTGCTTACCGCAGACGACGTTCCCCGTGGTCGCCCGCATCCGGACATGATTTTGGCGGCAATGCAGCGCTTTCAGGTGACTGACCCAAAATTGACGGCTAAAATCGGCGACTCTATTGTGGACATCGAAGAAGGAATCGCAGCAGGTTGTTCAATCAGCGCAGGCATTACAACCGGCGCGCAAACTGCGGCACAATTACAAACCGCAACGCCCACTCATATATTGACAAAGCTGGAAGATCTTTTACAAATCATTGACCTTTAATAGCATGTCAATCAAACGAAGAGATCAATATGCTGCATTCACCTGCGCTTGAGCGCCGCTTGGCCAATTCCGGCCCAATCTTGTTCATCATTACCGCTGGATTGGTCGCATTTGTGACTTATGGCTGTATCTATGCTTTTCGCAAACCCTTCACAGCCGCCAGTTTTTCGGGCATGGAAATTGGAGGGGTTCAATACAAAATTGCGTTGGTCATCGCTCAGGTTGCCGGGTACGCATTGTCAAAATTTATTGGAATCCGCCTGATTTCTTCCCTTGGCGCAGCACGACGCGCTGGGGTGGTGCTGATCATGGTTGCTATTGCCGGCGCTTCCTTACTTGGTCTCGCATTATCTCCGCCTTCCTGGGGTTTGTTTTGGATGTTCCTCAACGGGTTGCCTTTAGGAATGGGTTGGGGGTTGATTTTTAGTTACTTAGAAGGTCGTCGGGTGACGGAAGCGCTCGCTGCTTTCCTTTGCATAAACTTTATTATCTCTTCCGGCTTTGTCAAAACGGTGGGTAAATGGATGATCCTGGATTGGGGCATATCGGAGTTTTGGATGCCTTTTGCTGTTGCCATGCTGTTTCTGCCGGCTTTGCTGTTGAGCTTATGGATACTTGAACACCTGCCCCCGCCTTCAGGTGCGGACATTGAACAACGCAGCCTGCGTCAACCCATGGATGGAAAGTCGCGAAAAGCGCTGTTTTTTCAGTTTGCGCCCGGCCTGATCATTATGGTGGTAATTTATCTGGCGCTCACCATACTCAGGGATGTGCGCGACAACTTTACGGTTGAGATCTGGACCGAACTTGGATTTGGCGCCCAACCGGAGGTACTCACTACCGCCGAAATACCGGTGGCGCTGTTGGTATTGGTTTTTGTTGCAGCGCTTGCACTGATTAAAAACAATGAAAGAGCCTTGTGGATAAATCATGCTATTATTGTGATAGGGGCGCTGGTGTTGCTTGGTGCAACCCTGATGTTTAGAGCAGGTCAGCTGTCGCCGGTCGTTTGGATGATCCTGACGGGAGTAGGCGTTTTTCTGCCTTATATTCTTTTCAACGGCGTTATTTTTGATCGTTTATTAGCCACATTTCGGGAAACCGGAAACGTTGGTTTTTTAATTTACATTGCCGACTCGTTTGGTTACTTAGGAAGCGTTTTGGTTTTATTGTGGCGTAACTTTGGAAAACCTGATTTAAGCTGGGTTCAGTTTTTCTCTAACCTTTGCCTTTACGGGGCAGGCCTGGTTTTCTTTGCCGCATTGCTTTCCTGGCATTATTTTCGCGTAAAATATAAAAGCCTTCACCCCGCGTAAATGTGCTGTTTATTAACAATAAATTACGTGTTTTTTTTCATTCTATTAATATTAGCCATTTAATTTAATTATTTAATTAACAGTAACTTAAATAGGATTTAATACCGAAATTCTCGCTTCTCATTGCCCTCCTTATACCTTTGCCCGCATATTCTAATTTCACTTAAACTCATTAGAACTATGAAGGTACACTGCCAAACCTTCAAGGGCCTGTTTATTGCCCTTGTTGTAGCAATGCTGTCTGCGATGAGCGTTCATGCACAATCCATTAACGGGATCGTCATAGACGCCGACAGCAAGGATCCGTTGATCGGCGCCAACATCGCTGTAAAAGATTCCAACCGAGGAGCAGTTTCCGATGTTCAGGGAAACTTTTCCATAGAAGTCCGTACGGGAGAAAAATTGATGATTTCTTACATTGGCTATGCCGCTCAGGAAATAGTCATTGGCATGGAAAAAGAACTGACGATTCTCCTTAAGCAAGAAAATTTGCTTCAGGAAATTACGGTTACTGCTTTGGGCATCAGCCGTGAAAAAAAATCACTGGGGTATTCCGTACAGGAAGTCAGTGGCGATAACCTGGATAAAGCCCGCGAAACCAACATCATCAATGCACTTTCCGGCAAAGTTGCCGGTTTGACCATTGTGGGAAACCCTTCGGGCATTGGCTCCTCTTCGCGGGTAACCATCCGCGGAGAACGCTCCCTGAACATCAATGGCAACCAACCGCTTTTTGTAGTGGACGGCGTGCCGATCAGCAATGAATTCCGCGGCTCATCGGGCAACGCTTATCAGGATGTGGACTATGGCAATGGCGCCGGGTTGGTAAACCCCGACGATGTGGCCACTATTACTGTACTTAAAGGCGCAAGCGCAGCCGCTTTATACGGTTCCCGTGCCAACAACGGCGTTATCCTGATCACGACTAAATCAGGCAAAAATACCAAGGGCATTGGCGTTTCGATCAATTCCACGGTTTCTTTTGAAAACGTATTGCGCTTGCCGGAATACCAGAATGTTTATGGCCAGGGCTTGAACAATGCGTTTGAATTTAAAGATGGCAACGGCGGCGGGGCTGCTGACGGGGTAGATGAAAGCTGGGGCCCTGCAATGGAGGGGCAATTGATTCGCCAGTTTGATTCGCCAACCGCCAATGGCTTCCGCGGTGGAGATGTTGGCAACCTGTTCAATTCAATCGGGCCGGTAAATTTAAATGCCCAGCTGGCCGCCCGCGGGGATATCACTGCAACGCCCTTTATCGCAAGACCCGATAACATACGCGATTTCTTTGAAACAGGGGTAACACAAACTCACAACGTGGCCGTATCTGGCAGCAATGACAAAAGTGATTTCCGCCTTTCTTATACGTGGCTGGATCAAACGGGTGTCGTTCCAAATACCGACCTCCAGCGCAATTCCATTGCTTTTGCCGGTGGCTATAACCTGACGCCAAGGCTGCGGGTTCGCACCAGCATCAATTATGTGAATAACGCAAGCTCCAACAGGCCTAACCTGAGCTACGGGACAGAAAATATTATGTACCTGTTCAATTGCTGGCTTGGCAGAAGTGTAGACGTTTCTGCCATGCGGGATTACTGGATGGCAGGCCGTGAAGACCTGAATCAGTTCGGTTTCAATTACAACTACCACGACAATCCTTATTTTGGATTGTACGAAAATACAAATAGCCAAAACACTGACCGTATTTTCGGCAACATCGCACTGACTTACGATATCACGGACAACCTGAGCCTGATGCTGCGCAGCGGCACAGATGTGAACAACGAATTCCGCGCACGCCGCCGCGCTTATAGTACGCAGCGTTTCCAGCGGGGCAGCTACCGGGAAGAACGACTCGGCTTCACGGAGCTTAATACGGATTTCCTGTTGAGCTATAAAACCAAACTGAATTCCAACCTTGGTCTTAATTTTAGCGTAGGTGGCAATGCCATGCAACAAAAAGGACGGGTTTCTGATGTGATTGCACCAGAATTGGCTGTTCCTGGTATTTTTACCCTGTCCAACTCCCGGGTAGCAATCCAGAACCTTGCTTCACAGCCATACCGCGAAAAACAAATCCATAGTTTGTACGCAACCGCTCAATTGGACTTCAACAATTACCTCTACCTTGATTTGTCGGCTCGCAACGACTGGTCCAGTACGTTGCCTGCTGATTCGCGCAGCTATCTTTACTACGCAGCCAACCTGAGCGCTGTACTCACGGATGCATTCAACATCAACAGCAATGTGTTGTCTTTTGCGAAAGTACGCTTAGGACTTGCTCAAGTGGGTAACGACACCGATCCCTATCAACTAAGCGCCGTATACAACGCGCAGACAGCAGTTCAGGGTCAGCCAGCTTACAGCGAATCCAGTATTTTGGTAAACCCGAATCTCAAACCGGAAATCAGTACGTCTATTGAAGCTGGTCTTGACCTGCGTTTCTTTGGCAACCGGATGGGCCTCGACTTAGCTTATTACAATACGGAAAGCCGCAACCAATTATTGCCGCTTGAGCTGTCCATTACTACGGGCTACGCGCGCCGTTTCATCAATGCCGGCTTGATTCGCAACAAAGGTTTTGAAGCAACCTTGAACATCACGCCGCTGAAAAGCCGCGATTTTACCTGGGATGTTGCTTTCAATTTTTCCACCAACCGCAGCGAGGTAGCTGAACTGTTCACTGACCCAATCAGCGGACAGGAAGTAACCCGCTACGTGATGGCTTCCCGCTATGTATCTGTGGAAGCGCGTGTTGGCGAACAAATGGGAGACATGTACGGTATTGGATTTCAGCGGGTGAGCGATGACCCGGACAGCCCCTACTTCGATCCGACCGGT
This sequence comes from Saprospiraceae bacterium, assembly GCA_046153985.1. Lineage (GTDB taxonomy): Bacteria > Bacteroidota > Bacteroidia > Chitinophagales > Saprospiraceae > JABWAJ01. The sequence goes on from JBJXFD010000577.1 coordinate 27,934, forward strand.
GAACACGTGGGCAAAGTTGTGTACAACAACCAGGGCAAGCCTGTGGCTACCGCCAATTTGATCAAACTTGGCAATTATAACCCCGATTGGCTGGGCGGCATTAGCAATACCTTTACTTATAAAGGATTGACATTAAATGTCTTATTTGATGTTCGCGTCGGCGGTGAAATTTACTCCCACACGCAAACGGTAGGCCGCGAAGGCGGTCAAATCATAGAGACTCTGGAAGGCCGCGCCAATGGCTACGACCTGAGCCTTGAGGGCAATGGCGTGATCGGAGATGGCGTCGTACGACAGGAAGACGGCAGTTTCATTCAAAACGATGTGAAGCTCAGCGCCCGCGAATGGCATACTTCCTATACCCTGGGCCGCAGGCTCATTGAAGGGGTTATTTACGATGCTTCTTTTGCAAAATTGCGCGAAGTACGGTTGGGGTACACCTTTCCAAACCGTATTTGGGGCAAAGCTCAGATCCGTGACCTGAGCATCAGTGTAGTAGGTCGCAACTTAGCTTTATGGACAGACGTACCGCATATTGATCCGGAAACTTCTTCTACATCCGGAGGAACGGTCATCCCGGGTGTAGAATCTGTGGCGCTGCCTTCTACGCGCAGCATCGGCTTGAACCTGAATTGCCGGTTCTAAGTCGTGTTGAGCAAGTGAGGGCGTCATTTCGAATGACACCCTCACTACCCACTAATTCCTTCATTCTTAACAATCTTGACAATGAAACATACTTTTTTAAAATCATGGGTACTGATTGCGCTGCTCTTTATGGCGTTCGGATGCACCAAAGACTTTGATGAAATCAATACCAATCCGAATGCACCAACCTTAGTAAATTCAGGTCTTCTGATGCCGCAAATTCAGCGCGATGTCATGAACAGCCTTCTTGGAGAAACCTGGGGCATTGGCAACATCGTCATTCAGCACACGGCAAAAAACCAGTTCGTTAATGAAGACCGATACCTTTGGGGCGAACTCAATGGTATCTGGAACAGTGTATACGACAACATGCGCGATGTGAACAACATCATTGCACAAAGCGAGACCAATAACGAGCAGAATTACAAAGGCATCGCGCTGGTGATGCGCGCCTGGATGTTTTCCTTAGCTACCGATGCTTACGGCGACATTCCTTATTCTGAAGCTATTCGGGCAAAAGAGGGCATTAATTATACCAATTACGATTCACAGGAAGCGGTATATGATGGGATTCTGAATGACCTCGAAACTGCCAACAATATTCTGGGAACAACCGGTGAAGTCGTTGCAGGCGATCTCATTTTCAAAGGCGATGTGGCAAAATGGAAAAAATTAGCCAATTCGCTGAGCATCCGCTATTTATTGCGCATTTCCAACAAGCGAAATGTAAGCGCAGACCTGACGAAAATTGTGGGCAACACCACTGATAACCCGATTTTTGAAAATGTAGCGGACAACGCGGTCTACACTTTCCTGAGCAATTCTCCCGACCAATTCCCGCTTCATACCTCCCGCATTGGTTCTTTCAACGAGTTTCGCGCTTCTAAAACGCTGCTGGATACGCTCCAGACCCTGGATGACACCCGTATGCCCATATTTTTCCGCCCGACTCCTGAAACAGAAACTTCCGCCAACCCGGTTTTCGCCGGATTGCCCAATGGATTGGGTGACGTAGAAGCGCTTCAATACAATGGAGGCCCGCAGTTTCAGTCCCGAATTGGTTCGCTTTATTTTGAAAACGCTGTTTCGCCCCAAGGACTTTCCATTGCCAAAGGCGTCATCATGACCTACGCAGAACTACAGTTCCTGCTGGCAGAGGCTGCTGAAAAAGGCTTAATAAGCGGCAGTGCAATGACTTATTACGAAAATGGGGTGAATGCGTCATTTCAGTTTTATGGATTAACTCCACCGGTAGCATACTTTTCTCAGGATGAGGTAGCTTATACCGGCTCTTCAGTGGAAAAACTGAATAAAATCGGTTTTCAAAAATGGATTTCCCTCTATTTTCAAGGGCTGGAAGCGTGGTTCGATTGGCGGCGCACCCAAATCCCTGCATTGATTGCAGGCCCGACGAATCAGAACAATGACAGGATTCCGGTTCGGTTCCGCTATCCGATTATAGAACAATCCCTTAACGCCGAAGGATATCAGGCTGCGGTTCAACGCCAAGGCCCTGATCAAGGCCCCGAAGGTTTGAACACGAAAATGTGGTACTTGAAGTAGAAATAAGGGATCCAATCCCAAAAACTGGAAATCCCTTTTTATTTTTATAAGCAACGTTTCATACAACCATTGCAAGGTGGAAAACGGTTTTGTGCCGTTTTCCACCATTTTTTTATGGGATCAGATGTAATTTAATTTTACTTCAAAGTCAATTTCTTTACCATATCTTAATCCGCATTTTAAGTTAGCTTAACCCATGACACGGACTTTTGAGGATTCTTAATTCTTAAAAATCGGAGTCTATGAACTTACTTCTACGCGCTCTTTGGCGATGTAGTATTATGTTGCTGCTAACCGGGCAGCTTCAGGCACAATCGTTGGTACATTACTGGAATTTTAACAATTCAGCAAATGAATCAGCGCTGCTAACCCCCACATTGAGTCTGACTGGCAGCGCGTCCATCGCGCATGTTCCTGGCAGTCTCAGTGCCATTCAAGCCACGAGCAATACCGGACAGGGCTTTGATACAGCCAATCCGAACGCCCGAAATGGCGATCCGGCTGCTTCCCACCTGCGGTTCAACGACCCCATTGGCGGCGCTTTGTTGTTTACCCTGCCCACCACAGGCTACCAACAAATCGTGATTCGGTATGCCACACGCCGGTCCGGCTCAGGCGCAGGAATACAAAAAATCGAATACTCCGTAAATGGTATTGATTTCGACAGCCTCACTGTAGTAGAACCCGCAAACGGCGATCCTACTTTGCAAACGCTCGATTTTTCAAGCATCGTTGCAGTAAACGACAACCCGGATTTTCAAATCCGCATCACCTTCCAGCAAGGCGCCGGCGGCGCCGTCGGGAACAACCGATTCGACAATTTTACTTTGGACGGCGCACCGCTTGGCGCGGATGCATTGCCTCCTACCGTTGTTTTTGAACCATTGGATGGCGCTGTTGACCTTGATGTTAACGTACAACCGACCTTGACTTTTAGTGAAGATATTCGCCTGATTTCCAATGCACCTATTCTCAATGAGGATATTCCTGACTTGTTGGAATTTCGCCTCAATACTGCCACCGGAGAAATAGTTGCGTTCTCCGGAACCATCAATGATCGGGTCATTTCCGTAACCCCGGAAACTGCGCTGGAGAACGGACAAAACTATTACCTCGCACTAAAAGCAGGCGTGGTTGAAGATACTTCCGACAACGCAATTACCGATGTACTGGCGGTCTCTTTCACCACCATCGTACCTCAAACGGCTTTCCAACCCGGTGACATCGTGCCGGTAGCTTACCGCATGAACGCCAGCGGCGGCGAAGACGAAGTGGCTTTGCTGACTTTCGTCAACATCCTGCCAGGCACAAAAATCCGCATGACGGATACCAAATACACCGACAACGCTCAGCCGCAATGCCCGGGTGGGCTAACCTGGACTTCTCCGGCCCAGATTGTTCCTGCGGGAACAGTTTTTGTCATCCAAAATGACGCCGGCGCAGCAAGTATTGGTACCGTAACCGGCGCAACATTCGGACTTAGTTCCGGTGGCGATCAGGCCATCTTTTACACGGGCACTCCGGCATCTCCTGTTTACCTGACGGCACTCAGCTCCAATGCCTGGGTAGCTTCTTTGGCAGCCTGCAGCGGTAGTTTCTCAAAACTTCCTGTTGGTCTTCAGGACTCTGTAACGGCAATTAACCTGAGTACGGCTCCGGGTAATATCGCTGGAAATACCGTAAATGGTTATTACAGTGGCCCACAGGACGGTACCGTACAGGAACTCCGCTCGTCCATCCTCAATCCAGGCAACTGGAACGGAATTGCAGGTGGAAACCCTCCACAGGTTTGGCCTCAGTGGAATTTCCCGGGAGCGCCCCAGGTCGTCAAAGCGACGGTCACTTCCGGAACAACCATCGAACTGGTATTCAACAACGACCTCAACGCTGCATCAGCTTCGGATTTGTTGAACTATCAGGGCATTGCCGACCTGACAACTGCAGTTAGTACGGACAATGGCGCCCTGAATGATACGGTTACGCTGACCTATTCAACGCCTTTTGTACTTGGTAATACCTATACCCTAACCGTTTCCGGTGTAGTAGATTCGGAAGGAAGGGCGATGGTGGATGTTTACAACTTCACCTTTGAATACATCACCCGTATTTCCTTTGTAAATCGCTTTATTTCCGTTTCTGAGGATGGCATCAGTGCGAAAATCAAGCTTTCCATAGAAAATCCTTCTACGGGCGCCAGTGCAGATTTGGTTTACAAAACCGGTGTTTTTAGCACGGCCGATGCAAATGATCTTTCGTCGGGAGCAGTCACAACAACGCTTGATTTCAGCAATGGCACCAGCGTTGAAGTAGAAATCCCAATCTTGGACGACCAGTTAGCGGAGCAGGATGAGTATTTTGTTTTGGCGCTGGAAAACCTGAACGGAGTTGTGGCACAAGCCAATCCGTACTTCACGTTGTACATCCGCGACAATGACCGAGAGGCGCCAATTGCGACTAAAGCGGTCGAGCTTGAATTTGTCGGACGTTATACCGTGGCAAACCCGAACGACGCAGAAGGATTGGCTGAAATTGTAGCTTACGATCCCGGATCGAAGCGCTTGTTTACGATTAGCACAGGCCTAAAGGCTTTTGATATTATAGATTTTTCCAACCCAGCTGCGCCAGCCTTAATTCAGCAGATAGACGTTTCCACTTATGGCATTGGCATCACGAGCATTGCTGTAAAAAATGGAATGGTTGCGGTCTGTGTACCCGGCACTTCCAATGAACAGGAAAACGGATCGGTGGTTTTCTTTGATGTGGATGGCGTTTTTCAAAACGCGGTAACCGTTGGCGCATTGCCAGACATGATCGTTTTTACGCCTGACGGCCAATTGGTGCTTACCGCAAATGAAGGGCAACCCAATGTCGCTTACACGATTGATCCGGAAGGTTCGGTCAGCATCATTGACATCAGCGGGGGCATAGCCGGACTGACACAAGATCAGGTGGTTACGGCAGATTTTACAGCTTTTAATGCTCAGGAAGCCGAACTTCAGGCTGCCGGTGTCCGCAAATTATTTGCGGCAAGCACCTTTGCTCAGGATTTTGAACCAGAGTACATTACCATTGCTGCTGATGGAGGCAAAGCTTGGGTAACCTTGCAGGAAAACAATGCGGTTGCTGAGTTGAACCTGCTTACGAAAACCTTCACAGCCATCCGTCCTTTGGGTACGAAAGACCACAGTGCCTTCGGCAACGGGTTGGACGTATCCGACCAAAGCGGGGTGATCCATATTGCCAATTATCCATTGAAAGGGTTTTACCTGCCCGATGGCATTAGTAATTATTCAGTGGGTAATACGACTTATTTAGTCACTGCCAACGAAGGCGACGAAAAAGAATACGCCCCCCTCAACGAGCGATCCACGGTTGCCTCTTTAGCATTGGATTCTATGGCTTTCCCCAACGCGCAGGTGTTGAAGGAAAATCATAACCTTGGGCGTTTTCGGGTATCGAACCTGCAAGGCGATACCGACGGCGATGGCGATTTTGATGAATTGTACTGTGTTGGCGCCCGCTCTTTCTCCATTTGGAATGCGGAAACTGGTACTTTGGTCTTCGACAGCGGCGATGATTTTGAAAAGATCACGGCTGCAGATCCTTACACGGCCCCTATTTTTAATGCAGACAACGGAGGCAATGGGTTTAAAGGTCGTAGCCGCGCCAAAGGTCCGGAACCAGAAGGATTAACGCTGGCCACTATACGGGGTCGCACCTATGCATTTATCACGCTGGAGCGCATTGGCGGCGTGATGGTTTACGACATTACCGACCCGGCAGGTATCACTTTTGTTGATTATAAAAACTCCCGGGACAACACAGCCTTCGCCGGGGATAACGGGCCGGAAGGCATCATTTATATCGCTCCTTCAGACAGCCCCGACGGCAATGCCTACGTGATCAGTGCAAACGAATTGAGCGGTACGCTGGCTATTTTTAACCTGAATACGGCGCCCAAAGTTACTTTTCTGGATGATGTAGTTGCCTATACGGAAGGCGACGGCGAGGTGGAGCTCAAAATTGCAGTGGAAAAAACGGGCCCCGCCGGTACAGTGACGCTTCGTGTTTTGGAGGCTTCTACGGGAACCACGGGCGACGATTATGTTTTGGCAACGACCACTATAGATATTCCGGCTAATGCTGCGGATACCTTCTCCATCACCCTGAACCTCCCGGATAACGGGGATTTAACGGGCGGGAAGTACCTCGTACTGGCCATCGCCGACGATCAGAACGCCATTCCCGGAAGCATCCGGGAGCAGGTTATCCTCATCCAGGACAACGACATCGAAGCGCCTGCCGCTCAGTCGGATCCATTTGTAAGCCTGCGGCATTTGGGCAGTTTTACAGGGAATCCCGCCGGTGGTTCCGCAGAAATCTCTGCTTATGATCCTGCGTCCAAGCGACTATTTGTGACCAATATTGATAATGGCACCTTGGATATTCTTGATTTCAGCAACCCTGTAGCTGCAACGCCGGTCTCCAGTATAGACATGACCCCTTATGGCGGCGGAATTAATTCTGTAGCGGTGAAAAACGGCTTTGTAGCGGCTGCCGTTCAGGGCAATACCACGGCTGAGGATGGCAAAGTTGTGTTTTTTGACACAGACGGTAATTTCCTGAACAGTGTGCCAGTCGGTAATTTACCAGACATGGTCATTTTTAGCAATGACGGCGTTCGGGTGCTTACCGCAAACGAAGGAGAACCCAACAGCGATTATACGATTGACCCGCTGGGATCGGTTAGCATCATCAACCTGTTGCCGGGCATTCCAAACATCACTTCGGCTAACGTGACTACGCTGACTTTTGAGTCGTTTAACGGCGAAATTGAAACCCTTCGTGCTGCTGGAGTCCGCATTTTTGGTCCGAATGCCACCGTGGCATCCGACCTCGAACCGGAATACATCTGCATCAGTTCAGATGATAAAACCGCTTTGGTGACGTTGCAGGAAAACAATGCCATCGCCGTTGTGAACTTAGAAACCCTGCAAATCGAAGAAATTCGCCCGCTGGGATACAAAGACCACACCCAGGTGGCGAACATGCTCGATGCTTCTGACCGTGGCGGCCGGATTTTCCTGGCGCCCTGGAACATCAAAGGTGCGTACATGCCCGATGCCATCGAATGTTTTGAAACCGGCGGCATTACCTATGCGATTACGGCGAATGAAGGCGATGCACGGGAATACGATCCGCTCGTTGAATCGGTTCGACTGAAAGACCTTGCTCTGGATTCTCTTGCTTTCCCGGATGCCCGATTCCTGCAAAAGGACGAATTGCTGGGCCGCCTGAATGTCACGAGTGCTTCCGGCGATACCGATGGAGATGGCGATCTGGACGAAATTTACGCGTTCGGTGGGCGTTCTGTCACCATTTGGAACACCAGCACCGGTGAACCGGTCTGGGACAGCGGCAGCGAACTGGAACGCATCACCGCAAACGACCCGGTTTGGGGAAGCATCTTCAACGCCAGCAACGGCGCTTCAGCTTCCTTCAAAAACCGGAGCGACGAC
>JBJXFD010000591.1:0-3155 GCA_046153985.1 Saprospiraceae bacterium
GTTCGTATTTGATTTCCTGTGTTTCCCTGGGATCGAGCGAAGCATGCAACATAAAGTTTCGCTGCTGAAACTGAAAAGGGATTTCGTCAATGATTTTAAAAAAAAGGCGCTGGCGGGAGTAGTTGGCTAAAGTGAGCGTCACCGGATTGGGATCGCTGAGCGAAAAAATCTTGGGCAACTTCCGGTGCGCTTCGGCAAGATCCTGTTTTCCAAACAACAACGCGTAATCCAGCACCGTCAGGGCTGCCACCAGAGCCAATGCCACTTGGGCAGGCTGCAAGAACAACGGTACAAAGAAGCTGGTCGCAAAAGCCACCACCAACAAGCCGCAAAGGCCAAAAAAACGGTTGGTCAGAAACAGGTTTTTCAAAATATCAGTTCTTTTTTGTCTGGTTTGTACACGATTATGATTGACAGCGCTCAGTATGGCAAAAAAGGATTCGCACTCCGACCGAGGTCGGGGTGCGAGGCAAATCAATATCTTATCGCGGCACTTCTATTTTTTCTACAATGCTATCCACGACTTCTCTTACCTCATATCCTTCCATTTCGCGTTCCGGCGTCAGGATGATCCGGTGGTTGAGCACCGGGAATGATACGTACTGAATGTCGTCAGGCGTCACAAAGTCGCGGCCATTCATCGCGGCAATGGCTTTGGCCATCTTCATCATGGCTAAGGATGCACGGGGCGAGGCCCCCAGGAACAAATCGCTGTGATCGCGTGTGGAATGCACGATGGCGGCAATGTAATCGAGCAATTCTTCGCGGATGTGAATCTGCTCGACCAAAGTCTGGCACGCTCGAATATCATCCGTTGACAACACGGCTTTGACATCGTGGCGCTGATTCACTTTAAAATCGTTGTGAAAGCGGCGGAGGATGAGTTTTTCATCTTCCAGTCCGGGATACTCCAGGTTAATTTTTATCAAAAAGCGATCCAATTGCGCTTCCGGCAATTTATACGTTCCTTCCTGCTCAATTGGATTTTGCGTGGCAATCACAAAAAACGGAAAGCCCATGATGTGCGTTTTCCCATCCACCGTTACCTGGTATTCTTCCATCACCTCGAAAAGGGCGGCCTGCGTTTTTGCAGGCGCCCGGTTGATTTCGTCAATAAGGACAATATTGGAAAAAACCGGGCCCGGATTGAAGGTAAAATCCGAGTTGCGCATGTTAAAAACCGTGGTACCTACAACATCGCTGGGCATCAGGTCGGGCGTAAACTGGATGCGCGAAAAATCAACATCCAGCGTTTGGGCCAGCAGTTTGGCAGTTAATGTTTTGGCAATGCCCGGCACGCCTTCCACCAGCACGTGTCCACCGGAAAAAATCGCTGCAAGCAGCAAATCCAGAAGATCTTGCTGCCCGATGATCACTTTGGAGATTTCGTGCCGCACCCGTTCGGCAGCCGCGTGAATCCTTTCCAGATTCAGGCGCTTGGGTTGCCACAATTCATCTGCCGGAGCAGGGGTTTCAGGCGCCGGCGTCTTGGTGGGTTCCTGTGTTTGTTCGTTCAGCTCTTCGATCTGCATGTTTATTCAAAAGTTAAAGGGTATACAACCAGAAGGGCATTGCCATTCCCGTCTTTTAATCATTTACAAAGTTTATAAAATTGCTCCATCAACCGGTGAAAAGCAATCAATTTATCGGTGCCAATGGCATAAGCCTTTTTGATGCTTTCCTCCATGGAAAAAATGTCCCGGATCAAGGGTTCCGGCACTTCAGACCGCGCAGCCAACCGGCTAAAGAAACTTTCGTCCCCTTCCCGGTGACTCAGGTTATAGCGTTCCCGGATGTAGCCGTTGAACAGTCGAATTTTCTGCAGCGCCAATTTCCGGTGGTTGTTCTGCATAAAATACAATTGTCCAATAGTTTGCACAAACTCCAAAGACGTATTGGTATTGGGTTCAGTGACCGGTACCACTTGTTGCCGTCTTTTAGCGCGAAACAATAAGTATAACACCCCTGTGGCCAGCAACAAGTACCAGGCCCAGGCTAAAGCAGGTTGTGAAAGGATGTATTTCAAAGGACTCTCCTGGTTGAGTTCCGGCATCCCTCCCGAAGCGCGTTGGTTGGCAAGTCTGGTGACTGATTCCGGTACCCGGCTGTATTCATCCCAGTAAACCTGGCCTTCCGGCAAATGTGAAAAGACGCGGCGCGCATACTCCAGCCCTTCTTTCCGGACAAGATGATAGTTGGTAAACGCAAGCGGCGTCGTATGCAAATAAAAATATCCGGCGCCGTGCTTCACCCGTGCAAAATTGATGTAGTTGCTGTCGGTGTCCATAATCACATAACCCAAAATGGTCCGCTTCGTATCCTGATCGCAAAAGTATTCGCTCCCCATGTATTTCCAGAGATAATTCTCTTGCATATAGTTGTTGAAATACCGGTACTTCGGCGCTTGGCTCATTTTCAGGTCAGGGTGATCCAGGTTCAATGCTGCGATGGTGTCATTGAAATAATGGTAGCCGTCCCAGGGCGTATTGCAGTCTTCCAAATAAAGATAAAACATAAGGTCGTGTGGGATGGTATTGCAGGAGATGAAAGCCTGATTGCCTTCACTGACAAAGTTCAACAGGGCATCGCGGTCGCGGCTGGTCATGTACATACCTGCCCCGGTAAATACGTAGCTGGCTTTCGGGGTGCTGTGTTGCGAAAGGCGGCCATTCAGGCTGTCTTTAAGGACAACCACCGCTTCTCCACCCGGAATGAATTGATCCAACAGACTAAACAGAACATTTGTCCCGTATGGTTCGCGGCTTCCCTGGTCGTAATTCTCTTTCCAGGAATGGCGAAGCCCGGTATTGCCAAACAGCAAGTATAGCAGCAAAAGGAAAACTGCAATTCCACCCAATAAAAATAGCCTGCCTCTGCTCATAGCCTGTTGTTTTGCGGAATGAGCGAAAGCATTTGCTGAAATTGTCCCTGCATGCGCTGGAAGTCTTGTTTTCCGAGTGCTCCATCACCATACCAGACCCATTCGAAGTCACGGGTTACCGTTTGAAATGGCCGTTGAAGTGCGGATCCATTTAATTCCCGAAAGTAATCCCGGTTGGTTTTGTCTCTTTTCCAGACAACGAGTTGTTGCTGCGACAGTTTTTTCAGGATGGCCAAATAATACAACCGAACGGCCATCGTATGGTTTTCTTCCG
>JBJXFD010000371.1:0-21907 GCA_046153985.1 Saprospiraceae bacterium
GTGATCCCGCTGGGATTCGAACCCAGGACACCTTGATTAAAAGTCAAGTGCTCTACCAGCTGAGCTACGAGATCGGTTTGTTTTTAAGGAATTTGACCCCCTTTTTGCAAAAGCGATGCAAATATAGAGCGATTGTGTTGAATTCAAAGCCTTGGGCAAATATTTTTTTCTTTTCGCGGCTTTTAAGCGCAGTCTTCAAAAGAAAGTTTCTTCGCAGACGATTGGAAGTCAGCGGGAGGCGTCGCCAGATGTAGTGCGCGAAAAAAAGCGTCGAGGTCCAGAAAATTTTCAATCACCTGGCTGGCGCCGGCTTCGTGGAGCACTTCCCGGTCGCCCCGCCAGCGAATGCCGACAAAGTCCAATTGCATCTTGCGGGTGGTGGTGACGTCCCATTCGGCATCGCCGACGTAGACGATTTTGGCGTATTGATGCGCACCACCCGCCGCTTCAATGGCTTCCGACAGGATAGCTTCCCGCGTCATTTTGCCGTCGGCACCGTGGATGCCGAGGCGATCCGACAACAAACCGACGTGGCGGAGCTTTACCCGGGCAGGCGCTTGCCAGCCGCCGGTGGCCAAACAAGTCCGGTACTGATCCGGCGCCGCGTGCAGGTGCGCCATCAGAGCCGGCGCGCCGGGGATGGATTGGAACTGCTCCGGCATTTGTTGGCGGCCTTCTTCCAGCAGGTTGATGTAGTGCTGTTGGAAAATGGCGATTTCATCCGGCGTTGGAATCCGATCAAAATGCTGTGCCACCACCGTGTTGAAAATAGAAGTGTCAGTTACATGCGGGTATTTCGTCCAGTCAATGGTCGGGAAAGGTTGCTGGTAGATGGTTTCGTATGCCTGGGCGAAGTAGTTGCTGTCGCGGCGGTCGGAATGAACTAAGGTTCCGTCTAAGTCAAAGATAATCAGGTGCATTATTCCATGTTTTGATGATGGGATTGCAAAGATAGGAAGAAATGGTGGACGGTAGACGGTGGACGGTAGACGGGCCCCTTGGAAAAGACAGAAAAAAATATTAGCTTTGTTAGGTGTAAATCGTGGTTAATAAATCCAGCTATAGATGGGCAACAGTATCGCGCAAATCAAGACAGAGTTGGAAACCCTTCCTGAAGCTTCTCAAAGTAAAGTACTGGCTTATATTGAGTACTTGAAGTATAAAAATCTGCTTCAACAAACATCAGAAAAGGTTCTTGAGTTGGGGGGAATCGAAAAAGAACCTGAAGATAATGGCGCATACGCCATAGGCGAAGCTCTTTTTTCCGAAGAGGCTACTTTGGAAAAGCTACAAGATAAAAATGCCCTTGTTCAGCAAATAAATGAAGCCCTTTCCCGCCTAAAAACTGGAGATCCTGGGGTTTTTAGTGAAGAAATGCTCCAACGGATTCGGCAATGGCAAAAAAAGTAGTCTGGGACAGTGGTGCATCCGATGATTTGTATGAGCTTTATGATGCTTTCAATAATGCTGTGTAACACGATTTTCACGGAGTCTTTACACCTAACTCAGCGTAACTCCTTTTTACTCCGCGCAACTCCGCGCAACTTTTAGATACTATGCTTCCTTCGTCCTCCTTTCAGAGGAGCTTTAGCTCCTGATTCGCATTATTCATCTATGCGCATTAAATTCGTGATTTGCGCCAAATGATGATCATCGTGTTCCGCCACAAAATAAGCCAAATCTATCAACCTCATTGGCGTCCCTAACCTCGGATGGATGGCCGCTTTTTCCAAATCCTCGTCCTTTACGGAGCGCAGCACTCCCATCAGATTGCTGCGCAGGCTTGTGAATTGAGCTAACAGCGCTGCGATGTCCATCCCATCGTAGTCCGTCTCGTGCGTTTTTCGGTTGGTCAGGTCTGCCGCAAGCAGGTTGCTTTGGTTGTGGATGATTTGCAGGGCCCGGTCGTGCCAGAGCGGCTCCAGGTCAATCAGGTGGCCGACTTCCTTTTGGATGCTCCATTTTCCATTAATGGACAAGGTCAGGTTGCGCTCGATGCGCCTGATTTTTTCCGTCAAGCGCGCAGGTGTGCCTTCCAGTCGTTCCAGAATGGAGGGAAACAAGCCGTTGTCGGCGATGGGTGGGAAGGTTCGGTCAAACCAGTTGGTGCGTTGCATGGCATGGTGGTTTTAAGTGTTGAAAGAATGAGCTACACTTTATCTTCCCCTTTCGAAAACATTTTCTCTATGCCATTTAAGGCTGTCGAGATTGGGTTTATATTTTTCGGCATTGTCAGGAAGCATGATTTGGCTCCCATGGAACTGTCTTAAATTCTGAGTACTATTGCTTTCTTGAATTTTGTCTGAGACAATGACTGAAAATGATTCTGAAATGGTAAACAATCCTGCATCAAATGCAGTATGGAGTGTAGGACAAAGAGCTAAACCATTTGTTATAGTATCATCAAAAGAAATGCGGAAGGGTTTGATATGGCAGGCTTCAATTAAAGTTGTTGCATTGAAACTTACATCTACCTTGTAATTTGAAATACAACATGAATATCCATATAGTTGAGGGATTTTCCTTTTAAATATTGCACTTCTCAGGGCAATTTCTTCTTCAAAATCACCTAAAAGGATTTGTGATTTTAACTTTTGAATTCTGTTGACGTATTCTGTAGGCGAATCTTCAGCTAGTTGTGTTTCTATATCACGTACTATTTTTAACCCCATATTCCCTGGCAATATGGCTCGTACTTTTGGAAAATATTTTTCTAAAAGTATCTGACGAAACAAATCTCGATTTTCCTGATTTTTTAATAATAGTAAAAATTCTATATCTATAGCTGCATATCTGACAGCAGTTTGAAGGTTGTTTAAATTGCGCATTGCAGCTTTTGATTGTACCCACAATTCGCAGCCATCATTTGGGATGAGTTTCCAGAAAGGTTCAGAGCTTAAATGGAAGAAAGGAAGGGCAAATCTTGGGTCATGCCTGGTTTCCACAAGTATAGACCAATTTGCTTTAAAGTAACCAATAAGCTCGGGTATTACGTATACTTGATTCCCCTGTACAAAGCCATTTTCAACTGCATCAATTAAGCTCAAGAGCATAATTGGCTTATGCGGAGCACCTCCGTTTTTTGAATCACGTCGAAGGTTAGAAATAGCCTTACAATAATAAACAATATCCTTTTTTTGCATGGTAAACTACCCATATGATATTAAACAATGAATTATAGTCTGATGAAAAAATTCACGGCACAAGGTAGAAGGCAGGGTCACTCCAACGCAAACGCCACCATTTGATTCCCCTTCTTCGTCCCCAGCTTCTCCCCGCCGCAAGCCACTGCAATGTACTGCTTCCCATTCACTTCATAAGTTGCCGGCGTGGCAAACGCGGCAGCAGGAAGCGTGGTTTCCCACAGCAATTTCCCCGTGTTTTTATCAAACGCCCTGAACTTCCCGTCTTTGGTGGCGGCGATGAACAACAATCCGCTTGCCGTCACCACCGGACCGCCGTAGTTTTCACAACCGGTGGGCGGGTGGCCTTTTTGTTTTAACGAATCCGTGTCGCCCAATGTTATTTTCCAGCGGTATTCGCCGGTGTTCAGGTCAATTGCATTGAGCGTACCCCAGGGCGGCGCAATGCCGGGTAGCCCCTTGCTGTCCAAAAACTTCTGGTAGCCCGTGTGTTCGTACGGCAGATCGGGTGCAGCAGCGGTCGTAGGGCCACCGCCTACTTCTTTTTTCTCCAGACCAAGCAGGAAATCCAGCAAGGCATTTTTCGCTTCGGCGCCAATTTGCGGAAAGCCGGGCATCATCCCCTTTCCAGAGGTGATCAGGCCGCCGATGTAAGCCCGATCCAACTTTTGGCCAATATCTACGAGCGTCGGGTAACCGCTGAGGGCAATGCCGGATCGGTTGGCCTGATGGCAAGACGCGCAAAAATTAAGGTACGTCACTTCGCCCAAAGGCATAGAGCTCGGAAGCGCGCTGGTCGCTTCCAGTTTTAAAATCCAGGCCATTTCGTTGGAATTGATGTACAAAATCCCGTCTTCCGGATCCGCAGCAGTGCCACCCCATTCAGCGCCGCCGTCGTAACCAGGCAGCAGAAAGACGCCTTCCAGGCTCGGCGGTGCATAAAAGCGCTTGTCCAATTTGCGGAAAGTTGCTAATAATTCAGCCCGGTTTTCGGCATAGGGGCTGAGGTCGTTTTCGGTGAGTTCGTAAGCCTGGCGCGCAAAAGGTTTGGGCAAAACCGGTACAGGTTGGGTGGGCCAGGTTTTTTCGCCGGTCAGCGTAGAGGCTGGCGTTTCCAATTCCTCAATTTCGTACAAAGACTGCCCCGTGTTCCGATCAAACACAAAGACGTAGCCTTGTTTGGTGACTTGCGCAACGGCGTCAATGTCTTTTCCAAAACGCCGGACGCGAATCAGATTCGGCGGAGCAGGCGGGTCGCGATCCCAGATGTCGTGGTGCGTGAATTGATAATGCCAGATTTTTTTGCCTGTTCGGGCATCCAAAGCCAGCAGACAATCGGAGTACAAGTTTTGCCCTTTGCGGAAACCGCCATAAAAATCGGGCGCTGCCGAGCCGGTAGGCACAAACAACACCCCGGTTTTATGATCCATGGCCATGCCTGCCCAGTTGTTGGCGCCGCCGACGTTGGCGTTCAGGTAAGCGTCTTTGTTTTCCCAGGTTTCGTAGCCCAACTCGTAAGGGTAGGGGATGGTGTGAAAAGTCCAGACCAACCTGCCCGTCACCACGTCGAATGCGCGGACATCGCCGGGCGCTGCATCCGCTCCTTCGGACAGCCGGACCGGCATGATGATGAGGTTTTCAAAAACCGTTCCGGGGGTGTTGGATATGATGAATTTATTGCGGGCGCTTTCAGGCAGGCCTTCGTGCAGGTCAATGCTGCCTTTTTCGCCAAAGGTTTCGATGGGTTTTCCGGTTTTGGCATTCAGGGCGTAAAGCCTGGGGCCGATGGTGTAGAGGATGCGCCGGTCATCGCCGTTTTCCCAGTAAGCCACGCCGCGGCTGGTGCTGTGCCATACTTTCAGCGGGTCGCCGAAACGCCAAAGCTCCTTACCTGTTGCTGCATCCAGTGCAAAAGCCTGCACGGTTGCCGTCACGCCAAACAAAACGCCGTCCACAATGATCGGGGTCATTTGCATTTGGCCACTATCAGGCGCCGCATGCGACCACGCCACCTTCAACTGGTGTACATTTTCAGGGGTGATTTGCGTCAGGGAGGAATAGTGGTTGCGATCCGGCCCGCCGAGGTATTCCCGCCATTCCGAATAATCCCGCTGGTCAGAAGTGCAGGCGATCAGGCTGATTAACAGCGCAATAGTGAAATAGATGATCCTGTTTTTCATGACCTGGATTTTGAATGATTAAAACCCCAACTGCACCCCCGCAAAAAAACTCCTGCCAGCGCCCGATTCAAAATAGCGACCACCGCCAGCATTGATGCGGATGTTGTTGAAAACGCGGGTATTGCCGAGGTTGTCCGAACCCAGAAATACTTCGCAAAAAACCTTGTCCAAAAGTCCGCGCCAGCCGATTCGGGCATTGAATAATTGCGTTGGGCGGATGCTGACCGCATTGGCGTTGTCGGCGTAAAACCGACCGGTATAGCGGCCGGAAAGCTGGCCGAACAGACCACCCCGGTGCTGATATCGGGCGCTCAACTGCCCGTTGTGACGCGGCAATCCGGGTAAAGCCTTTCCGGCAAAGTCGTCGCCACCCGAAATGTATTTTCCAAAGCTGAAATCAGACCAGGTGTAGTTCATCCAAATTTCCATGCCTTTAGTTGGCGCAAAACCCAGGGCAGCCTCCACGCCCCGGCGTTGAGTGTAACCGGCATTTCGGTAAAAGGTGCGCCCAGGCTGATCAGCCAATTCATAAGGACTTAGTTCCCCCCGGGTTCTGGCCTGGAACACGGCAATTTCCCAGCTCAATTGTTTCCGTCCGCGGCTGCGAATCCCGATTTCACCCGACAGCGTGCGCTGGGCTTTCAGGTCGTTTGCAAAACCGCCCATTCCTTCCGGATTATTGGACAACTCGATGAGTGCCGGCGTTTCAAAATTGGTGGTAATGTTGCCATAGACGTTCAGTCGGGGCTTCAAACGCCAGGCAGCGCCGATCCACGGACTGATCTGCTGGAAATTGTGGTCGCCCGATTGGTCGCCATCTTCCAAAAAGCGGTCGCGCACCCGAAGCCGGATCAAGTCGCCGCGCAGGCCCCCGCTTAAGGTCAGCTTGCTTTTGGGGCGCCAATGGCCGATCAAAAAAACGCCGCTGCTGCTGAATACCTCGTGCTGCCGCGAGCCCAATGCCCCGCGCACGCCGTCTTCGTTGTCAAAACGGCGCCGCTCGTCCTGCAGCCAGTCTATTTCCGCACCGGCAACAAACCGGTAGCGGGATTCCCGCGCGCGGTTTTTTGCCTTGCTTTCCAACTCAAACTGGACCATGCCGCCAACGGTCAAGCGCCAAAGGTCTACCTGCCCGCCTACCCGGAAAGGCAGGAAGTTGTCGAATTCGCGCAAGGCGGACCAGAGCCGGACGTTGAGTTTGGCTTGGTTTGAAAACTTTTTATCCAAAATCACCGCCAGCCTGCCTTGCCGGAGCGATTCGCCTGCGTGGTATTGGACATTTGCCGGAAGGGCCGCCCGGCGGTTGATGCTGTCTTGCATCCTGTTTAACGAACCGGGGTCGTCCGCCTGCGGGCTATCGGTGTAATTGGCTAAAAAAGTCAGGTAAAAACTGGAGTCCGCTTTTGGGGACCATTTTATTTTCAGCGTAGCCAAAGTGGATTTCATGGCGGAGTGGCGCCGGAAACCCTCCATGCTGACGTGGGTAACTCCAACCCTAAACGACGTTTGGCCGCTGCGAAACCCCGCTTTGGCATGCCATTGCCGAAACCCGAAAGATCCGGCAGCCATGCGAACTTCAACCCCCGTTTTTTCAGGGAAGGCTTCTGTGGTGAGATTCAGCACCCCGCCCGACGCATTGCCGTATAAACCGGCTGATCCGCCGCGCAAGACCTCGATGCGTTGCAACATGGCCGGATCGAGGTTGTCCACCTGGGCCTGGCCATCGGGCGTAGATTCCGGGATGCCGTCAAGCAGGACTTTTATGCCGCGTATGCCAAAACCGGCGCGCGCGCCAAAACCCCGGATCGAAATGCGGAGGTCCTGGGCGTAGTTGGCGTCATTCAGTACAAAAACGCCGGGAATTGCAGGGAGGCTTTCCGCCAAAGAGAGTTGAGGCTGGGCAATGCGGATGCGCCCGGCGTCAATCACTGAAACCGCCAACGCAGATTCATCGGATTTTACGGTACTGCGCGTTGCGGAGATTTCAACTAAGGGCAACGTGTCCATGCGCAGCGTATCCGCGGAAACCTGCCCTTTGCTTACAATCGGAATGGTCGCGAAAAGCACGCCGATGAAAAAGAAATAGCTCGATTTTTTCAACATTTTGTAATTTTATACGGATCCTTGGAGCATATTAGAGGTAGGTTTGCGAGGCTAAGTTAAACGGGTAAAGCCCTATGTGTTCTATCCCGCCGAGTCGGGACAAGTTGTGAAAACGCCTACTGTGAACTATGTGAAAACCCCTATTGTGAACTATGTGGTAAAAAATCTCTCTCAAAAATGATCAAAATTCGCTTTACGATGCTATTTTTCAAAAAAATCGTTTTTTTTTCAATCGCTTGTCTAATCTTTTCCTGTTCGGATGAGGTGGATTGCTGCGATCAGCCGGATCCTGATACCTTAGAAGTCAGGGGGGTAGATGCTTCGTTTCTTCCGGAAGTGCGTACTTCGGGAGTAGCCATGCTAAACGCTGCCGGGCAAACGGAAGACATGCTGAATACCCTGCAAAAAGCAGGCGTAAATACCATCCGTATCCGGCTTTGGAACAACCCGGCCAGTCCGACTTCCGGTTTTGCACAGGTGAAAGCGCTTGCCGCAGAAGTGAAAAGCAAAGGGATGAAAGTTTGGCTTTGCGTGCATTATTCTGATACCTGGGCAGACCCGGGGAATCAGGCTAAACCGGCTGCCTGGACTGGGATTGGCTTTGAAGCTTTGCAGGACAGCGTTTACCAATTCACCAAAAAAGCGGCGGCTGAAATCCTGCCCGAATACATTCAGATCGGCAACGAAATCAACGGCGGGTTGCTTTGGCCGGAGGGGAGCCTTTCTAATTTGACTCAAATGAAAGCTTTGCTGGCTAAAGGCATTCAGGCGGTCAGAGACCATTCTCCAGCCACCCAAATTATGATTCACTACGCCGGGCACCAGGAAGCCATGTGGTTTTTCAACCAAATCGGCAGCATGGATTACGACATCATTGCGTTGTCGTACTACCCGTTTTGGCATGGGAAAAACTTTTTTCAATTAGAAAACAACATGAACCAGTTGGGGAACACCTTCAACAAAAAAGTGCTGATTGCCGAAACGGCTTATCCCTTCACCTTGAATTGGAACGACCAGACCAACAATGTGATTGGGTTGGCCGACCAGATCCACCCGGAGTATCCGGCGTCTGCGGAAGGACAAAAGAACTTTTTGCTTAAACTCAGGGAAACGGTAGAATCCAGTTCCAGAGGTATGGGTTTTTGTTACTGGGGCGCAGAATGGGTCGCTTTCAAAGGCAACGCCGCTACCGATGGTTCTTCCTGGGAAAATATGGCGCTTTGGGATTTTAACCTTCGGGCGTTGCCGGTTGTGGAAGCATTTGAGGAGTGATGTTATGTTGTTTGTTATTGGTCAGGCTAACACGTAGTAAATTAAAACCAAATAAGGCGTAACAATTTGAAAATGAATTCGTATCAAAACTTGAACTACACTGAAATATTGTAACATGCCTGATAATAACCCTTTTGAGCGCAATTCCCATGTATTGACGGCATTGAATGCCAAATTGTCCCCTTTTGTCAACAAAACAAATTTGTGGCTACTTTCAGAAGAAGGTAAAAAAAAGGGAATGATGGCTTCCCAGCTTGTGGGTACGGCATTGATGGACAATGCAGGTACTTATTCAGTACCAACTTTAGATCAAGCCGAAGCTTTTGCGGAAATTCTGAAACGCCATCCGGCAGTAAAAACAGGCAAAGATTGGTCTCCGACAGGCAGTTATGCTTATCTGGAACAATTTGCACAAGGGGGTGAAAGCGATCCAAGCCTTGCGTTAGAGTCGGTAGCACTTGTGTTTGGCGGATTACAGGCACTTGCATCCTTGAATGCTGACATGGCACCCTATTACGAATCGCTTCTGATGATTGCAGTTGGAGCCGATGAACTAAGTTTAAAACTACGCAGACAAATTACAGGTTTAATACCGGGGTGGAAATCACCTATACCTCCTACCGGCCTTCCCTCTTCGTTTATTACATCAAAAACCGGACTGGAATGTATTGGAGCAATGCGTCAGGGCCTTGGAGCTGCCGGTAATTGGTTTGCTTATTCAGGTTCGGCCAAGCTTCCAAACGTAGACGCGTCAGGTATTAAAGCGATCAGTCCCAATTTTGGAGGGGCAGGCACTCCGGTTACCCTTACCGGTTCTTTTCCCCCTGTGGAGCCACCTCAAACTTTCATTGTATTCACAAGCCAGGATGAAAAACCTGTTTTATCTCCGATTGATGAGTGGAGTTCAACAGAGATTAAGACTAAAGCGCCGGAACGGGTCGGAGATGGGCCTGTTGCAATCATTACTTTTGATGGAAATGCAACACAGGGAAACCCTGGCGAGGCATTACAATTTGCCGATATTCTGACTCATTGCCTTGGAGCTGGTGTTGCACCAATTGCTGATCATTTTGCATCACAGGTTTTGAATTCGCTGGAGATCAAAATACCCAATCCGCCGCTACAACCAGGAGGCGTCAATGTATTTCATGGAGGACCAATTTTGACCCATGTATTGACGCCGGAAATCCATCATGGCGATGTGGTTCGCGTGGAAGGAAAAAACCTTTTGCATGGCGATATAATTGCCGTTGATGGCTTCGTTTGCGCTACCCAAATGATTGGGCCAAGTATACTCGAAGGCAGGGTGTTAAATCTGGGTGTTCGGGGAGGCTTGCGTTCTGTGCAGATCGTTCGTGGTACCAGTGGTTCTCAAACCAGTCTGATCCGTATGTTGCCAGGAGTAACCCAGCTTCGTACGCCTCGTGGCCAACCTGGGGGCACCGTACTTTTTGACGGCACCTGTTTCCCTGAAAACGATTTGAACGCAACCCTAAATGGGGAAGCTGCGAGTGTACGATTTAGCACCGCCACTGAAATCAGCGTTTCTGTCTTCGTCCCAAAACAGAATCCTCCCCCCCGCAACCCCGATGGTGAAGTATGTGAAATCATACTTTATGACAGAGGAAAGGAACTGGGTCGCTTTCCGGTAATATTAGAAACGTATCGGATTGTTTCCTTAGGCGATTCTGTCATGTGGGGGCAGGGGCTTTTGGAAAACCAGAAATTTACTGAATTGGTGGGGCAAAGCATTAGTTTGTCCCCCTCGCTTTCAAATGGCCGTAGCGTTTACAGGCAGGATCGTTCGGCAAATTCCGGTGCTAAAATCTTGAATTTTTCCAATGATCCTGCAGATTTTGCCTGCTCGGCTTCTCCTTCCTTTTTTGATGTAGCGCCTCCCGGGACGCCTGTTAATTTTGAGGGAGAAAAAAACTGCGGCGCTTCTTCTGTGAGCAACCAGGCGAGGCAATGGGCTTCAATCCCAATTGAAATCAGGAACCGGGTCTCACTTGTTTTGGTTGACGGTGGGATCAACGACTTTGGAGTAACGAACCTCTTTGATCCTTTTCTGTCAGCTACAGACCTGGAACGCCGGGTCAGTTTTTGCTGTAACCGGATGAGAGATATTTTGCTCGAAAATCCAGGAACACCATCGGCGCAGGTGACTTCGGTTAGGGTATTATTCCCCAATGCAACAATCATCGTAACTGGATACTTTCCGGTCATTAGCGCAGATACCAACCTTTTTCAATTGATTGAACTGGTCATATCGCTTGGCTTTGTCCCTGCTATTTCTGTCTTTTCAGCTGGCGTAATACCAATATTAGAGGTGTATCGCTCCCGGCTCATCACCATCTCCAGGGTATTTGTTGAAACGGCAAATAGAACCCTGGCGGCAGCAGTTCAAGATACGAATGACCCCAGGGTGAGATTTGCCGCCCCTGTCTGGCGCGATGAAAATTGTGTATTTGCTTCTGATCCCTACCTTTTTGCCCTTCAATTTCCTTTAGAACCCGAAGACCCTGTTGCTGAAAATCGGAAAGCTATTTGCGGAACCCCCTGTTTGAATTCTAATCCGGGGCAACCACCAAATGAACCTGGTGCAAAATGCAGTTTCGCTTCTTTAGGGCACCCAAACGCAAAAGGTGCACGAGCTTATGCCGATGCAATTATGGAAGTCCTTTAACAAAATAAACTAAACAACCATGCCAGATTTAACCAACCTTACACCTGAATGGCAAAAAGATGCACTCCAGTTTGTCGTTGAACAAAAACAATTCCGTAATACGCCAGAAGGGCAAAAAATGCTCTTGAATGTCACTAAATTTATTAGCAATACCAGCAGCAGTTTAAGTCAGACAACAGCGCTTGAATCTTTGAATTTTGCTGAGCCTGCCGGTCAAACGATGCAATGGATTAGACTGCTCCCGGAGTCTTTAGTCAATGCATCGGACAGTCCCTTACTAAGCATAAAACACACTGACCAGCCGAATGAACGGAATAAAATCCTGGGAAATACTTTGCAAAAGCTTACTACAGGAACATTGGCGCTCATATATGGCGGGGGTATTGGCGATGGGAAAGATGCAAATTTTTTGATGCAGGCAGTATTTGGCGCTGATAAAGCCTCAATGACGACTGGAGCAAAGCTTGTAAGTCCTAAGTTTCCGGCTCCCAAATTTCCGCCTGGAATAATCCTGCCAGATCTCGACAAATTAGTCTTAGAGGGCACGCTGCGAGAGCTTTTGAGTACTATGGCAGTTTGCGGACTTGCTGCCCGGGAAAATGCCAGCTTTCTGCAAATTTTAATGCGCTGGGGGAATATTACGGGGATTATGCCTCCACGCGCTTGTGCAGGTGACACGGTGACCATACTGGGAACATTTGGCAATAGTCCTCCTTTTTCTGAAAAATACCCGGATATTATGGTCAGTTTTCCGAAAATTGGAGGAGGATGTACCTATGGTTTCATTTCTGATATGCTGAAAAATAACCCGGGCCTTTGGAAGAGTACAGGAATTGAAGTCGTACTGCCACAAGATATTGGCCCCGGGTGCATTGGATTATATCAAACTCCGGCGCCTGTTGGGGGGTCGGGCTGTGAACCTGGAAGCCTCCAGGCAGCAGCAGGGATGTTTCAAAGCCTGTTGGCAGATATGTACGGTAGTTATGGCGCACAGCTTGGCCAGATAGTTGTAAATGCAACTGGGAAAGTAGCCAATACCCACTTTGGTTTACCTTGCGCAAGCTGCCTTCCCAACGATCCCGCCTGGATAAATGCCGGACCGCCGGTGATCCATGAATTTTCATTGGTAGAGCCGGGTTTTATTTATCCATATGAATCATTCAAACTCCGCTGGCGACTTGAAAATACAGATCGGATCGAAATAATTACCAGAAACGTGCAAGGCTCTCCCAATCCGCATGAATTGCCTCAAGTCCAGGTTAAGGCCGGCCAAATACCAACTGGCGAACTGGAGGTCAGCGTCTCCTGTACAAAACGCTGGCGGGGAGAATATGTATTGCGTGCGTATAATGATAATGGGTGTAACCCATCGGGAAATCCGGTCGAAGCATCGGTTGTCATTGATAGCGATAGGTGGAGCCAGTTTTTGATTGGAGTCGGAAAGGCCGATGTTACGGATGACACAAATGGGCTTGGCATGTTTGGTTGGGCTGATGAAGCACAAAAAACTACGGGTGTGAAACCCGAATTGGTGACAAAAGGCGCCATGATTGCAGAACTTGAAGTACCGGAAGACATTGAAATGAGATCCCGATTGTATTCAAGAGCATTTATCATCGCCAAAAGCAGTAACATAAGTCGCCCAGCCTGCGCGGTTTTTGTTGTAGCAGACATCATGTCCTGTACGCAGCCGGTCAAACTGGAAGTCGTCAAAAGATTGAGTGATTTAGGGTTGGGACATTTATACACAACTGAAAATGTCCAGATCAGCGGCACCCATACCCATTGCGGGCCGGGAGGCTATTCTTCTTATTTTCTGTATAACCTGACTATAGGGGGCTTTGACCAAATTAATTTCGATATTATTGTGAAGGGCATCGTAAGCTCTATTCTGGAAGCGCACCAGAGTCTTGCTTCGGGACGGGTTTATGTAAATAAAGGCGATCTGATGAATTGCGGAGAGAATCGTTCTAAAAAAGCATATTATGAAAATTCAGGCACAAGCAATTACCAGTCAGAGACAGATACTGAAATGTTACTGCTAAAGTTTGTGAAGGATGTCGGGGAAAATGGACATCCGCAAACTATTGGGGTTTTGAACTGGTATGCGATCCATCCGACCAGTATGGGGCAAAAAAACACATTAATAACCGGCGACAATAAAGGTTGGGCTTCTTTCCTTTTTGAAACCTACATGGGCATGAAGGACAGCAATCCCACTTTTGTCGCAGCTTTTGCCAGTGCCTGCGAAGGCGATGTTTCAGGCAATGTGAAGTATGGTATCCCCCAAGGTTCTCCCGATAATGCCGCTCTCTTTAATATAGATACCAGCCACATGAAGGAATATGGGGAACTCCAATTTTTTAAAGCAAAAGAGTTGCTTGATACGGCCTCTGAAGAATTGGGAGGGGTAATCGAGTATAGGTATACCCATCTGGATATGTCTAATATTGCTATTGAAAATGAAACTGATGCGAGAACCTGGCCGGCTGCTTTGGGGATATCTTTTGGTGCTGGCAGTTCGGAAGATAGTTTTCCAAATGCTTATTTTCTAGGGATAACCATACTCTCTGGACTTAGAGAAGGGATTACAGATTCAAATGCATCCCAGAAAGAATTAGATAGAAGTAAGGACGCTTTGTTCGCCATCAACACATTCAAACTGATGCTCAAGGGCTGGTATCTTCCACCACTTGATCGAAATGACCCAATGATTGCCGCTTATATAAAAGGGCACTCCCCAAAGCCTATTATGTTCCCCGTAGGTATTGGCACCCTAAAAGGAAAACCTGCGCCACTCGTTCCTAATGTAATCCCTATTCAACTTATCAAAATCGGAAAATTGGCCATTGCCGGTGTTCCGGGAGAATTTACGACCATGGCCGGGAGGCGCTTAAAAAGTACCCTTTCAGATAGCTTTGGCAAAGAAATGAGACATGTCGCCATCACCAATTACGCCAACGCTTATTCAAGTTACATCACAACCCGGGAAGAATACAACGTGCAGGAATACGAAGGCGCTTCTAATCTTTATGGGCCCCATACCCTGGCGGCCTATCGGCAAGAGTTTGCCCGCCTCGCTGCTGCAATCATAGCCAAAACGGCAATTGATCCGGGGCAACCCTTTTTGCAGCACGTGGAACCATTGGAACGAAAGGTGAATTGAGTTGTTGAGGCAGGCAATGACCAAATTCAGGTAGCCAAAAGCGCTTGAAAACAATTGAAAATTTGCTACTTTGCAGCAAACAAAAACACACAACTTATGAACCGTCAGGAATTTCTTCGTTCACTGGGCGTAGCTACGCTCGGCGCTTCGGTTAGTGCCTCTTTTTTGGCTGCTTGCGGTCAGAAAACCACGACTGATAAAAGCACTGTTCCCGCCACAAATCCAGGTACCATGTTTTTTAAAATTTCACTGGCAGAGTGGTCGCTCCACAAAGCGTTGCAGGCAAAAGAATTTGAAAACCTCGATTTTCCTGTGAAGGCTAAGAATGAATTTGGGATCAGTGCGGTAGAATACGTCAACGCTTTTTTCAAAGACAAAGCGAAAGACGAAAAGTACTTAGCCGAGCTGAAAAAACGCTGCGATGACAACGGCGTAACCAGCTTACTGATTATGGTGGACGGAGAAGGAGAAATGGCCGATACCGATGCCCAAAAGCGCATGAAAGCGGTGGAAAATCACTACCAGTGGGTGGATGCCGCTAAATTTCTGGGCTGCCACTCCATCCGGGTGAATTGTTTTGGAGTGGGAACCGCTGAAGAAGTGGCAAAAGCCGGCGCGGATGGCTTGCGCAAGTTAAGTGAGTATGCACAAAAAAGTGACATTAACGTCATTGTCGAAAACCATGGCGGTTATTCCTCCAATGGTAAGTGGCTTGCCAGCGTGATGAAGGAAGTGAACATGCCCAATTGCGGCACATTGCCTGATTTTGGGAATTTCTGCATCCGTCGCGAAAACGGCGATATGTGGGAGTCTCCCTGCGTCGAGGAATACGACCGCTACCAGGGCGTACTGGAAATGATGCCTTATGCCAAAGGCGTGAGCGCCAAATCGCATGATTTTGATGACAAAGGCAATTGCATCCAAACGGATTATCTCAAAATGCTGAAAATCGTCAAAGACGCAGGCTACACCGGCTACATTGGCATTGAATACGAAGGCAGCAAGATTTCAGAAGCAGACGGCATTCGGGCGACGAAAGCGCTGCTGGAAAGGGTAGGGAAGGAGCTTGGGTGAAGGCAAGAGGCAAGTAGGCAAATTGGCAAAGCTTGTCCCGCATAGCGCAGAGGCGATCAGTTCAATAAAATGATGCTTAATCGTTCATTTTTATTGATGATTGACGATTACATGATTGGTGATTTTTAATGTAAGAGATACGTAAACATCAAATGTAGATGCTTTACCTCGGTGCTTTTTAGATTACGTAGAGTTTCGCGGAGTAAACACGGACTTTCACGGAGTCTTTACATCTAACTCAGCGAAACTCCGTGTTTACTCTGTGAAACTCCGTGCAATTTTTAATGACATTTATTTAGCCCGGATGGTTCCTGAGCTTGTCGAAGGATAGGGCGTAAACTGGTAATTGAGCTGACTGCTGAGCGTAGCCGAAGCCAGTCGAAATTCTGTCGAAGGGTGGCATTTTTGCTTCTTGCCCTCCCACTGGTGCTGGACAAATTTTGCCAATTTGCCCTTTGCCCATTTGCCTTTTGCTTACTTGCCCTTTGCCCATTTGCCTTTTGCCTACTTGCCAATTTGCCAACTTGCCCTCCCGCTGCACGGGACAGGCTTTGCCAACTTGCCAATTTTGTCAGTTCACAACTTTCTGCAGCACCACCTTCTTCGTCAGCCGCTTCGTACCCTGTGTGATTTCTAAGAAGTAAGCGCCCGGCCCGTTTTGAGAAATATCTACTTCATCGCTGAAAGGGCCGGAATAAGGGCCTAAGTCGTAATCGTAGATGGAACGCCCGGCTGCATTGTAAATCCGGATGCTGGTAGTGCCTTGTTCCGGCAATTCAAATTGCAGGCGGAAAGCACCCTGATCCGGGTTTGGGAAAAGCCCCAGGTCGTTGACGCGCAGCTCATTCGAGGGGGCCATGTCCATATTGAAGCGCGTTTTCATATCGTCTGCCTCCTGCTGGGTCAGATCTTCAACCGCTACTTTAACTTTCGACAGGTCGAGGGCTTCCGGGCGGCCCATCACGCCGGTAGGTTCCTCCCGGGCTTGTGGCGCATCTCCATCTTCGTCATCGGCAGAAAATATGTGGATTTCGCCATCGTTCCAGCCCCATTCCGTATAGGGTTTGGTATCGCAGTAAGACTTCATCGGCTTGGTTGCCGTCATTTCTTTTCCGTTGCGCATGAAATTCACGGTGACGTCCTGGCCAACCTTGCATACATCAACTGCAACGCCGAGGTCGGTCCAGTCGAGGATGCGGGCGCCGTTAATTTTGGTGATCAAATCGCCCCGTTGCAAGCCCAATTCTTCTGCTGTGGATTTTTTGATGGGCGCCACGGCAACGCCTTCAACGTCACCTTCGTAGTCTTCCGTTTCGTTGACGCCCAGGAAAGGCGATTTGCATTTGTCGTCTCCTTCACTTTCGATGGCCTCTGCGTCGGACCGCTTACCGAAGGTTACTTCCGTGCTTTCTTTTTTGCCGTTTCTAATGAAATGCACTTTAGCTTTGCTGTCGGCTTTGTATTTCTTCAGAATATCAGTCAGGTTTTTAGATTCGCTCACCCGGTAATCATCAACCCCATAGACATAATCGAAAGGCTTCAGTCCCGCTTTTTCAGCTGCGGTACCTTTCACTACGAGCGAAATGTAGCTGCCGTGTGGCGTTTCAAAGCCTAATTTTTTTGCTTTTTCTTCGTCAATTTCGTTGGAGTGGATGCCCAAAAAAGCGTAGCTCTCCGGTGCAGCTTTTTGCAATTCAGTCTTTTTAATGCGTTCGGCTTGCGATTGCACCGTGCCTTCCACTTTATCTTTTTTCCCGGCGCGTTCGTATTCTATCACAATTTTTTCACCGGGCTTCATCACACTGATGGCCGTGGAAATATCGCTCCAGTCAATCATTCGATAACCATTGATGCTGTGGATGATGTCTTCGTCTTTTAAACCAATGGTTTCTGCCGTTGAATTGGATACAATTTCAACGGGTACGCCCGGAGTTGCTTCTGCTTCGGCTTCAAGGCTGCTGACGCCGAGAAAGGCTTTTTCTTCCCAATTCCACTCGGTTTCGGTCTCGAACTCGCGGCGCTTTTCAAAAGTCACCTCTACAGACAGGGCTTTGCCTTTTCGAAAGAGGTGAACCGTCGCTTTGTCGCCAGCTTTAAATTTGGACAGCATGCCACTCAAATCCAGGTCTTCGGAGGCCCTCAGGTCGCCGATGCCATAGATGTAATCAAAAGTTTGAATGCCCGCTTTTTCAGCCGCATACCCTTTGATGACTTTGGTGACATAGTTGCCGTAGTAATTGTTGGCGCCAAGCAGTTTGGCTTTGGATTCGGAAACCTGATCGGAATTGACGCCCAGAAAGGCTTTGTCGGAAGAGGATTTCCATACATAATACTGTTGTGTGTTAGCCGGGTTGGTGGCCAGTACCGCAGAAACGGCGATAAGCAACATAGTAAGGTGCTTCATGGCAATATGTTTTGCTTTTGTTGCAAGGACAGGTTTAAACAAAGAAGGTTGCCTGCAATTTGAAAAATTGTAAAGGGCATTCAAAAGCCCTATCTTCGCAGCCAAATTGCGCACACTTATGATAAATCTTTGTCAAAACTCGATATGGGGCGGCGTTTTTTTGCCCAACGTTGTTCCCGCATACCGGGCCGTGTTTTTTTTGATGCTTTTTTTGTTCGCTACAAGTTGCAAAACTGCAAAAATTATGCCTCCCGAAGAGCGTTATGATACCCGTTTTGAGGAAAAAAAATCACTGATCAACATCCCCGTTCGCATCAACATGCAGGAACTGGAACAGTCGCTCAACCGGCAGTTAACCGGGGTGATTTATGAGGACAAAGACATGAACGACGGCGACGACATGATGGTGAAAGCGGAAAAGCGTTCCGACATCAAACTTTCGGTGACCGGCCAGCAGATCAATTACCGCACACCGCTCAACCTCTGGATCAAATACGACCTTGGATTAACCACCGTTGAAGCCACCGGAGCCATCGCGCTGAATTTTAAAACGGCTTTCGACATCCGTAACGACTGGACCGTGGAAACCCGCACCGATATCGAGGGCTACGAATGGCTCGAAAAACCCAAAATGAGGGTGGTTGGCGTGAACCTCCCGATCGGGTTTATTGCAGATATGATTCTAAAAAACAGCAAAGCAAAACTCACTAAGTCTATTGATAAGTTGACCAAAGAAAACCTCGACCTGCGTACGATGGTAGAAAGCGCCTGGAAGCGTTTTTTCGACCCCGTTTTGGTAGCGCCCCAATACAATACCTGGCTGACGCTTAACCCGGAAAGCATTGGCATGACGCCGGTGACTACGATCAACAACGAATTGGTCAGCACCATCGTGGTGGAATCCATGCCCAAGGTTAAGATCGGCGACCGTCCGGAAGTCGCTTCCCCCAGGCCATTGCCGCCGCTGCGTTATGTGGATAAAGCCCAGGATGATTTTGTCATTCACCTGAAAGCAGATGTGAGTTTTCGGGAAGCGGAACGCATTGCGCAAACCTCGTTGGTTGGCCAAACCTTTACCCAGGGAAAACGCGCAGTAAAAATTGAGGACGTCAAACTCTATGGCCAGGGCAATAATTTAGTGGTTACGACCAAATTATCAGGGAGTTATACGGGTAATGTGTACCTCATCGGCAAACCGGTTTATAACATCAAAACCAATAAAATAGACCTGGATAACCTGGATTTTTCATTGGAAACCAAAAGTTTTCTTGTCAAATCCGGCGCCTGGATTTTGAAAACAACCTTGCGCAAAAAACTCCAGGAGAACTTAGATTTTTTGCTCGACTACAACCTGAAAGGCATCCAGGAACAGCTCCAGCAGCAGTTGACGCACTTTGCCCTGACCCCCGGGGCTTATCTGAACGGGCAGTTGCAGCAGTTGAATATTGAGAATGTGTATTTGACGCAGGATGCAATTATGGTGGATCTTGGACTACAAGGGAGGGTTAATGTTGTTGTAAATGGTTTGAATTGACCTCTATTCCACATAATAACTATAGCTGTTGATGGGCAGCCGGGGGCCCTCCGTGTCTCCGGATACGAGCACAACTTCCCACAACAGGGTAGAGCCGGTTTCCCGATCCCTTCTTAAAAAAAAGCGTTGTTCTTTGTCCGCTATATTGACCCGTGCAACCCCGTTTTCGTAAACCCGCAGACTGGTGATTTTTGACCGCTGATCCTGGGTCAATGCATCAAACCTCAGCGAAAAATTTACCCTCAGGTCGCGGTAAGCGGGGCCGAGGTAGGTTGATTCAACGCTATTGTAGGTGACAAAATGAAATTCGGGATCATCAAGGGGATTATAAGCTAAGTCCAGTTCTTTAACGCAGCCGGAAAGCCCGGTTAGAGACAGCAAAAAAAGAAACTTGAGCGTTAATTTGTACATGGTTTAAGGAATTTGGCTTTTAAAAAGTAAGGTTGACTCCAAGACATAAGCCAGCCGGAGAAGGCTCAAAAATTGGCTTGAATACGAATGGATTTTTATCGGGATAAGTTGGCTTGACTAATGGTTTTTTCTTGTATTTGGTGTAAAGCCAGTAGGTAATGCCTCCTGCTGTCAATGCGACCGGAATGCCAACCATGTACTTGACGTTGCGCTTTTTTTGCGCATCTTCGTACAGTGCAGAAAAGTTTTCAAAAGCCGCTTTATTTACCTGAAAATCTTGGGCAGCTACGTTGTTTCGATACCGCTCATTCGCACCGATTGCCTGCTCTTTGTAATAATTCAGATTCGGATTGTTGAAGGTGTAGATCATTAAACCAACCGTGCCGACAACGCCCGCTGTTATGGTTGCGCCCCTTGAAAATTTGGTAATCCAATATTGTTTGTATTCCTTTCGGTAGCTCACAAATTCAGGATCCAGCGCCTTGTATTTGAACCCAAATTGATAATCTTTGGCTTTATTTGCCTCAATCAGCACAGAGTCAACCCAGGGCGTGAAACCTTGTGCCCAAATTTCGATGCGATGCATTCCGGGCGGGAGCTTGAATTGATAGGGTTGGAAATTGTCGGGAGAAGGTTTGACCAGTACGCTGTCTACTTTTACCCAGGCTGTACCAGGCGTTACCTCCACGCGCAAAAGGCCAATGGCGTCTTGTGCCAAACCGGATTGCAGAAACGAAAAAATCAGAAAGAACAGGATTGGTTTTTTCATTGGTTTTGTAATTTTCTGATTTCTAATTGTATGATTTCCCATGTGGGAGCAACGAACCTAAAGCTATTGAATTTGATATAATACTACGCAACAAGCGCTTTCATTACCGGATGTTCAAGACCCGAAATGATATCTTTTGGCGCAACACCATGTGCAATCAACTCCTCATCAATTTTAACATCCGTCCGATTTTCCTGCACCCAAACTTTGCCATCTACAAGGTCGAAGTGAAAAACTGTATAGTGGACATGCCTATCTTTGTACCACCCTATTCTGATGAGTTGGTAATGGTGGTTCCTGGTATCGGCGATCACCTTGTTTTCTACATCCGGCATGAAAGGAGAAGTGATCGCTGCGTATTCTTCCAATACATCAAGGATCGCTTTTTGGTACTTTTTTAAATTTTCCATTCTATGACTGTTTGCGTTAGTGGTTCAAAAATAACGAATTTTAGCTGAAATTTTTCAATCGCTTTGTTAAAAATCGGCGCTTCATCCAATCTTTTGAAGCCCAGATTGGATAATGCAATGTATAATTTCCATGGCCTCAGTTGTTCCTGGAGTGCCATTTCGTAGATCAGGAATTGGCCTAATATCTCGTAGAAACTATAGACTGGAGTATGGGCGTCAAAACTTTTGATCTCAACAGCAATGTACTCGCCATCTTTTTCGGCGCCAATCACCTGTTTCAGACCCAAGTCTATAAAAAAATTGACACCGCCTTCTGTTGGAACAAAAAGAGGGTCATGGGTGATGTTCCAACCTTCTTTTCCAAGGGCGGTTCGCACCGTTTCATGAAAAGTATCCTTTTTTGGCATTTCGTTCAGGATTGATAGCCAAATATATGGAACAAATTAGACTATCTACAACAATCCTTTTACAAAAAATAAAGGAACATCTCATCCTTCCGGTTCGAGATACAGGCAAGCTCCAACTGCAATAGAACGAGATTCTGCCAGCGAATGACTCGAATTGAAATCAAATCTTTATCTTTGCGCCTTCAAATCAGCAAACAGCCGCATGCACGCAACAGCAGAACCCGCAATCACTTTCGATATCGCTAAAAACCTCGGGCTAACCGAAGATGAATTCGAGCGCATCAAATCCATCCTGGGCCGAACGCCCAATTTCACCGAGTTGAGTATTTTTTCCGTCATGTGGTCGGA
>JBJXFD010000609.1:0-5593 GCA_046153985.1 Saprospiraceae bacterium
GCGTGGCCTTCGATGACTACCCGGTAGTCTTTGCCTGGGTTGATGATGCCGTACGCAGTGCCGTAATTGTCTGTTTGCCATTCGCTTACGTATGGTTTGATGTAGTCGAGCCAAAGCTTTTGGCCTTCCGCTTCAAACCCCGTTGGCGACGCATTATTCAAATATCTTTGTAAGAATGCCTCTGATTTAGGTGTAATAACAGACATCGTTTTTCGGTTAGATTATGGTTGATGCACAGTGGGTAAAGATAATAATTATTCAATAGTACAATATTGAATTTTAGGATCGCAAGCACTTATCCTGAGGCGCTCCAGCCTTTGGGGTCGGCGCTCCAGCTTTGCAGGAGTTCCACTTCTGCGCCTGAGATATAACCCGATCGGGCTGCTTCTTCAATCAGGGCATCGTACTGGCTCAGGGTATCCAACGGGCAGGCTGCTTTGTCGAACGCTTCGGTTGCCGCATCAAAACCGTAGGTGAAAATGGCCAGTACGCCCGCAATGGTGCAACCAGCCTCTTTCAGCACTTCAATTGCAGAAAGGCTGCTGCCTCCGGTGGAAATAAGGTCTTCAATGACCAGTACCCGTTCGTGGCCCAGCACTTCGCCTTCAATCAGATTTTGACGGCCATGCTCTTTGGCTTTCGCCCGCACATAAACAAACGGCAGGTTGAGCCGGTCGGCCAGCAAGGCGCCATGGGCAATGCCCGCCGTGGCAACACCCGCAACCAGGTCGAAAGGCGCGAAGTTTTTCGCTTTCTCCACGAAGCAATCTATCACAAATTGCCGGATTGCCGGATGAGACAAGACCATGCGATTGTCGCAATAGATAGGCGACTTAAGACCGGATGCCCAGGTAAATGGCTTTTGCGGACTCAGTTTAATTGCCTTTATTTGCAGCAGGCGCTTTGCTATTTCTGTAGCGATATTGCTCGATACCATGGACGCTTCTTTTGAAAAATTGACCGCAAATGTATACAATCTACATCAATGAAACGCGCTTGTTGTTGAAAGAAGCTGACGGGATGCCTGAAAACTCAATCGGCGATGCACAGAACATCGTTGCCCGGTATGCTGGCAAGCCCAAACACCTGAGTGGCTACATTGATATGCTGGAAAAGACCAACAGATTTCAATCCATTACCCTCTATGCGGAAGATTATGAAAAATTGGTCAGGGACTTTTTTTCCCTTTTTAAATTAATAGAAGCAGCTGGCGGGTTGGTCTTGAACCCCGCCGATGAAATCCTGTTCATTTACCGGCGCGGATTCTGGGATTTGCCGAAAGGCAAAATTGACAAAGGAGAAAGCCCTTCAGAAGCAGCTTTGCGGGAAGTTCGCGAAGAGACTGGCCTTGAGCAGCTGGAATTGGGCGCTGAATTGATGATTACCTACCACACTTACAGAGAAAAGGATGGTCGCCGCATTTTGAAGCGCACCTATTGGTACCAAATGAAGACGGAAGAGCTGGCGCTTCACCCCCAGGCAGAAGAAGACATCGAGGAAGCCGTCTGGATGTCGCGGCCTGTGTTCTTTTCAGGGGAAGAGAAACGGGTTTATCGCAGCATACTTGAGGTCTTGAAGGCTTAGCTGGTTTGATTTGATCTTTCGGATAGACTCGATTATAAAAATGAAAGAATGCAAAAAAGTTTCGTAGATTAACCTACATTTGCCGTGCTGTAAGTATGGCTTGTAGCTTGTTCTTTGAAGCAGGATGTTCGGGTGGACTATTCCTCAAGTATATTCAATATTATGGAAATGGCAGAGATATATATTCAGACCCTAATGCATTTTTTGATAACAAGTTGAAGACAAAAATTTACGCGATACACTTTTCGCTGCCTTTATATTGACTCGAAAACTGATCATTCAGGTGTGTTGTACCGGGGATTAGTTTCAAACTAGTTACATACCCTTACCCGCTTCTTCAGAACCTTTCAGCTATTGAATTCGGCTTTTCTCCTGAATGAGGACTGCTGCGGGATTGTTTAAAATGCCAATTTAAAGGCTGTTTGAACAACCCTGCTACTGCATTACATCAAATCGGCATCGTAAAAATTGCCGTGGCGGTAAGTTCAGGATTTTATGGTTTACGCGTTAGATATCTTTGAAATATTAACTATCTTAATCAAGTATTTGGACATGAAGGAAAGGTTAGTTCGAATTGCTGTTTTTTATGACGGCAATTATTTTTTGCACGTTAGCAACTATTACAACTACGACCATCCGCGAAAAAGGCGGTTAAGTCTTTCGGGATTGCACGAATTTATCCGAAATCAGGTTGCGCAGGAGGAAGGAGCAGAGGCTCATCTTTGTCAGATTGTTGACGCACATTATTTCAGGGGCAGGCTCAATGCCCGCGAAGCCAGTCAACGTGCGGATACGCTCTATTGGGATCGCGTTTTTGACGACATTTTGATGTCGGTTGGGATTACGACCCACTACCTTCCATTAAAAACCGTTTTTGGACGTCGCGAAGAGAAAGGCATTGATGTCTGGTTGGCATTGGAAGCCTTTGAACTGGCTTTCTATAAACGGTTCGACGTGCTGGTGCTCATTGCTGCCGATGGAGATTATGTGCCTTTGGTCAGGAAACTGAATACACTCGGCACCCGGGTAATGGCGCTAAGCTGGGATTTTGAGTATACGACCGATATGGGAAAACGCATGATTACCCGCACTTCGCAGGATCTGCTGGAAGAGGTCTCTTATCCGGTTGCCATGCACGAAATTATTGACAACCGCATTAAGCGCAACGATCCATTAATCACCAATTTGTTTGTTCTTAATGAAAGCCGCCGCCTTGTTAGCCCTGAAGCAGCCGAGCTTGAAATGCCGGAAGAGGGCGAAGTGCTTACAAGTGAGGTGTTTAGTATTAAAAACGGGTATGGTTTTATAAAATATCCACCGAATAATTTGTTTTTTCATTACACAAGCGTCATTGGCGGCGATTTCAACGAACTCCGGGAAGGGGATGAAGTGGAATTCGTGGTAGGAAAAAATGAAGACGGCGGCAGTATTGCCACAAACGTGAAGCCGCTGGGCGTGACGCACGTGAATGGGAATGTGCTGGAAGATGACCCGTATTGATTTTAATTGAGGATTTGAAGATTTGAGGATTCGAGTATTTGAGCCTACGTGATTCCTCATATCTTCAAATCCTCAAATCCTCAAATCCTCAGATCCTCCTTATGTTCGTCAACCTGATCAGCGACACGGTAACCAAACCAACGCCGGCCATGCTTCAAGCCATGTTTCAGGCGGAAGTAGGCGATGACGTTTTTGGTGAAGACCCCACCGTCAGGGCGCTTGAAATGAAAGCAGCTGCCCTCTTTCAAAAAGAAGCCGCACTGTTTTGTCCTTCAGGCACCATGACCAACCAAATCGCGGTGAAAGTCCATACCCAGCCTTTGGATGAAATTGTATTGGAAGAAACCTCCCACGTTTATCAATACGAAACCGGCGGTTATGCATTTCACTCCGGAGTGGCCGTCAATTTGTTGCACGGCGTTCATGGAAAAATTACCGCAGCGCAGGTCGCCGCCGCCATCAAACCGCTCTACGACTGGCTCCCACGAACACGCTTAGTCGTGCTGGAGAACACTTGCAACAAAGGCGGTGGAAGTTATTACACCATAGACGAAATGCAACCCATTTCAGCGCTTTGCCGCGAACGCGGGCTGAAACTGCACCTGGATGGCGCCCGCATTTTCAATGCGTTGGTGGAAACGGGCGAAACGCCCCAACAAACCGGCCCTTTATTTGACAGCATTTCGGTTTGCCTTTCCAAAGGATTGGGAGCGCCTGTCGGGTCTTTGCTCATCAGCGACCCTGAATTTATCCGCCAGGCCCGTCGGGTGCGCAAGGTCATGGGCGGTGGCATGCGGCAGGCCGGTTATTTAGCTGCTGCCGGAATTTATGCGCTCGATCACCACATTGCCCGGTTGCGCGAGGACAACGACCATGCCAGGGCTTTAGGCGCCACGCTGCAACAATGCGGGGTCGTTGAAAACATCAGGCCCATTCAAACCAATATTGTGATTTTTGATGTAAAACCCCCGTTCACGGCGGCTTCATTCCTCGAAAAATTAGCGGAACATCAAATCAAAGCAAGCGCCTTCGGACCTCAAACCGTTCGGTTGGTTACCCACCTTGATTTCACACCGGAAATGCTCGGATATACCCGGGATGTCCTGAAACGGATCTAATTTGGTGCAGTACGTGGTGGGTAAACTTGTTTTACATGGCAAGGTGCGCCGTGGCTTCATTGGCATTGCAGGGCAGGTCATTAAATTGCATCCCCGCGTGGTAAATTACAACCAATTAAATGTTACTTCCGGAATTTTGGTAGAAACGATCGAACCGAACAGTCCGGTTGACGGCGCCGGCCTTTTATATCGGGATGTCATCATCGGATTTAACAGCAAAAATGTAGCCTCCATTGATGATCTGCATAAGTTGCTGGATGAGAACTCAATAGGACGGGCTGCAGAATTATTGGTTTTGAGATCCAACCGGATAGAACGCATCTCTGTAATTCCGGCAGAGCTAAAATAGGTAATAGTGTTTGTCTTTTATAGTCCGAGCGAGCTGCGTTCGTTTCGACTCCGCTCAACAAAACACAACGCAGTTATCGGACTATAAAGACAGACACTAAATAGCAGGATTTTGTATAAAATCCTGTTTTTTGGAACTTACAGGGTATTACCCAAAAGGGTAGTACGTTTAAAAATTTTCATTTTTATTCTGTTTTTTTTGTGGAGATTCTATATAAAATTAAATAGTTTTATATGTGTAAGTAATTGATTTTTATGTTATTGAATATTTTTAACACGAACTTTGTTGAAAATTTTCCAAAAGAACCCAATTTAGGCTATATTATTTTTGAAAAATAATTATTTCTTTTTGCATAACTTTGCGCAAAATCAACGTGAATAAAAATAATTGGTCGAATTAACAACAAAACATCGCCTCATTAGTTTTAGAGGGGAGTTAAGTGCTTATTGTACCATTTCAATAAGCCTTCAAAAATTTGTCTGATTTTTTCAACAGGTATTATTGTACGCACGTTGGTCATATTAAGCAATCAATTAACAATTGAAATGAACAAAAAAACACAGGAGTCTGCGCCAGATTCAACGCAGCAAACACCAGAACAACACAACACAGCAGACGCACCAGCCGCTGAGGTAAAGAAAAAAGCAGGTCGTCCGTCAAAAGCAAAAACAGCAGAAATTGTGGTCAGCAGTGAACCGGTTGCCATTTTTGGCAGGAAAAAACGCCCTGCAAAAGCCGCAAGTACAGCAGGTACTGCAAAAAAAGCAGGCCGCCCTGCTAAGGTAAAAGTGGAAGCGACTGAAAAAAGTGTATCTACGGCAGAAAAGAAACGTCCAGGTCGTCCTAAAGTAGAAAAACCGGCAGTAGCCAGTGTTGCTGCGGGAGAAAAGAAACGTCCGGGTCGTCCTAAAGTAGAAAAACCGGCAGTAGCCAGCGTTGCTGCTGGAGAAAAGAAACGTCCGGGTCGCCCTAAAGTAGAAAAACCGGCAGTAGCCAGCGTTGCTGCTGGAGAAAAGAAACGTCCAGGTCGTCCTAAGATCGG
>JBJXFD010000375.1:0-13111 GCA_046153985.1 Saprospiraceae bacterium
GGTACGATTAAAAGTAAACAATGAAATGGGGTACGGATCACCGGACGACTAGTTTCAATTCCATTCTGGTACGATTAAAAGACACCGTTGGGCGTTTCGGTAAATATGCGACTGATGTTTCAATTCCATTCTGGTACGATTAAAAGGATTGCGCGAAGGTCTTTTTTCATTGGGTTGTACCGCGTTTCAATTCCATTCTGGTACGATTAAAAGGCTTTGCCTTGTACGGCATTGTTGGCGGCGTTATCGCGTTTCAATTCCATTCTGGTACGATTAAAAGTTTTGAGTATTACGATCTAAACGCCGGGGAAATGGCGTTTCAATTCCATTCTGGTACGATTAAAAGCGAAAGTTGGGACAACTACGTAAATAGCCGTTACGTGTTTCAATTCCATTCTGGTACGATTAAAAGCCACCGAAATACTTTAATTTAGAATCGCATAACTTGTTTCAATTCCATTCTGGTACGATTAAAAGTATAACGTCCCTGTCTATCGTATTGTATATAGACAAAGTTTCAATTCCATTCTGGTACGATTAAAAGGGAAGGCCATTTGTGCCAAAATGATGTCTACCCCGTGTTTCAATTCCATTCTGGTACGATTAAAAGACAAACGTCGAAGCGAGCGAAGACGCTTTTGGAATGTTTCAATTCCATTCTGGTACGATTAAAAGCGGTTACTTTACCCTTCGTAAATTAGGTACTATCTTGTTTCAATTCCATTCTGGTACGATTAAAAGCTTCGCGGTGGTATAAATCGTTAGGGCTTCCGAAATATGTTTCAATTCCATTCTGGTACGATTAAAAGACGCTCGTTGTGATGTGTTGCGTAAGGTTTACGCGTGTTTCAATTCCATTCTGGTACGATTAAAAGGGGTAGGGCGCACTAAATACGTTTTTCCGTTCGCTGTTTCAATTCCATTCTGGTACGATTAAAAGTGTTTTTTGGGGTACAACTAATAACGCGGCATTTCGTTTCAATTCCATTCTGGTACGATTAAAAGGACGAAAGGCATAGAGACGGTTTAGGCTGCCAATGTTGTTTCAATTCCATTCTGGTACGATTAAAAGGCAAGCTTATCAGCTTCTACCAAATCGCGCAATTTTGGTTTCAATTCCATTCTGGTACGATTAAAAGGTGCTAATTCCGCCGCCGCTTTCCTGTATTACCGCCGTTTCAATTCCATTCTGGTACGATTAAAAGCAACGGTATTGCATAACTGGTCAGTGCGTGCAAACTTGTTTCAATTCCATTCTGGTACGATTAAAAGGTTGGTTGTTGACATCCAAAACACAACGGTTGTAAAGTTTCAATTCCATTCTGGTACGATTAAAAGTTGATTACAAGGACAAGAAAGGCAACTGGAAACCGTGTTTCAATTCCATTCTGGTACGATTAAAAGTGGCGACGTTCCAGCGTTTCGCGTTGGTTATAACCGGTTTCAATTCCATTCTGGTACGATTAAAAGTGGCCTTACCATGTGTAAGCAGTATAAGTTTACTGTGTTTCAATTCCATTCTGGTACGATTAAAAGCTTCGATCCCCGTTGCAGAAAGACAATTGAAGATTTGTTTCAATTCCATTCTGGTACGATTAAAAGAATTGCGTGGGAAGTTGTGCGCATTTGGGACGACGGGTTTCAATTCCATTCTGGTACGATTAAAAGTCAAAAACATTCTTATTTTTGCAGCACAAACTTTTGTTTCAATTCCATTCTGGTACGATTAAAAGTGGCTTCCCGGATACCGTTTACTTCAGCGCATACTTGTTTCAATTCCATTCTGGTACGATTAAAAGAATTGCTAAACTGTTACCTGCACAAAAAGAAGCTGGGTTTCAATTCCATTCTGGTACGATTAAAAGCCTAACAGGTCGCCAACTTCACCACCTTCCCAAAATACGTTTCAATTCCATTCTGGTACGATTAAAAGTCGCAGACCCGCTTTATCTGTCTGATGAAGAAATTGTGTTTCAATTCCATTCTGGTACGATTAAAAGCTTCGATCCCCGTTGCAGAAAGACAATTGAAGATTTGTTTCAATTCCATTCTGGTACGATTAAAAGACGCGGGCGGTGAAATGTTTGCACCAGGCATTGAAGCGTTTCAATTCCATTCTGGTACGATTAAAAGTCAGGGGGCCGTGGGTGCTTTGATTGCAATGGGTGCGTTTCAATTCCATTCTGGTACGATTAAAAGTTAACGCTGCTAAAAACAGTTTACCCACTTCTTCCCCGTTTCAATTCCATTCTGGTACGATTAAAAGACGGATTGCCTGGAATACCAACTTGTTTATGAATTGTTTCAATTCCATTCTGGTACGATTAAAAGACAAGCTATTTTTGGGCTACGATGGTCACCCGTTGGTGTTTCAATTCCATTCTGGTACGATTAAAAGCTACGGACAGGTCTGCAATGTCCGGCACTGAAAAATGTTTCAATTCCATTCTGGTACGATTAAAAGATCGAAAGGCGAACTGACCAAACAACTAAAGACCATGTTTCAATTCCATTCTGGTACGATTAAAAGCTTTGCCTGATGCAGAAGTTGCCCTGGAAATATTCCGTTTCAATTCCATTCTGGTACGATTAAAAGCCGTCACAATACTATGTATAAAATCCTGTATGTCAAAGAACTGATGAAACTAATTTTAGGAAAAAATACGATCAAAAGTCGTCGGTGTGGAATAATGGGATTTTACCGGGGGTTCGACGACTTTTCTACAAAAGCATATGATTACAGCAAAGGACCTGCCTTTCCGATTGCCCTGTATTACAGGAAATTATCCGTGCTCATCCTTTCCATGCCGATGATTTGTTTATCGAGCCAGCGGCTGTCGCGGCTTTTGAAGAGAATGAAGCTGTCTTCCTGCTCATTCATCAGTTCTTTGGCTTCAAAGATCAATTCTTTAAGCTTCACTTCGGTGATTTCTCCTTCAAAAACTGAGTTTTGGATCCAATTGAGGTAGCGCCGGCAAAGCCGGAGCATTTTCCCCACGCGCTTTTCTCCAACATCATAAACGGCGATTACGTACATTTGGTTACCAGTATATTTTAAACGGTTTATAATCAATACGTTCCACAATGTGCTTCTGGAGTTTGTAGCATTCGAGCTTGATGAGGTGTTTGTAGCTCACCGAACGGTTAAGGCTGCGGTGCTTGATGGTTTCGTTCAGGCGCTCCTCCCAGGCTTTGAGAAACAATTTGGCGCCGCTTTCTTTGAGCAGGCAGTAGTTCAAATCCCAGCGAAAATCGCTTGCCTGCAACACGCGCTTGTTGAGCAGCGTAAAAATGAGCCGATCCACCAGCAGCGGTTTGAAGATTTCGGCCAAATCAAGCGCTAAGGAGTAACGGCGGGCGCCGGGTTCGTGCAAAAAACTGATGGTGGGATTGAGTTGGGTGTGGTAGAGTTGCCCCAGACAAGTGGTGTAGCAGAGCATGTTGCCAAAAGAAATGAGGGCATTGACCTCGTTTTTGGGCGGTCTTTTGGTTCTGCCTTCCATCATAAAATCGGTGAGAATCAGGTCAAAAGCATCGTAGTAGGTTTGCCGGATATTGCCCTCGATGCCCATGAGCTGGGGTACATCCTTCGCGTCGGCAATCAAACCCGCGTATTGCCCAATGGCATCGAGACAACCTTCTAATTCTTTTCCGCGATTGGTATAGTAGCGCAACACTTTGAGCATATTGGCCGCCGCGCCTTCCACAAACAACCGGGCGATTGCGATGCGCTTTTTGGGGTCTATGTAGTGGCGGGTTTGCTCCACCTGCACCTTGCCCGCAAGCAGGTAGTCTTTGGCCATAAAAGAGCCGGTGTAGTGTTCGTAGTAGTCAAAAAAGTGGACATTGATTTGCTCCTTGCCCATGAAATTGTACAAGGCGCTGTTGGCATCCAAGCTGCCGAAAATGTAGAGGTCGCTCACGGTTTCAACCGGTAGGTAGCGCGGTTGTCCCTCGTTGCCGTTTTCGTCAACCGGCGTAAACTTGAGCGTATTGTCTTTGCGGCTCAGGCGACCGGGGTTCATCAGGTAGTAGGTTTTTTTCATGGCATTCCTGGTTTATGTTGGTTCATCGGCGTAACAGTAATCGAAATACGAACATTGCTTGCAAATGGGCTTGTTCAGCACTGGCGGGCATCGCTCCGATTCCAGAATACGGCGGATGTCAAGCAGCCACGCTTCCACTTCCGCCACGGTTTCCGGCGTGAGCGCTACCTGCGTGCGCTCGCGTTGGGTGGGGTATTCGATAATGCCCCGGGCGTCCTCAATGCCGCTTTTGAGCAGCACATACAGGTAAAATTTCACCTGCGCAATATGCGCCTGTTCCGCCCGGTCTGATTTTTTGGTTTCATACACGGTGCGGTTTTTTGCATCGTAAAAATCTATTTTCGCCGCGCCCGACCAGCTCTCGCCACTCCCGCTTTGCGCCGCTTCCGGCCACAAAGGAATGGTCAACTCCAACTGGGTGTTTTTTTCGGCCCGGTGGGTATACGTGTTTTCGCCAATGAGCTTGCCTTCGTAAACGACGTCGGAGGTGTGCTCCATGCGGATGCTGTTGGCGTGGAGCCATAGCTCGCGGCGGCAGACGTGGTAGAGATTGACGAGGGTGGCGGTGAGGGTGGGCATGGGGGGAGGAGGTTAAAGTAATTGATATTCAGTATTTTCTAATTCTTTCATGATTAATCCGGTTTCATAGCTGTAAATTTTCTTATGTTCTGAAAGATATAAATACTCGTCCAGGCTTTTTTCTTCGTCATAAAATGATGCAAATTTTGTACGCATTTGAGGGGTATCGAAGATCGAAAATGTAAATTTCGATAAGATACCTTGCATAGTTTTTAAATCTATTTTCTGTCGGACAAAATCTTCTTTTTTGCGCCAGAGGAGGTCTCTGTAAAGTGTCCATATCGCCTCTCCATCCACGGTTTTGTCGCCGGTTTGAAATACGCCTGCCTTTTTCAGGAATTCCAATTCAGTATTTGAAAAAACAAGCTCAACAGGATCATTCGTATCATCTGGACCAGGTACTTCTACAGGTAGTTCAAGGGGTACAAAAACGGAACTATTTTTTTGATCAATCAGCTTGAACTTTTTATCTATTTCCCTAAAATCCAAGCGCTCAATATGCTCATGATACGAACCGAAAGCTTTGTCTGAAGTATAAATTTTATCTGTGCTGTTTCGCTTGTCCAGATTTAATAAGACTTCATTGTAAAGTTGGTTGAAATCTTTATTTTTTAATATTTCCTGGTGTTTTTCAAGTGGTATGTTATCTCTGGTTACTTTCCACCGAATATCTTTTGAATAAATGACTCGGGGTTCGTTGAATTTGAATAAATAGACCTCGCATTGCTCCTTTTTTACATTCCGATTTACACGGCCGGCTAATTGTTCATCGCTGTCAATCAAGGAGATGTTTTTAAATCCTAAATCCATATCAATGTCTACCCCAGCTTCAACTACCTGAGTAGTAATGAGTAAAATGTTTTTGCTGCGATTCTTTTTGTTTTTCAAATAGTTGATGACTTCTCTTCGACGAGGCTCAAGGATAGTGCCAGAGAGCACGAAAACTTCGTCGAAAAATCTTTCTGCTGTATCCAATAGTTCTATTTCCGGTTGAAAATCCGAAGCCGCCTTTTTAAAAATAAATTCGATAATAGTATGGACGTTGCCGTATTTTTGGGCATAATCTTTTGATTTTTCATATACAAAAGGCGCAAGTTCTTCCAATGAAATTTCACGATTACTTTCCAATAAGTCGAAATTGAAACGCACCCGTTCCGAAAAATTTGCATTGGTGAAATATCGTTTGGGTTCAGGCAGTAATTCTACAAATTC
Organism: Saprospiraceae bacterium; assembly: GCA_046153985.1. GTDB lineage: Bacteria > Bacteroidota > Bacteroidia > Chitinophagales > Saprospiraceae > JABWAJ01. Next base: position 5,838 of record JBJXFD010000375.1, read on the forward strand.
AGGCCGATTTTTTAACGGAATGCGCAGTTTATCAATCTTTGGAAGGGTTGCTGACATCAATACAAACCGGATATTAAACAGTTCAGCATAGTGGTGAATGAAAAATAGCATCTTGTCCCATTCAGAAGGATTGTAAGATTGTAATTCATCCATAATGACTATGGAATTCGACAGGCGATGCATTAGATAAATCGTCTCTTTTCGGTTCGATTTCAGAATGTCAAAAAAGCGAATATGCGTCAACAGACACAATGGATAGAGAGCGAAAAGGTTATTGATGAAATCAATTTTTTCATCGCCATAAAAGCCGTCTTCCTCCTCTTCATTTTTTCCTTTTTTTGACTGAAAGCCTGCCTTTGAATGCATCAGGGCAATTTCATCATCTTCCAACCCTAAAGTTTTTTTTATGGCTTTATGGGTTTGCGTAATGAGTGTTGTAAATGGAAATACATAAAACACCTTATCTAATTCTTTATTTTTATCAAGTAATTCAGCGACTACGAGCATCGAAATATTCGTCTTTCCACCACCTGTCGGTGCTTCGAGATAAAAAAGTCGTTTATCTGAATTAGCTTGGACTGTGCGGATTACTTCAACAGCCATTTCTTTCCGCAGGATATTTAAATTGACACCAGTTCCGTCTCTATCTAAGGGATGCAGGAATTGATAATCAGGTTGTTCTGCCAATTGGAAAGCTTCTGCATTGTAACTTTCAGTCGAACGGGCATTATCAATGATTCGTTTGCGGAGTATCTGGTCTATTGTTCCAAAATCATAAAAATCTTTGCCTTTGTTGTGGGTGTAATGCCCAGTTGCCATAAAATCTGCGGCAGTGAGTAAGGAGAAGTTGAGGCGGAGTAAGGCAAAAAGAGTAAAATCAAACTTTAATTTATGTAGCTCTGGTAAATTTTCTGATTGATAGAAATATTTGTCTTTTAGATTTTTGCTTAAAAATACTTGTTCAGCAAGTGGGGATGGAACAGCCATTCCATACAATGCCAAATAATTCTTCATTACTGGAATCTCATCGTCGGTATACGAAATTCCTTTACTGTTTGGGGAATCGATATTTGAAGCATGATGCCGAATAATGGAGTAGCTTAAGTGCAAAACATTCAATAATAATCTTTTAGCATCAATTTGTGGGCATTCTTTTAGCTCAGTTAAAGCGTCGTTAAAATGCCTGACTGAAAATATATAAGCTCCCAGTTTTGAATGATGCGATTTCAGTACATGGTTTCTGATTATTCGAAAATTAGGGTTATTCATTTTTTTTGGATCAGCCTGAAAATTTTCATTGACTTTGCCAAAATCATGGTAATGAATGACATTGACAAATGCTTTTTTTAAGAACTTTCCAGACAGTTTTTTAGCTCTATCAGAACAATAGCCCTCTATTATTCCTTCTATTAAAAGATCAATTACTGACTCCAAAGCGTGATGCTCTACTAATTTTAAAAAGTAGGTATCTACCAGGTTGATGTGTTCTTCCAGGGTTTCAGGAGGTAGCGATTCGTGGCGGTGAGCCCTATATAATTCAGCATTACGCAGGATGCTCCCAATTGGAAGCTCCTGCGAATGTATTATGGAAATGGCTTCAAAAAATTTGGATATAGTATTCATTTTCAGGCAAGTAATAGAGATTCGGAATTGCTGCTTTCTGGTTGAGAAGAAAGTTAGTTAGGGCAAAGTCGCCAATATTGTACTGCATGAGTTTTTCATTAAAGCCAAACGGTAACCGCTCGAAATACATGAAGCTTTCATCAGCAGGAGTTGAGAAATCGAACATTTTGAATTCATCTTCTGTCTCAATTTCTATCTCCTGGTTTATACTTATGGCTTTCTTGCTGAAAATACTGCGAATTTTAAACGCTTTATTTATGGCCGGGTTTTCAATGAATTGATATTCAAGTACGGTATCAAAGTCCCAAGATGCTGAAAACTCATTCTTTCCAAGATAAGGCAAATAGGCTGCTTCTCCCTTGCTAATGCGTTCGTACAAAACCGCTTGCGTTTCATTCGATAAATCCAACAGTACATAGCATCGGTATGCAGGCCGGACTAATGTTTGCTCTGTGATAATCAAATTGCCATCCGCATTGGCGTAGCCTACTGTATTAGTATAAGTAAGCGCCGTTTTTTGAAAATTGCCCTGTTCGTGGCGTGGATTATCAGGTTCCGGGTTTATAGGTTCTATCCCTACTTTTAATTCCCGCAAAACCTGGTAGTATTCAGGAAGTTCGCCTTTCCGCTCATACCCCCGAAGTCCAGCGATAGCGCCTAAAATTCCCAATAACGCTGGTTTGTGGAGCATGTTATACCCCATCACCAAACCAACGTTTACGTCAGGTTTTTTGAAAAACCCAAAATCGGCACATAAATCGAAGGAAATTAGCTTTTGTGGCATGGCGCTTATTGGTTGATAACGTGAATGTTTGCACCTGCCGGAATTCCGGTCACTTTCGTTACGGTCGGATCGTAATACACCTCAATTTTGTCAATGGCAGCAATCACATTGTCCCGATCGAGCAATTCGGCAATTTTGCTTAAATCAATCGTGCGGCTTTCCTTATCTACCGATACCAACTCTACAAAGGACGGTAAAACCAACATCGAGCCTTCTTTCAATTGCACCCAAAGCATCAATTCGTTTTCGCTGCCGGATTTTGCTGCGGAGTCGTATAGTGTTACGCCACGAGATAAGCCTTCTTTTACCTTTACAATATCAGAATCCTGCAATGGAGTTCCATCTGACAGGCCAACAAGGTCGTCGAGGTTGTGCGGGTTGATGGAAAAATGGAAAACATAATGCCCTTCTTTCAATTTGGATTGGCTGCCGAGGGTGGTTTGTGTGCTTTCTTTGTTGTTTTCGCCAGGATTCCGGAAAGGTGAAGAAATCTGTTCCGAAAAAATGGTGTTATCGGGATAACGGTTGACACCATGGGTTACTTGAACAGGTCCGTGAAACGATAGGTTTGTTTTGCCGGCATAAGTACCCCCAAATAAACGGACATCAGTACAAGTTAGCAGGTTTTTCGCAACTGATTTTCTAAGCTGCGCATCTTTATCCTTTCCTGATGTTTCAGGGTATTTACCAAAGTAGTTTTCATAAGTTTCGTCAAGCGTGCGAGGCTGCATCTCCTCACTGAAGCTTTTGAAATAGAATATTTTATCACTCGAATGAACCTTCTTGAGATAGTTTCTTACAGAATATTTCAACGCTTTGTCCGTAGCGTACACCGTGCCATCCGGCAAAGTGCGGGGCTGGTGTGTAAAATCTGCATTGAAATTGGAATTAATGGATTTAACAATAACGCATCCAAAGACGCGGTTTTTGAATTGATTTGACATGATAAATTTGATTTTTTTGTGAATAAAGGAGCTTGAAATCAGTCTTCCATCTCGGCGACATCAGGTTCGATCTGCTTGTCTGCAAAAAGTTGATTTTTTGAGAAATAGCCGGCCAACATCATCGGCAACAGTTCACGCATATTGCGTTTGGTATCATAAGCCATAACTTCGGCAAAAGGATGCCGAAACCTTCGGGAAAACGGCTCGTGTTTGTAAGTGTTGAAGATGCGCACCATTGCCTGGCGCAACTGTTCAGCTGCAGTTTGCTGGAGAAAGGGTTCCAAGCGCTTGTAACTACGGTCTTCCGATTTGCTTTTTGACAGGATGTAATGCACTACCTGCCCAATCGCAAATGCGAACTGCTCGTCACTTTGGATATGCCCTTCTCCTCGTGCAAGTTCTGCCATGAACTCACGGAGTTGAATGGTTTGATTTGCCATAAAAAGAGGATTTTCGTGATAAGGTTGAAAATTTTTATGCAAACTGAACAGGATGTTCAGTTTTTTTCGGATGTTAAAAAATTCTGAATTGCGATTATCTTTAACTTTGTCCAATCGGATGTCCTCAAGGATGCCTGTTAACAGGATGTCTTCGAACATGGTTTGTGTGATCGCTTGCCGCCTGGACTTGTAGATGAAGTCATAAAAGGCTTTGCGATACTTTAGTACCAACAGATAGGTTTTATCTGACTTGCAGTATTGAGCATCAATATCGTCGAACCATCTAAATTGCAAGTCGCCAATTTTTGTCCTGACAATCAGGGCATTGTTAAACAAGTCAACCATTAATTTAGGCTGCAGTTCAAAGACATTTTCTATCTTAAAATTATGACTGTCCTTGTACTCAAATAAGTCTTCTACCTCCCAATAATTGCCATTTTTGTCTTTCAATTCGTATTCAAATCGGCTTACAAAATCAAAGTCTTTGATTTCTCCCCGACTGAAAAACAACAGGTAAAAATTAGCGAGGTCAACTTTTCGTTTGTTGTATAGCTCGTCAAAAATTTGAGTGTATGTCTTTTTCGTTTCAGCATCAGCATCTTCCCTGAAAAGACTAACAGCTTTGTTCAATTCATCCTTGTAAATAAAAATAGGCAGCGGTTGCGGCAATATTCGTGGACTTCGGCCAATTATTTCTTTAAAATCGTAAAGGGCTTTTGCTTCTGCAGCGGTAATCCGTCCGGGTAGAGAAAACGACGCGGATTGGTGTAGCAGAAATGGTTTTTTGACATTGAAGCCATTAAAAAAATCGTTTGTACCAATAGTTTCCCCGGCATCATTCACCGTATTGTGTTCATTGGTATTGAACAGTTTATCCTGAAGATACTTGTCGTGTGCCACCTGGTATTTCTCAATTGGCTCATCAAGAAAAATGACAATGTATTCGCCTTCTTTGATTTTATCGAATTCGGGTACTGAATTAAGTAGGGCATTCAATTTTTCGTCGGAGTTTAGCGTATTCTTAAAAACCTCTATCCGGCCTTTTTCCTCTTCGCTTACAAGTTCTGCTGCTCTTGTAAAATATCGGTTCAAGCGTATTGCCAGACCATCTCCTTTGCCTTGTTTGGCAATGGAGTCTTTCTTGAATGCTACCAGGTAAGGTGAGCAACTGTGAATTGCTTTTTCCGGCGTATCAAAGCATTTATTGGTATTAACCATCCAACCGCTCTGGATGATTTCAGTGCAGGTTCGGAGGAAGTCGTCAAGTTCTTTTACTTTTTTTGAGTAAACTGCATGGTCAAATTTTTGGCTATCAATTGACCAATGTCCCTCATCATCCTTGATGCGGAGGCGGAGATACAACCCTTCCTTAGGTGTTAAGCCGATACTTTTAAAATCAGCTATGGCTTCAGTGAATTGGACGAGTTCTTTGATCATTGCGGTATGAATTTATTTTTGATTCCTTTTCATTTTTAATTTCTGGCAAATACACACTTCCAAACCCCACCCCCGTACTATTCCCCATCCCCACCGTCCACGCAAACGCCAATTGTTCCGCACTCCCTTTCACAAATACCGGGCAGTAGCTGCATCGGTTGTCAATGCCGCGGTAGGAGAGGAGTTGGGTTTTGGCTTTGGGGTAGTCGCGGTCGAAGCGCACGGAAACGCCTGCGTCGGGCAGTCCGGCTACGCGGAGTTTGTGTTGCAGGGTTTCGGTGAGCAGGTTGTCGCTTTCGGGGTCGGAATAGAGGTAGTGTTTATCGCTGCCATCGGGGAGTTTGCGCTTGATGAAAATCGGGCTGGCTAAGAGGAACCGGACTTCTTCGGTATCCGAAAAATCGGGCGGCATTACAAAATTAGCCTGCGTCACCTGCATGCCCCAGCGCAGGTGCGGGTCGGAAAAAATGCCCTGAACGCTGCGGGAAAGAAATTCGCCGTCAATGGCGCTGATGAACCAGGTGGCGCCTTTGGGGAAGCGCAACCCTTGTTTGGAAACGACAGCGCCCTGTAGCCACGAAAAAGAATAGAGGGAAAGCCCGTCGTGGGCTTCGTTAGGGCCGAGCCACTTGTGCAGCGCACCGGCAAGCACCGGCAGGTGGTTGAAAGGCGCCGGTTCCTGATTTGGCGTTAAGCTAAGGTATAACCGCATGGCTGTTTTTTGATTTTGATTATGGACGCAAGATATGGGTATGTGTGCGACAACTTGTGTCGCAGTCTTGTGGTCGTTCGTTGAGCTGACGGCTGAGCGACGTGTACTGAGCGAAGTCGAAGTAAGTCGAAGCCGAGCCGAAACGAACGAACTTGTGTCGCAGTCGTTCGGTTACCAGTCATAAGCTTTCATCCGTGTACGCAGGTATTCCAGAAAAGATTCGGGCGCTTCGATGCGCACAGCGCCGGGCAGACCCAGACAAAAGCGCCCCAGCGGCAGGAAATTGTATACCGTAGCGGCAAACCGGAAAGGGAATTGCGGATCGTCGGATTCGGTGATGTGTTTTTCCGTATCGGGGTATTCTTCGATCAGCAGGCGGTAGGCCAACGAATTCAGTAAGATGGATACTTCGTGGAATTCTTCGTTGGCGGCCATGTGAAATGCGTCAACTCCTTTAATATGTCCGGGCTTTTGCGTGCAGGTGGTATCGAGGATTTTTACGGAGGTAATGCGGTCAATTTTCAGGTTGACCACCCGCTTGTCTTTGGCTTCATACGCCAGCAGATAGCGGTAATTTTCGGTGAACTCGAGCGGCTCGAGTATGCGAATGACCTTTTGGCCGGTGATGGCAGAAAAGTAGGTATCCAACTCGACCTGGCGGTTGTACCGCATGGCATCAGAGAGTGCCTGTATGACATCCGGAACGTTGATTTTGAATTGATTTTTGACGCGACTGCCCGCATTGGATCGCAAAAACAGTTTGGTTTGGATGACCGGCGAAAGTGGGTTTTCAGGAGCGGCCTGAGCAATCAAATCACTTAAAAAAACCGCTTCATCATACGATAGAGAGACCGTGATGCTTCGAAAGGTCGGCTCAAAGAGGTAATACCGTCCGGCATCATCCTTGTCGCATCCCAAACCTACTTCCCCAAATAAGTGAACGTACCGCTCAGCTGAGCGCTTGGTCATGCCAACTTGTTTAGCAATCTGATGCAAAGTACTGCCGGGCGGGCGCAACATTTCCATCATCAATAGGAGGCGTTTCAATTTTTCCTGGGCGGCCATAGTTTGATCTCTTTTTTGGAGGGCGTTCTAAATACTTACATCTTAATATTATCCTAATAAATCGCCCTTTCCTGATTCTTGATCCGCTAATATAATGGAAATAATTTGAATGTCAAAACGGCTAAGGTTGGAATACGTGTCGGACACTTCCAAAAGTGTCCGACACGTATTCCAACCTTAGCCGTCACCCACCCCGTGATGCCCTCACCTGATTCCTGATGCGTTAGTAGAATGGAAATAATTTGAATGCCCAAACGGCTTTGGTCGGT
>JBJXFD010000026.1:0-7193 GCA_046153985.1 Saprospiraceae bacterium
TAAAAAAGCGTGGCGAGGTTGTAGGTATAAGCATTGTGTTGGGCGTCGGGCTGGAGGTATTCGCGGTAGTGTTGGATGAATTCACCGGTCCAGTCGTATTCCCGGAGCCGGATGCCGGCAGTGATGATGTTGTTGTAAGCCCATTGCGACAAGTGACCGTTTTGCAACAATATATTTTCCTGCAACAGCAATTTGTACAAATCCAGCACTTCGCGGTAAAAGGCGCCCTGCCCCGAGTTGATCTGCCGCACGCAATAGTTGAGGCAATAATGGTAAAGCGACTGCAATTCGTGTCGCGAAAACAGGTTGATGTGTTGCGACAACAGTTTTTTTAATTCAAAAAAATGCGCCGCCTGATCGGTTTCGGTCAACATCCGCAACGCCTGGAGGTAAACCTGGAGAATGGGCGCTTCCTGAACTAAGCTGGAATTTCGTTCCAGCCAGGCCAGGACTTCCGGTAAAAAAAGACATTCGTATTTTGCCTGAATGACGGCATTGCGGCTGGCCATGTCGCAGGCGATGCGCAGCTTGTTGCAATAGTAATACAAATCGAAAGCGTCGGCGCCGCGCTGGAGGTGTTCGTTATAGTCGCGTTTGCCCTTTGCGATGGCAGCCTCATCCGCTTTTTCGTGCAGGCGGTAGGCGTGCAGGTACGCTTCGTAGTGCTGAACAGGTAGAGCTTTTTCGGCAAACCGCTCCACTTCGCCGTACAACTCGCGATCCAGCAGTTCGCTCAATAGGAATTCCAGCTTCAGATGCGGTTGCGACTGATACTGCTGATGGGCCAGAAAATCGTAGAGCAGTTGAAGCAGGTCGGAAATGACGTTATTGAGGGGCAATTCTGCGTAGCCTTTTTTTTCAAAAACGTGCGTATAAACCGATTTTTTCTGAAGTGCAGCGTGTTCAAAATCAGGCGCATATTGCAGCAGATGCACACAAAGTCGGCGCACTTTTTCATTTTTATTAAAAAAAGGAGAAGCCACATACGTTCCAAATCGGGTACGCGCTTTCAAATCCAACGTTTTTAATACGGCAATCAACCGGGAGCGCTGCATAAGCAATCTATATTTTTTAAATCTAACCTATTAATTAAAAACAAGTTATCACTTTTTATCAAAACAAATTTACTATAAACTTCAAATATTGTACTTTATTTTTCCGCACCTGCCAGGCTATCTTTGTATTGTCAATTGGCCATGAATTCAAACATCACACTAAAAAATGTACCGTCTCATGAAAGACACCCTTAAACTAGTACTCCTCTTGCTGCTTTTTGGCGCTTTGCCGGCAGCACAATTGTCGGGGCAATCCTGCTTCGGCCTCAAACTTGCCAGCCACACCGCCGAACCGGGTGAAACCGTGTGCGTGGACGTGAGCGTAGCAGGATTTACGAATATTTTAGGTTTTCAATTTTCCATTCAATGGAACAGCGCCGAACTGCAATTCCTTTCAACAACGGATTACAATTTATCGGGTCTCATCCCAGGTAGTTTTGGAACCCCGGCTGCCGGCGCCTTAACCAGTACCTGGAACGACCCCAACGTGCAATCCGTAACCCTTCCTGACGGGGCTGTTATCTTTTCTGCATGTTTCCAGGTGCTTGCGCCGCTCAATACTTCAACCAATATCGGGTTTGCAAATACCCCGACTTCGCTTGAATTTATTACGAATACGCTGGATGTGGTTGATGAATTTGTATTGATCGGCAGCAATATATTCGTTAGCACGGGTAATGACGCGCCACTTTCTATCGAATCCGCCTGCGTGCAGGCCGCAAATTGTCTGGACCATGGCGCTTTTGAAGCAACCCTTGGCGGTGGAGACGGGCCGCCCTACTCCTGGAGTTGGAACGGAGCAGGCTCGAATACAACCACAACAACGGCGATCAATGATACCCGGGGGCCTGGCCTGCACAACCTGACGGTGAGCGACGGCAGCGGAAAAACAGTGGGCGCCGTTGTTTCTACAGGGAGTAGTCCATTAAGTTTGCTCGATTACACCATCACTCCTATCATTTGCAATGGCCCTCCAGGGAGTATTTCCATCGAATCGGTTGGCGGAGCAAGCGGCAATCTTAGCTACTTGTGGAGTACCGGCGCTACCAGTTCATCCATCACCGTCACGACCCAGGGAACCTACGACGTAACGATTTCTGATGCATTGGGGTGTACGCTGGAGGAAAGTTTTTATGTACCTGACGGGAATAACGCTTTCACCGTTACGGAAAGCATTACGCCCCCCGTCTGTGATCTTGACGACACCGGCGCCATCAACCTGAGCGTCGCCCCCGCAGGCGATTATACATTTGCCTGGAGCAACAATTCCAATACACAAAACCTCACCGGGATTCCCTCTGGAACCTATTCGGTAACCGTTACCAACACACAGACCAACTGCGAGGTGGTTGAAGTATACAATATGGCGGGGATTGGCCTGGTCATATTGTACGGTATAGAGGGTTGCAACTCCCCGAATGATTCCGTTACCCTTCAGGCGATCCCGTTCATCGGAACGCACCCTTTCACCCATCTTTGGAGCAATGGCGCTACCACTCCAACCATAGAAGTACCGAATGTGAATGGCAGCGTTTACACGGTCACTGTAACCGATGCCAACGGGTGCAGCGAAATCGCTTCTCAAACGGTATCTTGTCTTAGCGGCCAGGCCACACTGAGCCTAACCGGCGCCACCGTAAACCCCGGCGAAAGTTTCTGCCTCGACGTCGCCATTTCAAACACCATCCCGGTCGGCGCCATGGCACTGGAATTGAACTGGGATGCGAACATCCTGCAGTTTGACTCCATGACCAACCTGCAAATGCCTTCCCCGCAGTTGGCTGGATGGAGTATCAGCGAGCCCGGCGTTTTGGACTTCCTCTGGAGCGACATCAGCATGCCCTACCCCGCTCAGACGCAACCCGCGCCGCTGATGCAGGTCTGTTTCATAGCCCTGCAACCGGGCAGCACCGCCGTAACTTTTTCAGCGGATCCTTCCGAGACCTACTTGCTGGAAGAAGCCCTTTTTCAGCACCTGGCTTTGTTCACAACCGGCAATACCGTGACGGTGAGCGGCAACAGCCAGCGGGCGATAGGAATCAGGGGAACAGAAGTGCAGGCAACGCAATCCGATCTGGTTTGCGTGGAAGTCAAAGCGACCAATTTTGAAGAAGTCACCCGTTTGTCTTATGACATGACCTGGGATACCGACCAACTTGAATTCAATTTCATCAGCAATTTTTTACCCGCTTCCGGGCTTAGCTTATCAGATTTTGATTTGGCAACGGACGGTTTGATTCGGTTGGACTGGGAAGCTGCATCCGGCGAAAGCATGACCATAGGCAATGACACTACCATTTACGAGGTTTGCTTTAATGCCATTGGCGAACCCGGTTCTTATCCCGTGCAGTGGAGCAACCTCCTGGCTCAAAATGCCGACGCGCTCGATCTGGCCATTCAATCCATTGCCGGGAAAGTAGTGATTACCCCTTCTGGCAGCCCTGCTCCTATGGAACTGTCGTTAGCCCCCGGCGCAGTGATCGAAGCTGGCGAACACGCCTGCATCCCCGTTGAAGTGGTTCAATTCGACGGCATTTACGCCATGCAGTTGTCAATTGGTTGGGATCAAACACTGATCCGGTTGGATTCGGTACAGACCGCAGATTTGACCGCCGTATCGCTAAGTGCTAATTTCGGGTATTTTCCCGCTCAGGGCAAACTGAGTTTTTCATGGATTGATCCTGCGCTGACCACCGGCGTTACGCTTGCTCCCGGAGATGCATTGTTCAATGTATGCTTCACCGCCATTGGACCAAGCGGTATTTCTACCTTAACTTTTGAAAACGCCCCAACCCTGATTGAGGTCATCAACAGCGACAACGAAGAAATCCCCCTCCTCGGCCAAGGCGGCTTCGTCATCGTTCCCGACCAAAACGTCTGGCCCGGCGATACCGACAACAACGGCCATGTAAACCACTTCGACCTGCTGCCGGTTGGCATCGGATTTGGCGCTGCCGGCCCGCAACGCGCCAATGCAACCATTGACTGGGTCGGGCAACCCGCAGACGACTGGACGCAGTACACGCCTTCTTCTGCGATCAATTACAAACATATAGACACGGATGGCAATGGCGCAATCGCTGACGCGGATACCCTGGCGATTTCCCAAAACTGGGGATTGAGTGTGAATCCTTTCCTTCCCGAAGCTCCAATCTTTGAGCCGAGGGTGGGGGTTCCGCTTTATGTCTTAGCAGATACCCTGGCGCCAAGTGAAGTGGCTGCGCTCGATATTGTACTCGGCACCGAAGACTTCCCCGCAGAAAATGTGTACGGCATCGCGTTCAGCATCACCTACAACCCCGAATTGATTGTTCCTGGCAGCGTAAGTGCCAGTTTCCTCAATTCCTGGCTCGGGGAACCAAACAATGATTTGATCAGCCTGTTCCGCGTGTCGCCAACGCAGGATCGCATTGACATCGCCATCACCCGTACCGACGGGTTGAACAACTCGGGCAACGGTGCGATCGGCAAACTGCACATTACCATCGAAGACGTGATTTTTCGGAATACGATCTTCAGAAGGGCGGAATTCGGCATCGAAAATGTGCGGCTGATTGAACGGGACGAACTGGAAATCCCGGTTGCGCCGGAGTACACAACTTCCTGGGTCAGCGTGAGTACCAGTACAGACAATCCTGAATTAGCCAACAGCATCCATTTGTATCCGACGCCGGCTTCCAATGCTTTGTTTGTAAAAACGGAGGGATTGAAGCTGTTGGGCATTCTGGTGCTGGATCAGGTTGGCCGGGTGGTCGCAAATTTTGATCAACCGGACAATGGTATGGACATCAGTCAAGTACCTGCAGGGATTTACGTAGCTAAGGTCGCAACCGATCGCGGAGTGGCGCATAAGCAGATAGTCGTGGTGCGCTGATGATCGGAGCAGAGGTGACACCTTTTGAGAAGGTGTTACCTCTCTAACCCGAGGCTTGGCAGAGGTGACACCTTTTTGAGAAGGTGTTACCTCTTCACCCGGGCTTGGCAGAGGTGACACCTTTTTGAGAAGGTGTTACCTCTTCACGCCACTCTTGAGAAATTCACATTAATCAGTACTTCTGGTCGGTCAGAGGTAACACCTTTTGGAAAGGTGTCACCTCCAGCGCCCGGCAAAAATCAAAAATCATGAAAAAGAACTTGCTTTTACATACAATACTTGGCTTTGCCTCCTTTTTTTCCGTTGCCTTAAACGCTCAAAACCTGAGTGTTGGCGGTACCATCCGCACCGAACAGGGCGTAGACATCAAAAATGTATCCGTGGTGCTGTTGAATGACCAGCAGGTTGTGCTTGACAGCATTGTAGTAAACGGCAGTTACAGCTTCAACAACCTGCCCGAGGGGAACTACCGCCTGCGCATCAGCAAAACCTTAAATCCGCTCAACGGCGTTTCTACATTTGACATGGTGCTGGTCAGCAGGCATATTTTAGGGATGGCACCAATTGCATCACCTTATGCCAGGTTGGCGTCAGACATCAACCGGGACCGAAAAATCACCGTCTGGGATTTGGTCTATGCCCGCAGCATTATCCTTGGAATCAACACGCACTTTCCTGACCTCCAGTCCTGGCATTTTGTTCCGGCTAATTTACCTTTACAAGGGCTTACCAACCCTTTCGTTTTGGCTTACGGTACGGCGAATACGGTCGCGCTCACAGCCACCGGAAGCAATTTCACGGAATACAGTTTTATAGGATACAAGGTATTTGATGTCAACAATACCGCTTCTCTGGACGAATAAAGACAGCATGTTTAAATTGCAAGGCGCTGTTCGAAAAGGAATTTTCGGGCAGCGCTTTTTTTTGTTCCTATAACGTAGAACGCCGGTCAGGAATCAACTTCCCAACCGGCGCTCACCAATAACCAGTAACAAATAACCAGTAACCAGCTCTACAGCCCGAAAGCCGCCTTCACCTTATCCACATAATCCAGCTTTTCCCACGTGAAGGTTTCCACCTCCATCGTTTTTTTCTGGCCGGAACCGTCCGTCAGTGTTACGGTTTTGATTTCCGGTTTGCGGCCCATGTGTCCGTAAGCTGCCGTGCCAGAATAAATCGGATTGCGGAGCTTCAGGCGCTGCTCAATGGCGTAAGGGCGCATGTCGAAAATGTCTATAACTTTATTGGCGATTTCGCTGTCGCTGAGTGCTACATTGCTCGTGCCGTAGGTTTGGATGTAAATATTGGTCGGTTTTGCCACGCCGATGGCGTAGGAAACCTGCACTAAGATTTCATTGCAAACGCCCGCTGCTACTAAGTTTTTGGCGATGTGGCGCGTGGCATAAGCTGCCGAGCGATCCACTTTAGAAGGGTCTTTGCCCGAAAAAGCACCGCCGCCATGTGCGCCTTTGCCGCCGTAGGTATCCACGATGATTTTGCGGCCCGTGAGCCCAGTGTCGCCGTGTGGACCGCCGATTACAAACTTGCCGGTCGGGTTGATGTGGTAAGTGATCTGGTCGGTAAACAACGCCTGAACAGAAGCCTTCAGCCGCGCTTTTACCCGGGGAATGACCAATTCGATCATGTCCTTGCGGATTTGCGCCAGCATGCTTTCGTCTTCGCCGAATTCATCGTGCTGCGTGGAAACGACAATACTGTCAATGCGATGCGGCGTATGGTCGTCGCCGTATTCGATGGTCACCTGCGACTTGGCGTCGGGGCGCAAATAGGTCATAATTTTGCCTTCCCGGCGAATGAGCGCCAGCTCTTCCAGCACTTTATGCGCAAGGTCAAGCGGTAATGGCATGTAGTCGTCGGTTTCGTTGCTGGCATAGCCAAACATCATCCCCTGGTCGCCGGCGCCCTGATCTTCTGGATTGGTGCGCTCTACACCGCGGTTGATGTCGGGCGATTGTTCGTGAATGGCCGACAAAATACCGCAAGAGTTCGCCTCAAACATGTATTCCGACTTGGTGTAGCCGATGCGGCGGATGACGTCGCGGGTGATCTGCTGCACGTCCAAATACACGCTGGATTTGACTTCACCCGCCAAAATGACCTGTCCTGTGGTAACTAAGGTTTCGCAGGCGACTTTAGAAGTTGGGTCGAAAGCTAAGAAGTGATCTACGAGCGCGTCCGATATCTGATCGGCAACTTTATCCGGATGTCCTTCGGAGACGGACTCGGAAGTAAATAGATATGGC